>NZ_JBEHVP010000003.1:0-204228 GCF_040227275.1 Coprococcus sp. RTP31081st1_H1_RTP31081_211007
TGCATGTATATTTGTATACGTCAGCCTTATTGTCACGGATCTTCCTGCAAGGCTCTGCAACGCCCGGTGTGTAAGCCGTGCTCAGATCGTCTCTGTTCTTCACTGCCACCTTGGACACTACCTCTACCTTACCCTTGTGCTCCTCATGCATCTTAAGACTTAAACTATTGTAATCCATGTCTGTTCCTTTCTGCGCACCCGCGCATCCTGTATTTTATCTACTGTATATATAACAGCGCCTCTCCTATATAGCGCTGCTCCAGAATCCCTGTTTTCCCCGGCAACACCGCTTATTCCATAATAACCTTGACTCACATTTTAGTCAACGATATGTGCCAGCATATGTACTCTGTTGAATGGGAACGAGAAGTAATATCCATCTGCAAAATCCGAAGTGTACTCAAGTATATCTCTGGCGATCTGTATGCCGCACTCCTCGCCTTCCTGCCTTGTGGCATTTCCACTGTATCTCTCTATAATCTCGTCCGGGATCTCTATGCCCGCCATCTCATTTTTCATGAACAAGGCATTTCTCCTGCTGACAAGTGGCATGATTCCCACAAGTATTGTCGCGCCGGTCTCAGCCTTCATGTCTCTGAGGATCTGCGCCTGCTCTCTGGAGAACACCGGCTGTGTCAGAAAGAATTCAGCCCCGGCTTCCATCTTTCTCTTTATTCTGTCTATCTCAAACTTTGTGTTAAGTCTGTTCTGGTTGATCGCTCCGCCGTAGGTGATCTTATCCCCGCTGAACACCTCTTCGTTCATAGACTGCAGCAGCTTCATCATTCCGACTGAATCAAAGTTGAACACGCTCCTGGTCGTCTGTCTGAACATGACCGGAACCGGATCACCTGTTATGACAAGGAAATCCTTTATGCCATTAAGCTGTGCACCGAGCACGCTTCCCCTTATGGCTATGGCATTCTTATCACGGCAGCACAGATGCGGCATGACCCTGAGTCCTGTCTCCTTATGCACTTTCTCCGCCATGAGTATGGAATCCGCTCTGGTTCTTCCCGATGGCGAATCAGGGAATGTCACCACATCCACATGTGACTGCTTAAGTATATGGGCTGCATCAAGCAGCTTCTGATCATTGACATCCACCGGAGGTGCCAGCTCCACAGCAATCAGCTTATGCTTGTGTCCGTCGGCATTTTTTGTGGCTGCCCCGCCACGCTCCAGACGTCCTTTGAGGAAATTGTCCTTTACAGCACTGTCAGCCTGTACCTTTTCCACATGAACCTTGGCAGCCTTTGCAATATCTCCGGTTTTCACCCGTTCCATGATCTGATGTATGTATTCAGGATTTGTTCCGCAGCATCCTCCTATGATATCTGCACCAAGCGCCGCTATGTCCTGGATCTTATCTATGAATCCCTCTTTGTTGTCATTGAACACCAGTCTGCTCTGTGTAAACTTCGGGTATCCCGCATTCGGCATGACTGATACAGGCTTTCCGCAGTCTATATCCAGCTTTTTCAGAAGCTGAAGCATATGGTACGGACCAACTCCGCAGTTGAATCCAACACAGTCCACGTCCTGATTTCCTGCCACCTGGGAGAGCAATGCCCTTGCCGAAAATCCACAGTTGCTGTACCCAAACTGGTTCACGCAGAACGACACCATGACCGGCGTGTCCTTTCTTGCCTTCAGGTGCTTCACCACAGGCTCGAGCACATTGAACTCAGGAAATGTCTCAAACCAGATGATATCCACTCCCATGTCCTGCATCGCCTCACCCAGCAGCTTGTACTGTGACGCCCTTTCATTCAGTGTAAGACCGGCATCCGCAGGTATTGGGCCTATATCTCCGGCAATGTATACCTTTTTGTGATCCGTTCCAGCTTCGCCGTCCGCAGCCTGCTTCGCAAGCTTTACCGCCGCACGCACATTTGAAATGACATAATCCGTGTCAGCATCAAGGCTCGCTGTATTTGCCGCAAATGTATTTGTCCTTATAAGCCCGGCTCCCACCTTCACATACTCTTTATGGATTTCAAGTACCCGCTCCGGGTGGCGCATGTTTGCAAGCTCAGGAGCGACAGTTCCCTGCTCTCCGTACATTCCCACATAACAGGTTCCAAATGCCCCGTCTGCAACAAGTAATTTATCCTTTAAACTCTCAAGTATATTCATCTAACATCTCCATCCTAATATTATTTTTCACCTGCGTCTATATCCGTACGATTATACAGTACTTTTTGAGCAGATGTATCTATTTCTACGCTGAGTGCGCATTTATCTTTAGCACTTTACCATATTAAACTGTCCTATATAGAATAATATAGGAATTGCGATTAGTCAAATTTACGCTAAAAAATTGCCAGGTTCAAAAAATCTATTTGAACCTGACAATTTTATAATATCTGATCACTGGAGCAGCGTGTACTGCTCCAGATTCCACACGTCTGTCACAAGGCCATCATAAAATTCAGGCTCATGACATACCAGAAGTATAGACCCCTTATACTCGGAAAGAGCACGCTTCAATTCATCCTTGGCATCAACGTCAAGATGGTTTGTCGGCTCGTCAAGCAGAAGCACATTTGTATCAGTGTTGATTAACTTGCAAAGTCTCACCTTCGCCTGCTCGCCGCCCGAGAGGACCTTCACCTTGCTCTCGATATGCTTGGTGGTAAGTCCGCATTTGGCAAGAGCCGCACGTACCTCATACTGGGTATATCCCGGGAATTCCTCCCAGATTTCCTGCAGGCATGTATTCTCGCTCGGCTTAACCTCCTGCTCAAAGTATCCAATGTGCAGATAGTCGCCAAGCTGCGCCTTGCCGGATATAGCTGGGATAAGTCCAAGCACACTCTTCAGGAATGTCGTCTTTCCTATACCATTCGTTCCTGTGATGGCTATCTTGTCACCGCGCTCCATGCGGAGATTCATCGGTTTGGAAAGCGGCTTGTCCTTGCTGTAACCTATCACCAGATCATCAGTCTCGAATATGACCTTACCAGAGGTTCTCGCTTCCTTGAAGTTGAACTCAGGCTTCGGTTTCTCACGCTCAAGCTGAATGACATCCATCTTGTCAAGTTTCTTCTGTCTGGACATAGCCATATTTCTTGTGGCAACCCGGGCTTTATTTCTCGCCACAAAATCCTTCAGCTCAGATATCTCCTGCTGCTGCTTTCTGTACGCAGCCTCAAGCTGGGATTTCTTCACCGCATACACCTCCTGGAACTTGTCATAATCGCCGACATATCTGCCCAGCTGACAATTCTCCATATGGTATATGATATTTACAACTGAATTCAGGAACGGAATGTCATGGGATATAAGAATAAACGCATTCTCGTATTCCTGAAGGTATCTCTTGAGCCACTCTATATGGTGTGCATCAAGATAATTCGTAGGCTCGTCGAGCAGAAGTATCTCCGGCTTTTCAAGCAGAAGCTTCGCCAGCAGAACCTTGGTTCTCTGTCCGCCCGACAGCTCAGTTACATCCTTGTCCAGTCCAAGCTGCAACAGGTCAAATGCCCTGGCAACCTCCTCAACCTTCGAATCTATTATATAGAAGTCATGGCTGTCCAGAAGATCCTGAAGAAGTCCCATCTCCTCAAGAAGAGTGTTCATCTCATCCTCGTCAGTGACCTCCGCCAGCTTGTCACATATCTCATTTATCCTCTTCTCCATATCGAAAAGTCTGGAGAACGCATCCCTCAGCACTCCGCCTATGGTCATGCCCGGCTCAAGGACCGTGTGCTGATCCAGATATCCGACCTTCACATTCTTCGCCCAGGTCACTGTACCCTCATCCGGCATGAGACTACCCGTCACTATATTCATGAAGGTTGATTTACCTTCACCATTTGCGCCGACAAGCCCTATATGCTCACCTGCCAGAAGTCTGAATGACACATTTTCAAATATTGCCCTGTCACCAAATCCATGGCTAAGGTTGCTTACATCTAATATCATAATCTCTCCTTTTTACTAATCCACCGGCTTTAAATACATTACAGACAGAGCTGGAAGATCAAAGCCGAAGTCACCGCATACGCCCTTGATACTCTTCACGGTGTCTTTAGTGTTTCCACCGTATTTATTCCAGTCCGTGTTCATGAGAACTTTCATGGAATTGCCCTCGCCGTATCTGAAATGATAATCCCTGTATGTATTTCCTGATAGGTTCATGACTACTACTATCTTATTTTCCTCAATAACTCTCTGGAATATATATACAACATCCTGCTCTTTGCCACAGAGTATCCAGTCAAACCCGTGAGGATCATCATCCCACCCTGACAGCGCAGTCTCTTTCAGATAGAGCTTATTCAAATCTTTTATAAATCTGTTAAATGAATCGTGGTTCGGGTATTTCAGTATATCCCAGTCCTGCTCACGCTTCTCGTCCCACTCTCTTAGCTGGGCTATCTCGTTACCCATGAAGTTAAGCTTCTTGCCCGGATGCGCATACATGTAGGCGTAGAGCGCCTTTGCATTTGGGAATTTCTCTTCATATGATCCCGCCATCTTCTGGGCTATGGTTGCCTTGCCATGTACAACCTCGTCATGCGAGAGTGGCAGCATGTATCTCTCATTATAAAAATACATCATGGAGAATGTCAGCTTGTGATACTGGTCGCCTCTGCAAAACGGCAGAGTTCTGAAGAAATTCAATGTGTCATTCATCCAACCCATATCCCATTTGTAGTCAAATCCCAGTCCGCCGTATCCGACTTCCTTGGTGGTTCCCTTGTAGTCCGTGGAATCCTCGGCGCAGAGAATACATGACGGGTGTCTGTCCTTAAGTCCCTGGTTAAGCCCCTTTATAAACTCAACCGCCCTGTCATTTACACCTCTAGACTCGTCGCCCATCCAGTAGATTATCCTGCTGATGGCATCCATTCTTAGGCCATCAAAATGATACTCTGTGAGCCAGTAATTCGCCGCACTCTTGAGAAATGTCTGAACTTCTCCCTTGGAATGGATGAAATTCTTACTACCCCACTCGCTGTAGCCCACATCATCGGTCGGATGCTCATACAGATTGGTTCCGTCATACTTTGCAAGTCCATATCCATCCAGTGCAAAATGCACAGGCACATAGTCCATGATGGCACCTATGCCGTTCTTGTGAAGCGTGTCGATGAGGAACTTCAGGTCATCCGCCGTTCCGTATCTAGCCGTCGGACTGAAGAATCCGGTATTCTGGTAGCCCCATGACTCATCACATGGATGCTCCGAAAGCGGCATAAACTCCACATAATTGTAGCCCTGCTCTTTCAGATATTCCACAAGCATCGGTGCTATCTCTCTGTATGTATACCAGCCCTCAGCAACTCGGTCAGTCTCAATGACTTCTTCCGGTGTCAGCTGTTTTCCATTCTCATCATACACCGGCTTGCAGTGCCATGAGCCCATGTGCATCTCATACACATTGAGCGGACCACCCTTGCACTCATTCCGTGTCCTCATCCATCTTGCATCGCCAAATGTATACTCATCCATATCTCTTATTATAGATGCAAATGCCGGTCTCAGCTCCATGCCGAATCCATACGGATCACAGTGATCCACACAATATCCATCTCTCTGGTATATCTTATATTTATACATCTGTCCGGCCTTTGCCCCCGGCACAAAACACTTGAAAAAGCTGCCATCGTAACACCTCTCCATGGCAGTCTCTCCCCATGAATTGAACTCACCTGTAACCGTCACCGACTCCGCATTCGGTGCATACGTCACAAAGTCCACTCCTGTCACTGCTTTCCTCCTGCTCTTGCCCACGTTCTCCTTCACAACGTGTGCGCCGAGCTCATTGTAGGCATCAAAGCACCTTCCCGAATAAAACTCATACAAATCCATAACTTTTCCTCCATACAAAGTTAGTATTCAAGTTCCATCATCCAAGCCCTCTCAGTCATTTCTTGACTGTAGTAAATTACCTTCAGTATACCGTTGCACATCCGCTATATGAATATTCGTTTTTTGATAAAAGTAAAATAATTTACTCCAGACAATTATTGACAATTAGATTTAATATTTATATACGTTTTTTTGACTATATCTTTCTTTTGTTGTATTCTATATTATAATGCATAGAGCATCATCAGGGCGCTTACAGCCATTTATAATCATTACCCGCGTACAGCTTTTGTATGATCAGAAAGGAGCTTTTATGGACAGAAGGATTCAGCGTACACGCAACAGCTTATTCAGCGCATTTATCGAACTGCGTGCCACCAAACCTGTGGAGAAGATCACAGTGAAGGAACTCACAGAAAAGGCCAATATCAGCAAGCAGACTTTCTATCTGCATTTTCAGGATATATATGATCTGTCGGAATACCTCGAAAATGATGCTCTTCTGTCCCTCATCGGTGACATTCCAAATCCAGAATATATGCTTACCAATCCTGCAGAAGCAAGCAGGCAGTTATGCAACGCATTTATCAACCAGGGACATTTGTTCTCCATACTCTTTCCTGATGACAATAGAAGCTATGGAGTCCTGACCAACAAGCTCGACGCCCTCATCAAGGAGAAGATATATGACGCCCGTCCCGAGTTCAGAGATGACCTTGCCAAGAATGTTGAGGTGTCAATGTTCGTACAAGGCTGTGCTTATACTTTCCTGAAATACAAAGATCAGGATGCCGCTATGGTCATAGATACCCTTGCTGGGATCATAGACAGGGCAACCAGAGCGTAAATAAATGGCATGTGAGCTTTTCAGACGACAAGCTCGCATGCCACATATTCATAATTCACTTTCTCTCTCCGGTTTATCTTAAGCTGATATCCTTTATCTATGCCACCAGAATGACCTGTATCAGCATTTTCATCGGAATGTACCTCCAGCACAGCATATACAGTTTCGCCTCTGCCAGCAAGCGTCTCATATGGATACTCTGCAAGCAGCCTTCCTTTTCGCACCTTCTCACCATCACCACATGTAAGTCTTATATCTACATAGCTCTGTGTCCTCTGCCATCCGGTGTCGATCTCTGATATCAGATATATCCTGACCACGTATCCTTCCTCAGATGTACACTCTATCTGACCTTCTCCGGCTTTACTATATCCAGCCTTGCAGTCAAACGGCGCTCTGATCTCTCCCCGTGTGGCTCGAATCGCACACAAGCCGACACTCCCGTCTCCCAGGTTCTGTAGGCAATGTATATCAGATACGCGCACAACATCACCTTCAACAGGCACATACACCTTCTTAAGCACTCTTTCATAATCGATCTCAGCCTCCTGTTCAATATTATCTTTCCTGTGTCCATCTATATATCTTCCAAGCTCTCGGCATATCCTTTCCACCTGATCCTCATAGAATACCTGCACCTGCCTGCCCTTTGCCAGTATTCCCAGAGCTCCTGTGGCTTTCAGTTTTCTCCTGTCCACCAGCGCCCCGTTGTTCACCGTAACTCTAAGTCTTGTATCACTGCTCCTCAGACTGTAAATATTTGCTGTTCCTCCCAAAGCTCCAGCAATGGCAATGGCTACAGCATCACCATCGATGTAGTTATCCTCCGATGAATACTCCCTGTCCTCCCGCTCATCCTGACTATCTTCCAGACTGCCTGAGGCATTTCCCCTGACGTATTTTCTTATCCATACGGTCAGACATACCGCAGCCGCCAAACAGACAATCACCAGCACCATTGCCACCATAAACTCATTTTCAATATTATTGATCTCAGCCAAAGCAAAAAGGACATCCATATCCGCATTCAAATTTCTCATAAGAATTCCTCCTGCAAATATAATGTCCTTCTCTTAATTTTAATATTCATTTATAACTTCCGCAAACCTGTTCACATCCGCTTCCGGCAGCCTGTATATCTTCTCTATCTTGTTCTTCGTCATCTCCAGAATCTGCCTGTCAAACTGTGCACCTTTTATGTACTCAATCGTCTTGTCCGGGAACACGAAATAGCTCTCCGCCAGGCCAAAGGCTACACCGTCCTTTGCATAGTAGCCGCCATCCTGCATATGTTCAAATGCATAAAGGCATTTGTCGATATACTTGTCATTCACAAAGTAGCACTTCAGCATGATAGCCACGAACCTGAGTCTGAAGTCATCGGACATATCCTGCCAGGTTCCTACTGCGATGCCTCCCTGTCCCTCTGGAATCTCTGCCTCCTCCTTCTTTCTCCACGCAGGATTCAGCTCGGAATCTCCCATATACTTCATGATGAATTCCCACACTATCTCCGGGTACATGGATGCCGCCACAAATGTACTGCAGAACGAGTCACACACCCACCAGTTGTCTATCTTGGGAACAAATTCATCGGCATATGCAAGTATCTCCTCCAGCTTGCCCTGTGCGAATCCAAGGACAAGCCCCTGAATGACCACATCCTCCAGCGTATCATCCGGCGCATGCTTCAGATACTCCTTCCAGTTTATGTCGGCTATCTGTCTGGCTATCTCCTTCAGGTCATCCAGCCTCACACCTATTATATTGCCACAGCCCGGAAGGTTCATGGCCAGATATTTGCCAAATTCCGGATCCATGTGCTCATACAGTTCAGACCTAACCAGTCTGTTCACATCCTCAAAAGAACTGCTCTCCATCTTCCTGATCTATCCTTTCTTCTTACAGCTAAATTTCTGCTCAATGGCTAATCTTATTCTTTTTATACTGTATTTACAGGCTTTCCATTGAGAAACGCCTCTATATTGCCACCCGCTATATTGAGAAGTCTCTCCCTGACCTCCTTCGGTGCCCAGGCGATATGTGGTGTTATGATCACATTCTTTGCCGTGAGAAGCGGATTGTCCGCCGCCATAGGCTCCTGTGCTATGACATCCACCGCGGCTCCAGCTATACGTTCCTCGTTCAGGGCATCTGCCAGATCCTTCTCCACTATGCAGCCGCCTCTGGCAGTGTTTATGATGAATGTAGTCTTCTTCATCCGGCCTATCGCACTCCTGTCTATCATTCCCTCCGTCTCAGGGAACAGAGGACAGTGTATGCTTATCACATCCGACTGTGCGAACAGTTCATCCCTCTCAGCCCAGCTTATCCAATCGCCATCCGGCAGGGCTTTCCTCGTCCGGCTGTTCACCAGCACCCTCATGCCAAATGCATGTGCGATCTCAGCCACCTTCATACCTATACTGCCATAGCCTATGATACCCATAGTCTTGCCCGCAAGCTCCATGGTCGGCATCACACTGTAGGAGAAATCCTTACTTCTCACCCAGCCACCGTCCTTCACTGACGCATCATGCGCCCCGACCCTGTTTGCCAGTTCCAGAAGCAGTGCAAATGTAAACTGCGCCACAGCATCCGTACTGTATGCCGGAACATTTGTAACCACTATGCCGTGCTCATGTGCCGCCTCCACATCGACCACATTGTAGCCGGTGGCAAGCACACCTATATATCTGAGGTTCGGACAGGCCTCGATCACAGCCCTGTCTATCACCGTCTTGTTCGTTGTTATGATCTCCGCATCGCCTATCCTTGAGACCACCTCTGACCTGTCGGTTCTGTCATACACCGTCAGCTCGCCATACTTGCCAATACTGTCCCAGCTAATATCGCCGGAATTCGCCGCACATCCATCCAGAACAACTATCTTCATGTCCATCACCCTGCCTTATCGTATATTGTTGTTCTATATTTTACATCAACTGTCTGATTTTTTTAAAAAAATTATAATATTTTATTCAACTATACCATATTTTACACCATATACTTCACGGTAATTTTAACATTTAACACAAAAATGCACAAATATTTCTGTACGGATTGAATAATTTTATTGAAAAATACTGTCAAACACATTAAAATATAAGTAACGTGCATTGGTAACATATCAAAACGAATGGGAGGTTTGAAATGGACAAAGACACATTAACAAAAAAAGTATTGGAGGTTTTTTCTGATATTCTTCCAGACATAGATGCGGGCAAGCTGGACATGACTGCAGAACTCACCACCGAATATGGCGTGAATTCCGTTTCCATCATTCAGTTCATCGTCGGACTTGAGCAGGCTTTTAACATTGAATTTGATGATTCTGAGCTTGCACTTGGTCTCTACTATGACATGAACGATGTAGTCAAGGCTGTAGCAGCCAAGGTCAGCTAACATCACGTAATCTTAATATGAAATGGAGGTAATAAGCACATGAGCAAAAAGATTTTGCCAATAAGCTATCCAATGATAACATCCTGGCAGTGGCATGCCACACTTTTCTCGATCATAGGGGACGACGAGAAAGCCAAGAATTGGATATTCAGCAATTATATACAGTTAAGATGTTACAACATCGAAGAGATCTTCACAGGAGATGAGATGCTTCTTGCAGATATGATGCCGGGAAGCAGTTCACTTAAGGAATGTCCTTATCTTCTCTTCTCTCTCATGACAAAGGAGCAGGTGGAGAGCTACTGCGGAGATATTCTCACTTTCATCAAGAAGACCATCAATCTGGGCGGATATGTATACGGAGTATTTGACGAGGCTAAGATCCTCTGCGATTCCGGTGCCGACTACAAATTCCCACACGAGCTCTTCATCTACGGATATGACGACGAGGAGCAGCAGTTCTATGTTGGAGATTTCACATTTGGCGAGCATTATTCCTACTCAAAAGTATCATACTCAGATGTGAGAAACGGCTACGACACAATCACAGCCCAGGAGGATCATATTTTCAAGGACGACTACAAGGGACGCCGTGGAATATACGTGATCCAGAAGAATCTGGCTGATACATACTACGAACTCGACACACAGTATATCAAGGATACCATCATCGAGTACCTTGAGTCAAAGGATACCAAGAATCACTTCCGTATGATGAGGAATCGTTTTAAGGACACAGTATTTGGGGTTGATGTCTACGATGCGGTTCTGAAGCAGATCGGCAAGCAGCTTTCAGCAGAGGATCCAGACTTTGATATACGTGCTCTTCACATCCTGTATGACCACAAGGTTCTCATGATGGAGAGACTCAAGTACATGATGGATCACGGATATATCGAATTCAACGGTGATATCCTGAATGATTATATGGAGGTTGAGAACACCATGCTCACCGCCAGAAACCTTCTCATCAAGACTTCCATCACAGGCAAGGTTGACTGTATGGACAGATTTGAGAAGTACCTTATGGGTGCAAAAGAAAAAGAGATCGCAGTTCTGGGCAAAGTTGTTGAGCTTCTGTAATCTCATATCATTCTTTTCATGTTTTCCCTTTGCGGGGCAGTCCTATGGCTGCTCCGCATTTTTTTGCGATTTTACATTATTTTATAAATAATTTCTTCCAAATTATCATTTACTTCTATATACTGTTTAATAAATGGTTTTTCGGCAGTTCAGGAATACCTGGCATTGTCACATTGGAGGTTTTTATGAATATATGTGTATACGGCGCGTCAAGCAACGACATTGACAGATCTTATATAGAAGAAACAGAATATTTAGGAAGGGAAATCGCCAAAAGAGGCCACACTCTTGTGTACGGCGCTGGAGCAAATGGGCTCATGGGCGCAGTGGCAAGGGGTGTATACGAGGAAAATGGCACCATAATAGGCGTCACTCCTTCATTCTTTAATGTTGACGGAATACTGTTTGAGAATGTCTCCGAGCTGATAACCACTGAGACCATGAGAGAGCGCAAACAGATCATGGAAGATAAGGCAGACGCTTTCATCGTAACGCCCGGCGGAATTGGCACTCTCGAGGAATTCTTTGAGATCCTCACGCTCAAGCAGCTCGGACGCCACGGCAAAGCAATCGTAATTTTCAATCAGAACGGATTCTACGATCATCTTCTGTCCATGCTCAAAGAGACGTCGGACAAAGGCTTTATGACGCCTGCGACCAACGAGATATATACCGTCATGGATAATTCAGATGAGATCCTTGACTATCTTGAAAGCTACAAGACAGACATAGGTCGTGTATTCAAGTTCTGATAAGCTTCTTCACAGCTTCAATAGCCACACGTATGGCTTTATCGGTGTCGTGTACCTCAGGATTCGGGAGACCGGCTGCAGCCCTCTCCTGATTCGCCACCACAAGGAAGCACGCACCGACCCTGACCCGCAGGAACGCTCCAACTATGAACAATGCAGCAGATTCCATCTCAGAGGCCTTGCAGCCCATCTTCTTCCACGCTTCCCATTTGTTCATAAGCTCATATCCAACCGGCATGATTCCCGGCGAATGCTGTCCATAAAATGAGTCCTTGCTCTGAACCACACCTGTGTGTGCCGTCACTCCAAGTGCTCCTGCTGACTCTCTGAGCGCATTCACCACATCTATATCCGCAACCGCAGGGTACTCTATAGGCGCATACTCTCTTGACGTGCCCTCCATCCTGACAGCTCCCGTGGCGATCACCACGTCTCCGCCGACGATCTCAGTCTGCATACCGCCACAGGTTCCAACCCTGATAAAAGTGTGGGCACCGGCGTGCACCAGCTCCTGCATGGCTATGGCCGCCGACGGGCCGCCTATACCTGTGGACGTGACACTGACCTTCTCTCCATCCAGATAGCCTGTATACGTGACAAATTCCCTGCTGTCCGCCACCAGCTCCGCATCTTCGAGATACGCTGCTATCGCCTTACATCTCTTAGGATCCCCCGGCATGATAACATACTGGCCTATCATATCCTCATTTACCTTTATATGGTATTCCAACCCCTGATCCGCTTCGTATATCATAATCATCCCTCCTGACACTTGTCTCACAGCATAGGAAAAGCAGGCTTGCAGAAAATCTGCAGCCTGCTTTTCTAAGCTTTCTTATGTATCCTATAGAATTAGCACTTAAACTCATCAAGCTTTGCCTGAAGCTCTGGTGCAACTTCTCCATGAAATTTCACTGTAAGTGGCTTCTCAAGATTTAAACTGAACACACCTAAGATTGACTTTCCATCTACGACGTACTGAGCTGATGAAACGTCAACATCATTTGGAAACTGATTCAGGTATGCAACAAACTTCTTGATGTCATCCATAGTGTTAACTTTAGCTTTCATCTCTGTAATCTGCATTGGCTGCGCCCCCTAATATCTCTTAATATTTATAAGGACATTCTAACACTCCATCAACGAATGTGTCAATGCATACAGACCACGAATTAGCTATGAAAATTATTGTAATAAATACTCCTTATGCAGCCAGCATAAATGGCTGTAATGTATTTATAAACGACTCTGTCGCTCCGTTATAGAACTTTACTGTGAGTTCCTGATCAAGTCCAAGACTAAAAACTCCCAGTATTGATTTGCCATCTACAAGATAATTCCTGTTGGATGAATATACATCAACGTCTCCATCATATTTTCTCATTGTCTCTACAAACTGTCTTACCTGCTCTACTGAATTGAGCTTAACCCTGATATTTGTTGATTCCATGATAATTACCTCCATTCCTGTCCGTAATCAATGTTCAATTTATACTACTTTTTGGAATAATTTGCAAATTACAAAATTGTAATTTTGTAAACCAATTTGTGCAAATGGCTTGTTTTTATTAACCTAAAGCGCCTTTTCAGGTTATTTTTTAGTCATGTTGTATAAATTCAGGAATGTTTTTTTACAAATATACTGTCGGGTGGAGATCATTGTCTTATATATTTTCGTCTATTTTTAATTATTCTCAAATGGTATTTCTATTATGATATGCTTCTTGACTCGTCAATTCTCCCCAATTACAATAATACTTACATGCAAAGCCGTTTTCACGGCTCATTTTGACGAAAGGGCGGGCACAAAGCCCCATAAGAACATATATGAACCTACTTACAATAAAAGGATTTTCAAAAGCATACACTGACAAGATTCTGTTCGATGACGCAGACTTTTCAGTAAATTCAGGAGAAAAGATCGGTGTCATAGGCGTAAACGGCACGGGTAAATCAACTCTCCTCAAGATCATAGCCGGCATAGACGAATGTGATTCAGGACAGTTGTCAAAGGGAAACAACGTGGTCATAAAATATCTTCCACAGACCCCCGACTTCGCAGAGAAGGTCAGCATATACGACTATGTCATCACTGCAAATGTCGACGAGGAGAACAAATGGAGCATAGAGGGTGATGCCAAGGCATTTCTTCACCGTCTCGGATTTGACGACACCAGCCTCATGGTGAGCACACTTTCAGGAGGTCAGCGAAAAAAGGTCGCTCTGGCTGCGGCACTGCTGTCAAGATGTGACATTCTTGTTTTGGACGAGCCCACCAACCACCTCGACAACGATATGACAGAATATCTGGAGGATTACCTTAACAACTACAAGGGAGCTCTGGTCATGGTCACCCACGACAGATACTTTCTTGACAAGGTGTGCAACCGCATAGTAGAGATCGACAAAGGCAAAACCTACAGCTACAATACCAACTACGAAGGCTATCTCATGCTGAAGGCAGAGCGTGAGAACATCGCACTTGCCACTCAGAACAAACATCAGAATATCCTGCGCAAGGAGATCGCATGGATGCAGAGAGGTGCTAGAGCCAGAAGCACAAAGCAGAAAGCCCATATCCAGAGATATGAGAAGCTTGCAAGTGAGGAGCTTATAAAGGAAACTCAGTCGGTTACCATGAGCTCAATCGCGAGCCGGCTGGGAAACAAAACAATAGAGCTCTCCCATATAGCCAAGACCTGGCCGGGCAGACCAAGTCCGGTCATAACGGACTTCTCATACAACTTCCTGAGGACTGACAGGATAGGTGTTGTTGGCCCAAACGGCTGTGGCAAGACAACGCTCATGAAGCTCATAACCGGTGTCACCAAGCCGGACAGCGGAACCATAGAGATCGGAGACACCGTAAGGATAGGATATTTCTCTCAGGAAAATGAAGCCTTGGATCCCAACATGAAGGTACTCGACTACGTCAAAGAAACCGCAGAGTATATCCAGACCACCGAAGGTCTCATGTCAGCATCCACCATGTGTGAGAGATTTTTATTTGACGGCACTCTGCAGCACCAGCGCATAGAGAAGCTCTCAGGAGGCGAGAAGCGAAGACTGTATTTGTTGAAGGTTCTCGTATCATCGCCAAATGTACTGATCCTTGACGAGCCGACCAACGATCTGGACATTTCCACACTGTGTATACTTGAGGACTATCTTGATTCCTTCCAGGGCATATTGATAGTCGTATCACACGACAGATATTTTCTGGACAGAGTCATAAGAAAGCTTCTGGTGTTTGACGGCTGCGGCGGGATCTCACAGTTTGAGGGCGGTTATACCGATTATTATCTGACCCACGGTTCATTTGCCAACAGCGCATCGGCAGGGGCAAATACCCAGACAAAGCCGGAGCGTGTCAGCACAGCGGACAAGGAACCTGCCCAGAAAAAGAAAACGCAGAATCCATCCGTGAAGAAAAAGTTCTCCTTCAATGAGCAGAGGGAATATGACACCATAGAGGACACCATCGCCCGGAAAGAAGCTGAGATAGAGCAGACGGAGACCGATATCAACAACTCTGTGTCAGATTTCGTGAAGCTTAACGAACTCACGCAGAAAAAGGAACAGCTTGAATCAGAGCTGGATCAGCTTCTGGAGAGGTATGTGTATCTCACGGAGCTGGCGGAGTCATTTGAAAAGAACTGATCACATTGATCATTTGCCAGAAAAACGGGAGACGCGCTGCTGCACATCTCCCGTTTTTCTTCAATCGTCACATCTGATGTCTCACTATCCTGTATTCATCATCCAACTGAAAATACGGACAATTGTCGTAGCCTCTTGCCACAAATCTGGCAAAGTCATCCTCATCCATATTCACCAGGCACTCATAAAAATCATCTTCGTCATCGTACACATAGTGTGCACACATATCGCAACTGGAAGCCATGTGTTTCCTCCTTCCATCCGTTAACCATCAGGTTTTTACTATTATACACATATGCGAAGCAAAATCCAACCGCTTTAACCCATTTTCTCTGGCAATAATAACCATAATGTGTTATTATTGAAGGAAGTATATAAAGGGGCTTTGCATAAGCAAAAGAAGGAGTGTGTTCCAGTTATGAAGAAAAAATTTCTTGTACTGCTGCTTACGCTTACCATGATATTATCATTTTCTCCATATGTCGCAAAGGCGGCGGATACAGATGATACGGACAGCAGTAACAAAACCGATACCATAGATGGCAGAACTTATTTCTATGACCAGTTTGACAACAGTGCGTACAGAACCGTCTACAAACAGATCAACGATGCAGCTCAGAAATTCAACGAGTCGACATCCAATGCTTCTTATCAGGACGGCGGATATTACACAGCATTTACATTGTCGGTCAGCAACAAAGACTGGGAAGTTATCGGAAACGATGGAATGGATCAGATCGTCAACGCTGTACTCGCCGATCATCCTGAGTATTTCTGGATGTCCGACAGCTATCAGTGCAAGCAGGAATCCTCGGGAGAACTCAGATATACAGCTCTCACCATCGAGTGCTATTCACTGTATGCCAACGGAGATACACGTTCCATATACAAGAACAACTTTGACCTGACCGTCAAGAATTATGCAGCTTCTCTGGATGAGAGCGCAAAGGATTACGAGAAGGTATATCTCATACATAATTCGATCATCAACAAAGTTTATTATGCCTCAGATGCAACATCTAAGAGCAAGGACAACATATACGCATACACCGCAGACGGCGTGTTCAACTCCAAGTATCAGTCGGCAGTCACCTACGGATATGCAAAGGCTTTCAAGGCCATTATGGATTACGTCGGTGTGCCATGTCTGTACATTGAGGGACAGAATTCAGATCTTCTGGACGACTCGATGGACACACAGAAGCAGCTCAAAGAAGAGAGTTACATCAACAACTGTGCATGGAATGCCGTTTATCTCGGCGGAGAGTGGTATCTCATCAATCTCGGTCTGGACGATCCTATAACCACAACAGGTAAGGAGGCATTGTCATATACATACTTCAATGTAACCGACGAACAGGCAAGCAACCTTACAGCCATCACATCAAGACTTCCGGGTATACCAAAGTGTACCGGAACAAAGTACTGCCTCTCAAAGGTTCAGGCAGATCTTGAAGCGGATGGACTGTGGGAGAAGTCAAGCTACAACATAATCGACAAGATACTGGACAAATACGGTTTATCCGTAGTCCTCATAAGCATAGGTCTCATCCTGCTTCTGGTGGTAATGCTCATCAAGAACATACACAAGAGCAGATCGAAGAAGAAAAAGGAAAAGGTTAAAAAGACCAAGACAACAGTGGTTGACAACTCAGAGCTGGATGCAGAGCTGAGAAAGCCGCCTATCTCATAAAATACTAAAATCAAAAAGCTCAATGCTTTCGGATTTCATCCCCGTCAGCATTGAGCTTTTTTCTGTCATTTTTCAAGATATTTTATTTCGTTCACACCCTACTCATCAAAGTTACTCTTGAGTACATTTACGGTGATCTGTCTGGACGCCTTGTTGCCTGCCCAGTCCTCCGCTGTGAGAGTCACTGTTACGGTTCTCTCCTTGCTTGTGTCCACATCCTGAGAAGCTTTAAGCGAATCCTGCACATCCGGATCCTCATCTGTGACATTGTAATAATCACTCCAGTTTATATCCGTTCCCATAGAAACGTCTATCTCGTCCGGGCCGTCTATGTATGGATTTACCTCATCAACAACATTTATCACAGCCTTTTTTGTCTTGCTTAACTTTCCACGTCTGATCTTATATTTGATGGTGTACTTACCAAGCTTATCCGGTGCAAATTCTGAGTTGTCATATTCCAGCCTGGCATCATTGCTGTCCGGCTCAATATAGTTTGTTATATCAAATATATCACCCATATTATAATCCGTCTGGATCTGCTTGACCCTGAGCATGCTGGATCTCATGATCATCGTGATCACAAGTGCAAGCACTATTCCAACCACCAGAGCCGCCACGACCATCATTTTCGTATTCAGCTCATATCGCTTCTTTTTATTTCTGCTCTGCGCGGATTTTTTACCGGAACCTGTTGACGATCTGCTATTCGCCGGTCTCCTGGTCTTGCTTCCTGAAGACACGGACTTCACCGACTTTTCAAGTGGACGTCCCGTACTTGTGCGCCTTTTGTCCTGCGCAGTTGCACTTTTCGGACGACTCGCCGATGATAAGTGGCTGCCCGATGCCGGACGATTTCCCGACACAGGACGGCTGCCTGATGCTGACCGACTGCCTGACGCTACTCCCTTGCACGGCTGTGTCTTTTTCACACTGCTCGTTGTTGCACGGCTCACAGTTCCCTTATGAGCTCCTGCGCTCCCTTTATTCTGCCCCATATCCTGTCTGTCTGCCAATTTATATTACCTCCTAAAACATTTGTCTTAACTTTATTCTCAGTACATTATACATAATATTTTACACCCATACAATCATTTCGGATTGCAATAGTTGTAAATAAGTGAGATAATTCAATGAAGACTTACCTGAAAGGAGTATTATATATGTCAATCAATAATCTTAGTTCATTTACGAAGGAGCGTCTTGGTCTCTGTATTGAGAACGATACCATAGATAACAACCTCTACGAGGAATACGGCGTAAAGCGTGGACTTCGTGATCTGAATGGAATAGGAATAAATGCCGGCATCACCAACATTTCACTAAGCCGGGCGTATACAATGGAGGACGGAAAGCATACTCCTGCTGACGGTGAATTATATTATAGAGGTTACGAGATCCGCCAGTTGATAGACGGATTTACAAAGGAAGGACGATTCGGTTTCGAGGAGTGTACATATCTGTTACTGTTTGGAAAGCTTCCGGACGAGAATGAGCTTGCCAAGTTCAAACAGGTCCTCAACCTTGCATACGACCTTCCACACAACTTTATACAAGATGTCATAATGAAGAACCCTACCAAGGATATCATTTCAAATATGACCAAGAGCATCCTTGCCCTCGGATCATACGATAAGTCTGAGACGGATATATCTCTGGACAACGTTCTTCAGCAGTGTCTTATGATAATAAGTGTATTCCCAAGACTCGCTGTATATTCTTTCCAGGGATACAGACATTATGAGCTTGGCAAGAGCTGTTATATACACAAGCCGGATCCTGAGCTTTCATTTGCGGAGAATATCCTGAGCATGCTCCGTTCAGACAGAAAGTACACACAGCTTGAGGCAAAGGTTCTCGATCTTGCCCTTGTTCTCCACATGGAACACGGAGGCGGAAGCAACTCTACGTTTACAACACGTGTTGTCACATCATCTGGCTCAGATACATACGCCACAGTCGCAGCAGCACTCTGCTCACTCAAGGGACCGCTCAACGGCGGTGGAGACCTCAAGGTCATGGAGATGATGAAGAACATACACTGCAATGTCGAGGATGTTACGGACGAGGAGCAGATCCGTGAGTACATCAGGAAGATCGTTCGCGGCGAAGCATTTGACAAATCGGGCGTGGTATACGGAATGGGCCAGCCTGTATACTCTCTGTCAGATCCAAGAGCTGTCATTATCAAGGAGTATGTAGAAAAGCTCGCCGAGGAGAAGCACGAGAAGGACGAATTCAAATTATACGAGCTCATAGAGCGCATCGCACCTGAGGTCATTGCCGAGGAGCGCAAGATCTACAAGGGTGTGTGCATCAACATAGATTACTATTGCGGATTGTTATACAAGATGCTCAAGATCCCTTACGCCCTCTACACACCACTATTTGCCATTGGCCGAGTGGTTGGATGGAGTGCGCATCGTATGGAGGAGCTGATCAACAGCTACAAGATAATGCGTCCGGCTTATCCAAGTCTTGTAGAGCCTAAGGACTACGTACCTATCAAAGACAGGTAATATGCCATGAACAATTCTGATAAATTCAAATATTCTGTCGTCAGGAGCAGGCGCAAATCTATCTGTATCGAGATAGACAGAGACCTCAACATAAAGGTTCGTGCGCCCCTCAGAATGACCGACAGTCAAATCCAAAGCTTTGTGGATTCCAGACAAAACTGGATCCGCAGCCATCTGGAAATCATGCAGAAAAGAATTTCCAATATGTCAGACGAAAAAAATCCAAGCACTGCCCTGACAGATGCCGATATAAAGGCACTGTCAGAACAGGCTCGGATATATATGCCTTCACGTGTAGAACATTTTGCTCAGATAATAGACGTGACTTACGGAAGGATCACCATCAGGCATCAGAAGACCCGCTGGGGAAGCTGCAGCTCCTCCGGTAACCTGAATTTCAACTGTGCACTGATGAACACCACTCCCGAAATCATAGACTACGTGGTAGTCCACGAGCTGTGTCACAGAAAGCAGATGAACCACTCCGCACTTTTCTGGGCCGAGGTAGAAAAAGTACTCCCAAACTACAAGGAGCTCCGTTCCGCCCTCAAAAATTACAGGTGTTAAAGCCTCTACCACTCCATAACCACAGCGCCGTATGTGAGCCCTGCGCCGAATGCCGACATGGCGATCTTGTCGCCGCGCTTCAGGCCGTGCTCTCTCACGAGCTGGTCGAGAAGTACAGGTACACTCGCCGCAGACATATTTCCTGTGTAGTCGAGAGTCGTAGGGAACTTCTCAAGCGGTGCCTTAAGTCTCTTGGCAACAGATTCAATAATTCTTACATTTGCCTGGTGGAGTACGAAGTAATCCACATCGTCAACGGTCATTCCAGCCTTGTCAAGAGCCTCCTGGAGGCACTTAGGACACTGTCTCACCGCAAACTTGTACACCTCCTGTCCATCCATATACAGATAGTCATGATTGATCTCATCTTTTACAAATATATTGTTAGTCTTTCTGCTCTCGCAGTTCAGCACCATACCCTTCTTGCCGATTGAACCCTGGACAATGCTTATGATTCCCTTGTCAGACTCCTCTATATAAGCGGCACCTGCGCCATCTCCAAACAATACGCATGTACCTCTGTCATTCCAGTCAAGTATCTTTGACAGCGTCTCCGAACCTATTACAAGAGCATTCTTCACAAACCCTGTCTCTATATACATCTTTGCAACATTGAGGGCAAATACAAAGCCCGAGCATGCCGCATTCACATCAAACGCAATCGCCTTATCCGCACCTATAGCCGCCTGAACCTGACACGCCCCGCTTGGTGTGTAATAATCCGGAGTGACTGTGGCAAGCACTATAAGCTCCACATTCTCTGCGGACTTCCCTGCCATCTCAAGTGCTCTCTCAGCAGCCTCAGCAGCCATGCTCGTCGTTGTCTCCTTAACAGCTATTCTTCTGTTCTTTATACCTGTTCTTGAAGATATCCACTCATCAGATGTATCAACATACTTTGCAAGCTCATCATTTGATACCTCTTTCTCCGCAAGGTAGCTTCCTGTTCCTAATATTCTGATTGCCATTATATATTTTCTCCCTTTTATCCGTTATTCTCTTTATTCTTCCTTGTCTCCAAGCAGCTCAGTCACATACTCGCCCCATTTTGTGAGTTTCTTATATCCCTTAGTAAACATGGATGGCTCCACCGTATCGTCATATCCAACTGCAATCCATCCTATATCATGCTTTTCCAGATATCTGGTAAATTTTATTCCAAATACATTTCTGGTGCCCTTCAGCTTCTCATTCTTGACCTCGACATCATCGTCTGCATATCCCCACTCTGTCACTATAAGAGGATAACTTGTCACATAGCCCGACAGGAACTTCTGCCAGAACACCTTGTCCGGGTAAACATGAACAGAGAACGCAGTATTGTCATTCTTCACGCCGAGCTCGTCAAGCCATCCGAGATCATAACAGTAATCCGGACTTCCAACGATTATAAGCTGCTTTGCGCCGGCATCCCTTATAACTCCTATAAGGCTCTCCGCGCATCTCTTCCACTCTGAATCACTCATGCCAACCGGCTCATTGTATATCTCAAATATAACATTTGGAGTGTTCTTGAAATAATCCGCAATGTTCTTCCAGAATTCAGCAGAATAATCCAGCGGATTCTCGTCGAGATCCGGCATCTCATCCCCGGAACCATCTATCGGGTTACCTGTATAATCCCAGTCGAGAATAACATAGTTATCGTTCTCTCCGGCCCAGGTAACTATGCGGTCAAGATATCTCCACATATAGTAATCGTCATTCTTGTACTCCACAGGGCTTATTGGCACCCTTATGGCATTACCACCCTTGGCAAATACATCCTTGTAGAAATCCTCATTAAACTTCTTCTCCTCATACAGACTGCGCGACTCTGGAACCATCACACCCTTGAGAACAACCTGTTCTCCGTCTGCATTCAGGATCTGAGTCCCCTTCGCTGTAAGCATGGTAGGATATTTGTCTGTATCACCGATAAATTCTGCACGTGTTCCCACAGGTGTCAGCAGATCCTGCTCCTTGCCCCGCAGGTACATCACGTACCATATGATTGCTGCCGCAATGATGGCGGCCACGATAACTATCAAAGTAACCTTTATCTGTTTCTTCATAAACGCTCCTCCAATTCAAGCTGTATCTTCAGCCATATACATAAAGTTTACCAAAAAAACACCATCACTTCAACATATGCATGAATAAAAGGCATTCCCCGTGAGATAAATTTCTCACTTGAGAAATGCCTTTCATCTATAGTATATCTGTGATCTACAGATTTCTGAATCTGTCGTATCTGTCCTGTGCGATCTCCTCAGGAGTCTTGTCTGAATACTTCTTGAGGAATTCCTTAATGTTCATCTTAAGGTACTTGCCTATATATGGAACTGACTGCTCATCTGCTCCGCCGTACTCAGGTACGACCTGCTCGATAACGTTCAGTCTCTTGAGATCCTGCGCTGTAATCTGCATAACTTCTGCAGCCTCCTCAGCTCTGTTGCTGTCCTTCCAGAGGATAGACGCATATCCCTCAGGTGAAAGGATTGAGTATGTCGCATTCTCAAGCATCCATACCTCATTGCCGACTGCAAGGGCAAGTGCTCCACCGCTTCCGCCTTCTCCGATAAGGATACAGAGTACAGGAACCTTGAGTGATGACATCTCATAGAGATTTCTCGCTATGGCTTCACCCATTCCTCGCTCCTCAGCCTCAAGTCCACAGAACGCACCCGGTGTATTTACAAATGTAATGATAGGTCTGCCGAACTTCTCAGCCTGCTTCATCAGACGAAGAGCCTTTCTGTAGCCATCAGGAAGAGGCATACCAAAGTTTCTCTCCATGCACTCTGCCATGGAAGCTCCCTTGACCTGTGATATAACTGTTACAGGCTGTCCATCTATATGACCGATACCACCCACAATGGCTCTGTCATCATTCATGGTTCTATCTCCGTGGATCTCACGGAAATCATCGCATATATACTTCACATAGTCGAAACCTGAAGGTCTGCTCATCTGACGAGCACCTCTGAGCTTCTCCCACGGAGTCTTAGGCTCGTCATCCTTGAGTCTCTCCTTGAGGATCTCGCTTATGTCAAATTTCTCATCTTCAACAGCACTGTCAAAGTTAGCATAGCCCTGTCTCTGCTTATGTGTGACGATGAGATCATACATTGTGTCCTTCATCTTGTCTCTTGTGATTATGCCATCTATGATACCATGCTCAACAAGGAACTCTGATCTCTGGAAGCCCTCTGGAAGCTCCTGACCAATAGTCTGCTTGATAACTCGTGGTCCTGCAAATCCTACGAGCGCACCTGGCTCTCCAAGGATAATATCTCCAAGCATTGCAAAGCTGGCTGTAACACCACCTGTTGTAGGATCTGTAAGAATAGATACATACAGAAGTCCTGCATCAGAATGTTTCTTGAATGCAGCGGATGTCTTGGCCATCTGCATCAGAGAAATGATTCCCTCCTGCATACGTGCACCGCCTGAACAGCAGAACATGAATACCGGAAGCTTCTCCTCTGTAGCCTTCTCGACAGCTCTGGCAATCTTCTCACCCACAACATATCCCATGCTGCTCATGAGGAATCTTGCATCACATACACCAACTACAGCAGGCTCACCATTGATGGTTGCCTTTCCTATAGTAACAGCCTCCTTGAGGTTTGTCTTGGCCTGTGCAGCCGCAACCTTATCCTCATAGCCCTCTGTTCCAAGAGGATTTGAGCTTGGCATATCCTCAAACCATGGCTCAAATGACTTTGGATCTGTGACCATTCTTATTCTGTTCTTGGTCTTAACTCTGAAGTAAGAACCGCACTCATAACAAATGTACTTTGCGTTCTTCACTCTTTCCTTCTCAACTTCTCTTCCGCACTTAGGGCACTTTACAAGCTCCACCTTTGGTGCTTCCTGAATTCCCTCAGCAGCCTTTGCCTCCTCTGCAGCCTTTGCTGCAATTATCTCGGCATCCTTTGCCTTTTTTTTGATAAATAACATAATATTTACTGCTCCTTATACTTCTGTAAGACGATACATGCATTGTGTCCGCCAAATCCAAGTGAGTTGCTGATCGCAACATCAACGTCCATCTCGCATGGCTCCTTACAATAATCCAGATCAAGCTCCTCCTCGCTCTCCACAAGGCCTCTTGTTCTGTGGATATAACCTTCCTCTATACTCTTGACACAGGCAATACACTCGATGGCTCCTGCTGCACCGAGAAGATGTCCTGTCATAGACTTTGTTGAATTGATCTTGATGTCCTTTGCGTGATCGCCAAATGCCTTCTTGATAGCACGTGTCTCAACAAGATCGTTCAGATGTGTGCTTGTACCATGAGCATTGATGTACTGAACCGCATCAAGTGGAAGTCCTGCATCCTTAACCGCATTGGTCATGGCAACTGCTGGTCCCTCACCTGACTCCTCAGGTGCTGTGATGTGGTGTGCATCACTTGAACATCCGTAACCTGAAAGCTCTGCGTAGATCTTTGCACCTCTTGCCTTTGCGTGCTCAAGCTCCTCAAGAATAACAATACCTGCACCCTCACCGAGAACGAATCCGCTTCTGTCCTTATCAAATGGAATAGAACATCTGTCTGGATCTGTTGATGATGTAAGTGCTGTAAGTGAATCAAATGTTGATATACCGATAGGTGTAACTGCTGCCTCACATCCGCCGGCTACCATGACATCAGTGTCTCCGTACTGGATCGTTCTGAATGCCTCACCGATACTGTTTGTTCCTGAAGCACATGCTGTTACAACATCTATACTCTTGCCCTTGAGACCAAACTGGATCGCAACGTTACCTGCTGCGATGTTGCTGATCATCATAGGAACTACGAATGGACTTACACGAAGTGGTCCCTTTGTAAGTATGGTTCCATATGCGTTCTCAAGCTCCTGAAGTGAACCAACACCTGAACCAATACATGTACCAACTCTGTAAGCATCTTCCTTTGTCATATCAAGTCCTGAATCTGCCATAGCCTCCTGGGTTGCCTTCACAGCAAACTGTGTGAATCTAGCCATACGTCTTGCAGACTTTGGATCAATGTAGTCCTTTGCTACAAAGTTCTTAACCTCGCCGACAAGCTTGCACTTGTATGCTGAAGCGTCAAACTGTGTAATAGGTCCGAAGCCATGCTTTCCTTCCTTAAGTGAATCCCAATACTCGTCAACTGTATTGCCGACTGGAGTTATGGCTCCTATGCCTGTTATTACTACTCTCTTCTTCATACTTATCTCCTTGCATTACTTATTCTGCTTTTTATACATATTTAACCATTCAATTATACTCCAACTGTCAAATGTTTGGAAGTAATTGTGTCCATGTTTTTCTATAAAATTTCGATAAACATTCGCATTTATACATATCTCTTACAGTTTTTCCTTTATCTTTCTGAATATAAACTTCTTGCTTATATAATAATTGAGGAATATCACCAGCACTGATGTGAACGTCTTTATGCCCATCGCCCACAGGTGAAGCCTGTCAACCAGTATATAAATCAGGCCCTCCTCCACCACCAGTGTGAACACCCTGCTCACGTAGAATGACACCAGTTCTTTTATGAACTCCCACGCAGTCTCTGCGACAGTGTGGAACACCGATTTTCTATTTGTTATGAATGACACAAAATTGTACAGTATCCATGCCAGGAAGTTGGCCCTGACAGGTTCTATCCCGCATTTGTACATAAATATCCAGGCGGAGCCAAGATTTACCGCTCCCACGACAATTCCCCACAGTATATATATGTATATCTCCCTGGGTATCTTCTTCAGCACTTTATCTACAAACATGTAACTCCCTTATAACATCCGCCTCTTCCGGAAACTCCCGCTCTATCCGCTCGCAGAGACGTCCGTTAAACTCAACCCTTTTCCCATAGTTAAACTTCAGAATATTCTTATATCCCCACAAATGTGTGAACACATCCTGTCTCTCTATATCCGCCGCCTCAGGAAAAAATGAAGCAATGATCTTTCCCTTTCTCGCAGCACACATCGCAAGCAGTCTCTGCTCCGCAAATACCATGTGGCACAGATTTTCCTCAGTCTCCCTACAATTCTCCATAAATTGTATGGAGCTGTCCACATAATAGTTCTTAAATTGCTCCTTAGCCATATATAGCATACAGGTATTTACCGGCGGAACATCCCAGCTCCACAGGGGATCAAAGCTGTACGAACTGTCCATATTGAAGAAGTCCCTGCCGGGATATACATCCGGATATATTCCTTCTCTGTGTATTGCACAAATATCCGTCCCCGCTATGTATTCCCCTATATTCTTCCACACTATAAGGTCCAGATCCACCATGACCGCCGGCATATGCGCCGCCTTAAGCGCATACAGCTTGCCCGCAGCCCAGAACACTCCCGGGGATATGCTGTCAGGAACCTGTATCTCTTTTATACCGCCATTCCATATATGCGACAATCCCTGTCCCTCAACATAATCAATGGCCCTTGCATCACCGTAAAGTGTGATAGGGCCATTCATTTTTCTCCACATAAGAGCAGACAGGATCATGGTCAAAAGCTCATAATCCTGCATGCTGTAAGTGTCATCTTTACTTTTCTCAAAATAAGGAGCAGTCCACAATATGTGGAATCCCTCTATATCCTTCATATATCCTCCAAGATCCGGTCATGTACTAGATCAGATCCAGTCCATATCCAAACTTAGCATTGCCACCAATCCGGCTGGTCGGTCTTCTGCTTCTGTTGATAAGCTGCCACTCCTGAGGGAACTCAACCATCAGCTCCTGGCTTGTTCTGATTGAATCCATACTGTCCTGTGGCTGCTGTGTGTCACTTTCAAGCACCATCGGCATATTTTTTATCCGCTGACTTCCAAATATTCTATATTGGCTGCCTGACAATATTCTCTGGCTACCCAACAACATACGCTGGCTGCCAAACACTCTGTACTGGCTTCCCGCCAGGTATCTGAAGCCTCCCTGACTTCCAAACAGCAGTCTCATCTGACTGCCATTCCACCGGAACCGCTGACTTCCTATCATTCTATACTGGCTTCCCGCCAGGTATCTGAAGCCTCCCTGACTACCGAATAACTGTCTCATCCGGCTGCCATTCCACTGAAAACGCTGGCTTCCTGTCATTCCACTCTGACTTCCCATCAAAAGCTTCTGGCTTCCAGTATCCACAGTCTGTTTCGCAGCTTCGCATCCAAGCTCTTCGTATCTGTCCTCAAAAGGGATCAGAACTCCACCGCCGAATTCCACACTGAAAGGTCTGCCGTCCATCATGACATATATCCTGTAAGGATACAGTCTGCCATTCTGCGCTATCAACTTCATATATACCGGCAATCCACTGTCGAGCCTGTGGAATCTGTACGCCTGCGGTGTGGTTGCTTTGACGAAATATCCTCCCGCCGGCAGTGAATATCCAAGCACTGCCTCAAGCTCACCATCCCATTCAATATATACTCCGAATTCTCCAGTCTGGGCATCATAATTCCTGAGGTCAAAATATGCCTTTCCCGTGACAAAAGGAAGCATCCTGGCTATTCTATTGTCAAATAGTGCCACACTCTCGCCGGCACCTCTATTTAAAGACGAATATATGAAACCCACACACAATCTCCATTCCCAAACTAGCCAAATTCTATATCCGACTATTTGCCTTATACTATGTATGGTACTCTATTTCTCCATATAATTCAATTTAATTTGAGGGATTTAACAGTCTTATTTTCCACTAATTTCCTAATTAAAATTACTTACCAAATGTAAGGACATAATATCTCTTATATCCCTGTTTATCATTTTTGAGAGCCACAAATACTGCAACGCCCATGGTCTTGTATGTAGTATTCAGCATATTGCTGTCATGTGCGGTCGACTTGGACCATGCTCTGAATACGAGATCTCCACCACTGAAACCACATGCAAGATTCTCTCCGTACAACTCGTACATGGAGTTGAGACACAGTGTTCCATTTGGTCTGTAATGGCTGTACTTGTTGCTTATCTCCTTTGCTCTTGTGGTAGCGGTCTCTGTCAGAGATGTTGACACCTTAAGGCTTGAAAGTCCATTTTCTGCACGATGCTGGTTGACCATCTTACTCAGTCTGTTTGCCGCGCCTATATCATAATATCCATATACTCTTGTCTTTCTGCCCTTACCAAGATCGATAGTGTAATATCTCTTGACCGAGAGATCGTACTCTCTCTTATATACAACGCCTCTTCTGTTGACATATGCTATGTAGCCATCGGCTGTCTTATACTTTCCAGCCTTTACAACTCGCTTTGCAGCGCTGTTGAAATAGTAATTGGCATTTCCGATCTTCATTATGAGCTTCTTTGCAGGCTTCCACTTTCTGCCTGTAAACTTGTATGCCTTCTTGGTGCTGTTGTTATAGCTCATTGTGGCTACGCCTTTAGAGCCGAAATAATATCTGCTGCGGTAGACAGTCTTCCACATATTTTTCTTCTGCACCCATGTGTTCTTCGAGTAATCAAAGTCGTATACCTTCTTTGTCCCCTTCTGATCTGTATATCTTGAGGTAACATATCCGCCGTCACATACGTAGTAAGCGGTACTTCCATTTACCTTCTTCCATCCTGATGATGTACGTCTGTTTCCATTTGCATCATAGAAGTAGTATCTGCTTCCGTTGAGCTTGTCGATCACATTTGAGACTCTCTTGTATGACTTGCTGCTTGATATGTATCTGTACAATATATTCGATGCCTGATCATACAGAATGGTACATGTGCCTGATCCATCAAAATACATCAGCTTTCTGCCTGTATTCTTCCACAGGTTCTTGTTCATATCCCAGCTCTTCTTTGAATCGTTAAATGAATACTTTCTGAAAATGCCTGATGCCTTGTAGATCCTCTCCTTTACATAGTGGGATCCACCGCCTGTTACAAATACCATATTGTCATAATTTATATGATACCAACCGCCCTTTGTGACCTTGTCACCATTTGAATTGAAATAATATGTTCTGCCATCGTTGAGAATAAGCATCTGGTTCTTCACCTGGACAAGCTTGCCGCTGCTCAGTGACTTTGCCTTCTTGCTGCTATTATCGTATATCTTTTCACACAGTCCGGAATTGTTCAGATAATAGAGAACGTTATCCACTGTCTGCCACTCGTTCTTGCAGATCGTCCAGTCCTTTGAATCAGCGCTGAATCTGTATATCTTGATGGTATCGCCAGAACGTGTAAACTTCATAGCTGCCACGCCATTTTCATCTATAAGATATCTGGTGCCATCATCGGCATCTATCCAGCCTGCAGTTTTCTGCACTTCACCATTAACATAATATCTGAAGTAACCATCCTCATCCTGTATCACTCCACTCTGAACTGCATCTGATGCTGTGGCCAGAACTGCCGTGCCGTCAGCTCCCATCTCATCTGCCTGTGTCACCACATTTGTAGAAAAAATCACAATAGCCAATACAGCAATCGCCATAAGACTGCCTATAGCTTTTGCCGCCATCAGGCTCTTTTCTCTCTTTGCAATATTAGTCTTCATTGTAGACATCTTTACTGTCCTCCTTTTTATTAAGCATCAGTTTCCGCATGGAATCTGACGTTTGTGTGCATTCTGCTACGCTCGTAGTATACACGTGTTACATATTTTTTACAAGTATAACTTTTTTACAAGTTTTTTGTTACAAATGTGTTAAGCCGCCCCATCTTGGATTATTTGTCTACATATGGTAAAATAAATCCGCAAAATTCAAAAACAGACAACGAAAAATGTCTGCCAACGGCAGTACAGAGAAAGGATACATATATTATGGGAGCTATTGTTACATTAAAAAAGGGAGAGGGACGACTTCTGAAGTCCGGCGGAGCATGGATATTTGACAATGAGGTCGACACCATAGTCGGCAGCTTTGAGAACGGCGACATCGTCATAGTAAAGGACTTCGACGGTTATCCACTCGGCAAAGGATTCATAAATACCAACTCCAAGATCCTCATCCGCATGCTCACAAGACATGTGGACACCGAGATCGACGAGGCATTCTTCACAAAGAGACTTCAGGATGCATGGGATTACCGCAAGAAAACCGTCGACACCAGTAGCTGCCGTGTCGTATTTGGCGAGGCTGATTTTCTGCCGGGAATCGTCATTGACAAGTTTGAAAACGTGCTTGTTGTCGAATCACTGGCACTCGGCATCGACAAAGTTAAAAATTTGTTAATAAATATTTTAAAAAATATACTTAAAAATGATGGTATAATAATCGAGGGTGTTTATGAACGAAGCGATGCAAAAGTCAGAAAACACGAGGGGATGGATACCTATAAAGGGTTTATTGGTGACGAATTTAACACAAAGGTTCATATAAATGAAAATGGCGTTCGATATATTGTTGATGTGAAAGACGGTCAGAAGACCGGATTCTTTCTGGATCAGAAGTATAATCGTCTTGCTATTCAGAGAATATGTAAAGATGCAAAGGTTCTTGATTGCTTTACACACACAGGCTCCTTTGCTCTAAACGCAGGCATAGCCGGTGCTTCCAGCGTTTTGGGAGTAGACGCTTCAGAACTTGCTATTGCCCAGGCCAGAGAAAATGCAGCGCTCAACGGATTGGAGAGCACTGTCTCTTTTGAGTGCAGAGATGTATTTGATCTTCTTCCTGAACTGGAATCAAAAGGCGAACAGTTTGACGTTGTCATACTTGACCCGCCGGCATTCACAAAATCAAGAAATTCAATAAAGAACGCAGTCAAAGGCTATCGCGAGATTAATCTGCGTGCTATGAAACTCGTAAGGGATGGTGGATTCCTTGCAACTTGTTCATGTTCACATTTTATGGATTTCGAGTTATTTACCAAGACCATAAAACAGGCCGCCATGAATTCACATGTAAGACTTCGCCAGGTAGAGTTCCGCACACAGGCTCCTGATCACCCAATATTATGGGCTGCAGATGAATCTTATTATCTGAAGTTCTACATATTCCAAGTAATAAAGGAGAGATGACACAATGCAACTAATTCAGAGAAATAAGGATTCAGCATATTTGCAATACGACAAGTATGTAAATTATGACAATCCTATCGTCGCTGCAAAGGCAAAGGAACTTGCTGCAGATTGCAAGAGCAGTGATGAGATCATACAGGCATGTTACTATTTTGTCCGGGATAGGATTTCTCACACATATGACAGCAACTTTTCAGTAATAACTATCAGCGCTTCCGATGTACTGGAAGCCAGCACGGGCATCAGCTATTCAAAGGCCAATTTGCTGGCAGCACTGCTTCGTGCCAACAACTTATATACAGGATTCTGCTATATCCGTATCAAGCACAAGGGCGGACTTATGGCTATGCATGCACTTAATGCGGTATATCACCCGGATCTCAAGAAGTGGATACGTCTTGATGCCCGTGGCAATAAATACGGCGGTTTCAACGCCGATTACACACATAATGAGACTCAGATGGGACATGTGATTGATTCAGCAGCCGGAGAGTATGAGTTCAACGACCTCATCGCCGTACCGCTTCCATCAACCATGAGGGTTCTCGAACAGAGTACCAACTTCTACAAGATGTACTTTAACGATATGCCAGATTATGACGCTTAAAAAAATATTACCAGCGGATGACCGCTGGTAATATTTTTCTATACTATATGAATAAGAGGGGAACCGATCCATGTCAAAGACAAAATCCAAAACCATATTAAGAATATCCTTTAACTCACCTGTGGTACTTACATTTGCACTCATTTGTCTGGGAGCTTATCTCCTGAATATCCTCACAGGTGGCAAAAGTAACTTTCTTCTATTTGAAGTATACAGAGCTCCTCTCACCGATCCTTTAACCTACGTCCGCATGTTTGCCCATGTGTTTGGTCACGCAAGCTGGAGTCACCTTATCAACAACATGACTCTGCTGCTTGTGATCGGCCCACTACTTGAGGAAAAATACGGCTCAAAGGATCTGCTCATCGTAACCATCACCACCGCACTGGTGACAGGAATCGTGCATTTTATATTCTTCCCTGGTACAGCATTGCTCGGCGCCAGCGGAGTGGTATTCGCATACATTCTTCTGTCTTCTTTTGCATGTATAAAGGACGGCTCCATACCGCTCACCTTCTTACTTGTTGCAGTGCTTTATATCGGCGGACAGGTGGCTGACGGAGTGTTTGTGAAGGACAATGTGTCGAATCTCACCCACATTATCGGGGGGATCATCGGAGCGTTCTTCGGGTATATCTCAAATGTCAGGAGATGATATGACGAACGGACGGATGACATACTCTCCAGGGACAGAAATTGGGTCTCTATATATGTAATCACGCTCGACTTACATATATAGAGACCCAATTTTATATTCCCAGGGAGTATGGCATCCTGGTCTTGTTGGATATATACTTTTCAGATCATGTTCCTGACATATTTCGCTGAAAAATATATTTTATACACCACACTATATTATAGATATCGACTCTTACCTGTTTTTCTTTTATTCAGTTCCCCAGAGTGTCATCCCACAAAAATAATCATAGATATTTAATAAAAAATATATATCAACACAGACATCTATAAACTATAAGCTACCTTTCTATCTACAGATTCAGGATTTCCTCTGGGCTTTCTACTATGTTGTCTGCGCCGACTGCTTCGAATTCTTCTCTGCTGCCGTAGCCGTAGAGGACTCCTATGGTCTGGAGGCCACAGGCTTTGCCACCTTCTATGTCGTAGCGTCTGTCGCCTATCATCACAACCTGGTTTGATTTTATCATATCTTCTGTCAGTCCGTGATCTTTCTTGAGGCTTTCAAGGACCTGGGATATGATGTGCTTCTTGTCTGATCCTGTTCCGTCGGGATTACTTCCAACTACAACGTCAAAATATTTTCCCACACCGAACTTCTCAAGGATACGGAGTGTCGGCTCTGTCGGCTTGCTGGTTGCAACTGAGAGTATGCAGCCCTTCTCCTTAAGGGCACACAGGGTGTCTGCCACTCCGTCGTACACCTCAGCCTCGAAGAGACCTACCACGTTGTATCTCTCCCTGTACTTGGCCACCATCTCTTTCGCTTTTGCGTCGTCCATGCCGAATTCCCTCACGAAAGAATCATAAAGTGATGGTCCTATAAAGCTTCTGAATACTCTGTATTCAGGATATGGAATTCCAGCCCAGTCCAGAGCGTATTTTATACAGTTGAATATTCCTTCCTCAGACTTGGTGATGGTTCCATCAAGATCAAATAATAAATATTTGTACATATACCGTCTTCCTCCTTGCGAAAATAATGGGTCAGGCACACCAAAAAAGCGCTTACCGAAATGCCCCGCAAATTCTATGAATCTGTGGGGCATTTGTAGTATTTATATATTGAAACTACCCATGAATATTACATGATATCAACATCTGCTGAGTAATCCACACCGTCGATCTTGAAACCGAACATGTTGTAGAAATCCTCCCAGTATCCATCGATGTCTGCTATATCCTTGACATTGTCATTGTTGACTGTATCCCAGTGCTCAGCAACAACTTCCTGAACATCATCTCTCATCTCCCAGTCGTCCATACGGATGAATCCGTTGTCGTCCACCTGGGTGTCATCCAGGATCTTATCCATGAACAGTCTCTGCATCTGCTCTATGCATCCCTCGTGGAGTCCCTTCTCTTTCATAACTTTGTAGAGAAGTGTGATATACAGAGGTACGATAGGGATAGCTGCACTTGACTGTGTGACAAGAGCCTTGTTGATGGCTATCTTCGCCTTTATGTTAGGGAACTTTTCATTTATAATGTCTGCTGACTTGTACAGATCCTTCTTTGCCTGTCCGATTGATCCCTCAGCGTAGATAGGGAATGTGATCTTTGGTCCTATGTATGAGTATGCAACTGTGATCACGTTATCTGCCAGAACTCCGGCATCTGAGAGTGCCTGCATCCAGTCGATCCAGTCCTCACCGCCCATTACCTTGATGGTGGCATTGATCTCGTCATCATTTGCCGCTGTTATATGTGCATCTGTGATGGTGTTGTCCTTGAGTACAAGTGTCTTGTTGGTGTACTCCTCACCAACCGTCTTGAGTACTGATGTGTACTTTGTTCCATCCGGAGTTGTTCTTCTAGGCGCTGCCAGGCTGTATACGATCATGTCTATCTTGCCCATGTCTGCCTTGATGGTCTCGATGACCTGCTCCTTGATCTCGACTGAGAACGCGTCGCCATTGATGGACTTTGCATAGAGTCCGGCCTTGTGAGCCTCCTCCTCAAATGCTCTGTTGTTGTAGAAGCCAGCGGTTGCTGTACGGCGTCCATTTGACTCCTTCTCAAACATAACGCCGAGGGTATCTGCGCCATAGCCAAATGCAACTGCGATACGTGATGCAAGTCCGTATCCTGTTGACGCTCCGATCACCAGAACCTTCTTAGGTGCGTTATCGCTCTTAACTGTTCCCTTTGACTTGACATACTCGATCTGATTCTTTACATTCTGTGCGCATCCCACCGGGTGAACTGTTGTACAAATAAAATCTTTAACTCTTGGTTCAACTACCATTTTCAATTCTCCTTATAAAACATAATATATTTAGTGCTCTTTGTTGGCAAACTTCGTGTATTCCTGCAGCCATACCAGATCCACAGATCCGGTGGCACCTTTTCTCTGTTTAGCTATGATTATCTCCGAGATACCCTTCTTGTCGGTATCAGGATTGTAATAATCATCTCTGTATATGAACATAACCACATCGGCATCCTGCTCGATAGATCCCGACTCTCGGAGATCCGCAAGCACAGGCTTGTGATCCGGTCTCTTATCAACCTCTCGGTTAAGCTGTGACAGCGCTATGATAGGCACATCCAGCTCCCTGGCAAGCATCTTCAACGATCTCGACATATCAGATACGAACTGCTGTCGCGACTCAACTCGTCCCGTCGTGCTCATAAGCTGCAGGTAGTCGATGATGATGAGTCCAAGATTGTTCTTGCTCTTGAGCTGTCTGCATTTTGATCTCAGCTCGGATATGGTGAGTGCTGAACTATCCTCTATGTACAGCGGTGCGGCAGCTATACTCTCCGCACTGGCAAGCACCTGATCCCAGTCGTCCTCAGCCAACTGTCCCGTCTGTACCTTCTGGGAATCAACCAGGGAATCCATGGCTATCATACGCGTTACAAGCTGCTCCTTGCTCATCTCCAGGTTGAATATCGCAGTGGCAATTCCCTTGCGCACGGCAACATGGTGGGCAATATTAAGGACAAATGCCGTCTTACCCATGGCAGGTCTAGCAGCCACCAGTATAAACTCCGATCCATGGAGACCGGTGAGCATATTGTCCAGATCTATGAATCCCGTAGGGATACCTGTTACTCTTGTGTTCTTTCTGGAAGCCTCCTCTATCTGCTCGATAACGTTCATGACGATCCTGTCGATCCCCACAAATTTGCTGGAGCCGTTCCTCTCCTTTATCAGATTGAACACACCGCTCTCGGCCTGTTCAAGAAGCTGTTCAACTCCCTCAGAATCCAGATAACAGTCCTTCTCCACTTCCTCGCACAGCTTTATCATCTTCCTGAGTATGGATTTGTCCGCCACGATCTCTGCGTAATGCTTGGCATTCACCGATGTCGGAACCGTCTCCAATATCTCCGCTATGGATTTGGTGCTTATGACCTCATCAGGTACATTGTTCTCCTCAAGCTTGTTCTTCAGGGTTACCAAATCGACCGCCTTACCCTCCTTGAACAGCTCTACCATATTCTCGAACAATATTCCATACTGACCGTAGTAGAAATCCTCCTTGGTCAGCATATCGGACGCCTCCACTATGGCGTCTCTGTCCATGAGCATGGAACCAATAACAGACTTCTCGGCATCCAGATTGTAGGGAAGCTTTTTTCTTGCAAATGCATCTTCCATGTTTTATCTATACTCCTTATGCTTCCTCGACCTTTACAGCAAGCTCTGCCTGAACCTCAGGGTGAAGCTTGACCTTCACTGAAAAGCTTCCTAACGCCTTGATGGAGTCCTTCATAACGATCTTCTTCTTGTCTATATCCTTGCCGAGCTGGCTCTTGATGGCATCTGAGATCTCCTTTGTGGATACTGAGCCAAATGTTCTTCCGCCCTCTCCAACCTTAATCTTAACAGTTACTGAAGCCTTCTCAAGCTCTGCCGCAAGTGCCTTGGCATCAGCAAGATTCTCTGCTGCCACCTTTTCCTCATGAGCCTTGCGGAGCTTGAAATCATTCATATTCTTTGGAGTTGCCTCCATGCCGAGCTTCTTAGGAATGATGAAATTTCTTGCGTAACCCTCATTTACCTCTACCATTGCGCCTTTCTTTCCAAGGCTTTTAACATCCTGTAATAATATGACCTTCATATCCTAAATATCTCCTTCCTTATACATCTCATTCAGGAGCCCAACAAGCTCCTTCTTTATATCCTCTGCTTTCGCATTTTCAAACTGAGCTGCCGCGATATTTGCATGACCGCCGCCACCCATTCTCTCCATGATTATCTGGACATTGACATCGTCAATGGCTCTTGCACTTATCTTGACATCCGCACCCATCTGCGCTATTACAAATGAAGCTCTGACACCTGCGATGTTCAGCATCTCATTTGCAATCTTGGCGGTGAGTACCACCGGCGACTCAGGGCCATCCCCAGGTGTAATGATTGATATGGCAAATGCATCAAGCACCATCTCTGCGTGGCTGACACCCTCCGCCTTCTGTCTGTAGGTCTCTATGTCAGTTCTGAACATCTTCCTTACTCGCATGACATCCGCACCGCTTCTCTTCAGGAACGCGGCTGCCTCAAAGGTTCTGACACCGGTCTTGCTCAGGAAGTTGTCGGTGTCAATGAGTATTCCGGCATACATGGCGTCCGCCTCTGTAGGCCTGAGCTTTATCTTCTCATCCATGTACTGGAGCATCTCTGCGATCATCTCACATGCAGATGACGCAAATGGCTCTATATACGACAGTGTCGCATTTGCAATGACATCCTTTGTCTGCCTGTGGTGATCGAATACCACTATGCTCTTCGCATATGCCAGCAGTTCCTCACACTCCGTGAGCGTAGGATTATTCACATCCGTCACAACTACGACCGTGTCGTCATCGACCAGACTGAGCGCCTGATCGTTGTTGATTATCATATCTGCCGGGTAGGAATTGCTCGAAGTGAAATTGCCGTATATCGGACTTATGGCCGATGACACCTCATTTACAACTATATGCGCCGTCTTGCCCAGCGCAGTCACCATCTTGTATATTCCTATACCTGAACCAAAAGCATCCATGTCCGGATTCTTGTGGGCCATGATTATAACCTTCTCCTTGGTCTCAAGAAGCTCCTTGAACGCAAGAGTCTTAACCCTCGCCTTAACTCTCGTGGACTTCTCCGTTCCCTGACTCTTACCACCAAAGTAGGTGATCCTGTCGGCGGACTTGATAACCGCCTGATCGCCGCCTCGGCCCAGAGCAAGCTCCATGGCGGAACGCGCTGCCTCAAAGTTTTCTATAAAGCTCTTGTAATCAGTACCAAGACTTATACTGAGTGTAAGCGGAAGATCATTTCCGATATTTATAGCCTTGACCTCATCGAGCAGGGCAAATTTGTTCTCCTTGAGCTGATCCAGATACTTCTGTGGCATCACGAACATGTACTTGTCCTTCTCAAGGCTCTTGACTATGGCGTCGACATTTGCCATGTATTTGTTAATCTTTCTGTCGACCAGGGCAACAAGAAGAGAGTGTCGTACTTCCTCAAGCGACTCAAATATCTCATCGTAGTTATCAATATATATGAGACCCGCAACCAGCTTCTGGTCATGGTTCTCCTGAGCGAGCTGATTCACCACTGTCACATCAAACATGTAGAACGCAAGGAAGGTGTCCGTCTTGCCGTGGTGTCTTGAACCACCGTGCGAAGACTTCGTCTCTTTCTTCTGCTCATCAGCCCCATCTCCGTCTGTGCCGGCCTCACCCGGCTGGGCATCCGTCTCTTCCATAGCAGGCTCAACCTTATTCACCTGTACACGTCTGATCTCATAACGGTATTCTCTTCCGTTAAATGCTATCTCTCCCTCGGTGACATCCTCCTGATAAGGAAGACTCTCCTCGGTAACCTCCTCAAATACCTGAACTATATTCAGCTTCATGAGCTTTCTCTTACTGGTCTCCGTTATACCTGAGAACTCGTCGTTCACCCACACAACTTTTCCATCCTCGTCAAGCAATGCGTACGGAACCGGGAACTCCTTTATGAGCTCCTTCTGCATCTTGCCGTGCTCCATGGCAAATTCCACATATCTGTCGCGGGACAAAGCATTCATCCTCAGGAAAACAACAATGCTCACCGCTCCGTATACTGCCGTAAAAATGGTGGCTATAACGCCGGCTCCTATTCCGACAAAATACATGAACACTGTCATCAGACAGAACATTCCTATCAGATACAATGGAACCTGTCTATATCGGTTGTACAGCCCCTCTACATCTCTCTTTTCATTCATATGTCACTGCCCTTCTTATCCTTCCATTCACAATGCAAATGATCAGGCTCAATTCTGAGCCTATACACTTCATAAGTATAACATTGTGCGATTCTGATTACAAGAAATATAGAATTGCAAAAAAATTCAGGTGTGGCAAAACACACCTGCATCTCTTATATATTAATCTGTAAAGATCTATTAACCGTTGATTCTTGCAAGAAGCTTCTTGCCAAGCTCCTCGTTGCCCGGCTTGCCGAGAAGAGCGAACATGTTCTTCTTGTAGCTCTCAACACCTGGCTGATTGAATGGATTTACACCAAGTGTGTATCCACTCACACCACATGCAAACTCAAATGTGTAGAACAGCTCACCGAGAGTGAACTCATCAATCTTGTCGATGTTGATCTGGATGATAGGAATTCCACCATCTGCGTGTGCAAGGATAGTTCCGTTCATAGCACTCTTATTTGCAAAATCAACTGTCTTGCCTGCAAGATAGTTAAGTCCATCAAGATCTGAGTCCTCTTCCTCCATAACAATCTCACATGTTGGGTTAACAACATTGATAACTGTCTCGAAATGGTTCTGTGAACCCTGCTGGATGAACTGTCCAAGTGAATGAAGGTCTGTTGTAAAGTCCGTAGCTGTTGGGAAAAGTCCCTTGCCATCCTTACCCTCGCTCTCGCCGTAGAGCTGCTTCCACCACTCTGATACATAGTGAAGTGCTGGCTCAAAGTTAGCAAGGATCTCGATTGACTTACCCTTGTTGTACAGTACATTTCTTACTGCTGCGTACTTCATAGCATCTGAATCGTCGAAGTCCTGTGCAAGACAATCCTTTCTTGCTGAAGCTGCGCCTTCCATAAGCTTATCTATATCAGCACCGCTTACTGCTATTGGCAGAAGACCAACTGCTGTGAGAACTGAAAAACGTCCTCCTACATCATCAGGAACTACAAATGTCTCATAGCCTTCCTCTGTTGCAAGTGTCTTGAGAGCTCCCTTTGCCTTGTCCGTTGTGGCGTAGATTCTCTTTGCTGCGCCCTCCTTGCCATACTTCTCAACAAGCTTCTTCTTGAAGATTCTTGAAGCGATACCAGGCTCTGTTGTTGTACCCGACTTGGAGATGATGTTGATAGAGAAATCTCTGTCACCGATCACCTGAAGCAGATGAGCCATGTATGTGCTGCTGATGTTTGATCCTGCATAGTAGATCTCAGGAGTCTTACGGATTGACTTGTCAACTGAATTATAAAAGCTGTGTCTTAAAGCTTCGATGGCTGCTCTTGCACCCAGGTAAGAACCACCGATACCGATTACTACAAGCACGTCTGAATCTGCCTGGATCTTAGCTGCTGCCTTCTTGATTCTCGCAAACTCTTCCTTGTCATAGTCTACTGGAAGGTCGATCCATCCAAGGAAATCATTTCCCTCACCGGTCTTGTTTACAAGTGTTGCCTTTGCAGCTACTACCTGATCCTTGATTGCTGCGATATCAGCGTCTGTAGCCATGGCTTTTGCATTCTTAAAATCGAAACTTACTGTCTGTGCCATTTGTTTTCTCTCCTTACTTGTATTAAATTTTTCACATTGAATCAATTTTAGCAAATAGGTATACCATAATCAACTATTAATCTCAAAAAACTCCCCCAAAACCACAACCGGTTTGGAGGAGTTTTCAATTATAACCATGTCTAAAGCACTACTTAACCGTCACTTTGATCTTTGCACAAACACCATTTTCAGACATTACATAAACCGTACATGTGCCCTTACGCACTGCCTTTATAACTCCTGCAGATGAAACAGTTGCCACCTTTGCATTGGATGTTATGAACCTTTCCTTCTTCGTAAGATGGTTTAACGCCTTCTTCTTTGGATTCTCAAGCTTAACCTTCTTGGTGATCTTAAATGTTTTACCTTTTGCAAGGTTAGCCTTGGTCTTGTTCACAGTAACTTTCAGGACATTTGTCTTTGCTGCATAAGGCATTGCAACATGGACTGTATTTGTCCTGCCGAGATATACCTTCTTGCCACCCGACATCTTGTATGCGACTGTAAAATACTTGTATTCTCTCTTATTATTGAGGTTCTTATCGGCATATTTCTGGGACTTCGGTACATTAGCAAGCTTATTGAAGTTGTTCTTTCCATTACAGTATGACCAGTATACATCATATCCTGTTGCACCTTTGACCTTATCCCATGTCAGATCTATTCTTGTTCCTGTTCCCTTTCCTTTCATAAGGAAGAACGGAAGTGTCTTCTTATAGAGTTCTGTTCCACTAGGTTCAACATTTGGAGATTTCTTTACAACAAGACGGCCAATGGCAAATGTTATATTGTAGTTTGGATTTGCACCCTTCTTCTGGCTTGCTGTGATCGTGTATGTTCCGGACTTCTCACCAGCAGCTCTCTTGAGAACAATTCCTGTAAGCTTATCCTTGCCAACAAGTCCCTCCGCTGTAAATGTAAACTTCGGATCCGCCTTGCCTTCATACTTAGATGCGTCATTTGCAGTTACTCTGATGGCTTTTTTGTTTACCGTGATCGCAACCTTTGCAGCTGCTGCCTTATAGTTCTGATTTGCCGCAACGGATACTGTCACAACCGCCTTGCCTGCACCAACTATAGTTACCTTGCCTGTGCCATCCACCTTGACAACCTTTGTATTGCTGCTTGTAAATGTTTTCTTGTCATTTCTACTGCACTTCACATTGAGGGCAAACTTTGCACCTCCATATGTCTTAGCTCCAACCTTTTCTACAGTAAGAGTTGTTCCCGCAGGAGTGATATCTGCCTTTGCTGTCTGCTGCTGGGCATCTTCTGTAAGTACATAGTTTGAAGCGGTCTTTCCGCTGATCTTTATATCTGTGATGCTTACAGTTTTGCCTGTTCCCACATCTGCACTGTCAAATGTTCCTGTAGCTGTAACTGCAATCACATCTGCGCTGACCTTACCATTCAGAACAACGCCTGAATAGTCAAGCTTTGCCTCTGTCTGTCCATCGTAAGCCTTTGATGTAGCTTTGATTCCCGATACAGCAAGTGGTCTTCTGTTGATGGTGATAGTTGCATGTCCGGATATCGTGTCATATCCCCTTGCTGCAACCTTATAATATACAGTGTATGGTTCATCTGAAGCCTGACTGTACTTCGGACTTACAGTCTTATCGCATGCATCCTCAGAAGTTCCATACGTCACAACCGCATCCTCTGGAATATCACCTGTAACTGTTATTCCATATGACTTGCCGTCATATGTCTTTACAATATCTGCCGCTGTTATGTCTGTCGGAGCTTCTCTCTTTGCAACTGTGAACTGAACCGGTTGTGTTACATACTCATTGTAATTGGTTGTAGCACAAACCTTGGCATACATATAATATGTGCCCGGATCTGCCGATCTGGAGTTCTCCCACAATGTTCCATCCGTGTTGCTGTTCTCTGTTGTGTAGTAATACTCTATAACAGGATCCTCTTGTGCTCCTGTAACCGCTGGAGCCTCTACACTGTCGCCAAATGTGTAATCGATTACATCAAATTCAACATTCTGATCAAGTCTCTGTATTTCAAATTCTGCATAAGCCGTAACATCAGCTATCTTCACAACAAACTTATAAGTACCTGCATTTACCGGCGCATTCTCATTTTCCGGATAATCGGTGTCACCTGTTCCCTCATAATATGTAACAGCAGCCTCTCCGGTCTTCTCTGTTATCCAGTTATTAACAACTGCACCTGCATATTCTGTGCCGTCATACGCTCTGCTTTCTGCTGTCACAGTACAGCTGACCGCCTCGTTTCTGCCCTGATATGCGCAGTGTGCCGGATTCTCAGTTTCATTGCAATATGCAATTATCTTGTTACTGTGGCCTTCTTTTATCTCATACGTCCAGTCATGATAATGAACCATATCCCATGACTTGTTCTGAAGCATGTAATTGGCTGCATTTCCCGTAGTTGCAAGCCCAAATCTGTATGTAGTTACAACCTTCTCTATTCCTGGTGTAACGTCCCACAGTACCACAGTATAATCCTCGTCATATACCAGTTCTTCTCCATCCAGCAATCCTGAGAACTGGATTCCCTGTATATATGCATTTTCATCAACGATTACCTTATCCGCTGTGATCGTTTTCTTTTCGATAGTCACAGTCACATCGCCAAATACCGGTGAACACTCATCTGCTGTAACAAGGTAATACACCTTATATGTTCCGGCATTTTTAAGTTCTGGAACCGTCTGTGTGTACGGCTCACCTGCTGCCAATGAATAACGGATAGAAGCTCCATCCAGGCCATCTGCAATTGTAACAGATGGGCTATGTATCAATCCATCGTAAGTGCAGGTTGTATCTTCCGCAGTTACTCCGGCGATCAGATCACGTGAGACTGTCTTGGCATCTGACCACAATGAAGCTGGTTTTGTCGTATTAGCCACGTATCTTGTGCGAACATATACCCTCTGATTCTCTTCAAGTCCTGAGATAACATAATTATCTGACACATTCAGATCATCAAGAACTGTCCATGTCGCTCCATCCATCGAATACTGATACTGCTGTCCGCCAAGCGGGCTTACTGTCACAGAATCGCCAGTCACGCTTACTATCTCAATGCCTTCGCCGTCTGCAGCACTTTCCATATCAGCTGGCGTTGGATTCTGTATGTCTGCAAGAGTCTTCGGTGCAGATGGCGCCTCCGGTCTTGCTGCAACAGTTATATCAGCAGGTGTATCATGACTGTCCTTCTTGCTGATACTTATATTTTTACCAAACAAACTATATGATACGTCGTTATCATCTGTTCCCTCAAGAGCTATATCACCATACATATCACTCACAATTTCATATGACTCGCCATCGACAGTGATGATATATGAAGTATCGCCATCAAGATCTGTCAGATTTTCTGTTATATAATCAACCTGTCCTGTAACCGCTCCTACATCAGCCACTGCTCCAACGCTGAATTTGAAACCTATATGTCCGCCATCTTCAACATTTGTCCATGACATTGTCAATCCCGAATCTATTCCTTCAACCAGGGATGCAGCATTCTGACCATTTATTTCAGCAGTTTCCTTTATGTAGCTTGATGAACCTGTATTGTACTCAAATATTCTTCTGGAATCATAGCCCCCGATCCAGTAATTACTTGCCTGTGTTATAGGGGCAAGAACAAATGATGGAGTATCATCTGCCGCATCCGCCGCTTTAGCAACTCCCATCATCGCTATCTGCTGTAATTCACCATTCTTGACAGTGGCAGCAAGCACCGCTTCATCTGCACTGTCAGAGCTTGTAATACTATTTCCAATGTTCGCATCCGCTCCTATTGCAAATGAATGCTGTCCCTCACCAAGTTCAGCATCAAAAATCAGATCGTGAGTATTCATAGGATCAAACGACAATCTTAGAGCTGCAAGCGAAGCCACAGATACTTGTGATGTAGCCGTTTCAGCTGAAGGCTCTGAATCGCTTCTGCTGTACAATCTCCATACTTTGTCGTAGCTTGTTCCAAGCATATAGTTCTTTCCGTCCTTGGTATACAAGCCAACAATATCAACCCCTTTGTCATTGGCCATATAGGCCATAACTCCATTGCTTATATACCAGCAAGTATTTGGCTTTGTCCACGTATTTCCATTGTCACTGGTAGGGATAACTGCCTTTACCGCTCTGCTGGCTGTGCCATCCACCACGCACCTGTACCAGTATCCATGAGTCGGGGTGAACGTATATGTACTTCCATTTGCACCTTCAATATCTGTAAATGGTCCACGCTTACTGGTTGCGCTCTGCCACTGATATGTTGCAGCTTCCCCTGTCACGTCCATAACGAGAGTGATTGAACTATTCGTCATATTCTTGCCATATGGATATCCATTGTTCATGAATACAACTTCTTCCTCCGAAGGATCTGTATTGCCTCCGCCTGAAAAGCCACCGATCTGAAATGTTATTTCATTGCCGCTGGCGTCCACGATCTTGCCAGCATTCAGATCAATACTTCCTATGTAAATATCAGGGAATACATAACCATTGTAATATGTCCACGTATACAGATAATACACACCCGTGGTACCCATATCTATTCCCTCTCCGGAAATGGTATCCGTTCTGTCATATGTACCTGAACTCCTTGAGAACGAGTTCTCTGTTATCCAGCCTTTAAATCCGCAGCCTTCAGGTGACTCGGCACTCGCCCATCCACTGTACCTATGGCTGCTCAGATAATCACCAAAGTTTGTGAGATCTCCAGTCGTGAACTTCTCAGACTGAATGCCAAGCTTGCAGCTCGCGCTGGCATAACCGCTGGTTGTCCACCCCCACTTGAGACCTCTCATATGTCCATCTGTGCTTATATCCACGTCTGTTACCTTGATATTCTCCATAGCCGCTGCGTAGGCAGTATTCTTACCACCTATCGAAATCAAACACGTTATGACCATGAAAGCTGTCATGAGCCATGCCATAACTTTTCTGCATAGAATTCTTTCTTTCATACACTTCCCTCTCTTTCTCAATAAAACCTCTTTTTCGTGTGTCCGTTAATGTTTTCTCTCTGCAACCATTACCTCCTGTTAATTCTTGACTCTTTCCCTTTAACAATTTATGATAATTATAATTCGTACATCAATGTTCAAGTCAACAATATTTTTGCGGTATTTATGCAATATTCACAATTTTTTTTGTCTATTTTTAAGGGGAGGGAAATCATATGAATCACGCAAATAAAAATCTGTATCAAATTGGGGAAGTCACTAAAATGCTTGGAGTGACAAGAAGAATGCTGTTAAACTACGAAGACCTGGGGCTTCTGACACCCGCACACAAAAATGAGAGCAGCGGTTTCCGCTACTACTCTGCCGATAACATCGTACATATACGAATTATAAAAGTTCTTCAGGGACTAGGATTATCGTTATCCGAGATTAACAAGTACTTCAATAATACCGAAAAGCTTGAGGATGTCATTGAACGTATGACTGCGCTCCGTTCCCAGCTGGATCTGTGCATAGCCCAGCTTCAGCTGCGTCAGTCCCAGACATCAGAACCGGAGATCCATTTTACCACTCTTCCCTCATTCACTGCATTTTGTCAGGAGTTCAAAGACTCTGATCTGGCCAGAAAAACTGAAGATCTGCGCAAGACCTTTATCGAGGCAACAAAAAAATATCAACTGGACACCACAGGCAAAATGTGTACAGAGGTTTTTGTCGAATCAACATCCGAAGGAAGATATGTCATACCTGTCGCAGCAGATCCTGACACCAATGACGAACACATAAAAAAACTTCCACAGACTGCAGCTATCTGTATATACTATCGTGGTCCATATGAAAATTTCGACACTGTCCAGAAAAAACTATTGGACTATGCAAAAGAAAACAATCTTGCGACCTGTGGTTATTTTCGCAATTCATTTATGGAGGGTCCTCCAACCCACGGAGCAAATAAAGATGCTTATATCACACAGATCGCACTGCCAATACACAAAAGCTCTCCGTTCGGATCGGCATGATCCGCACAGAGAGCTTCTGTTTCTGATACCACTATTCAATTTTCATCTCATTCAAAGACCTGAACTCATATCCCTCCTTCTCCAGGTTTGTGAGAACCGTATCAAGTGCCTGCGCATTGGACGACGACACATTGTGTATGAGAGGAATGGCTCCCGGATGATGATATTTCGCAAAATGATCAATGACATAGTCCGTCCCCGGCTGATTGTTCACATCATAATCAAGGTAAGCCATACTCCAGAATATGGTCTTATACCCCATATCCTTAGCCAGCTGCAGAACCTGTTCACTGTACTCACCGCTCGGCGGTCTGAAATACATATCCATTTCATACCCAGTTTCATTCCTCATAAAGTCTGAGCACTCCTTTAACTCACTTTTCTGCTCCTCCACACTCTTCTCCGGCATGCACGGATGATGCACCGTGTGGTTTCCCACCTGATGTCCCTCCTCCTTCATCCTCTTTACTATATCCGGATTGTCCCTTATGTAAGTCATCGTCACGAAGAAGCAGCCCTTTGCATTGTGCTTTTTAAGCACATCCAGCATCTGCTCTGTATATCCGTTCTCGTACCCACAGTCAAATGTCAGATACATCACCTTTTCATTCTTCTCAGCACACACTCTGTCCACGTAGAACGCATCGTACTGCTCCAGCGGAAAGCTGTTGTCACAGCCACTCATTCCATGATTTTTGTCCCGCACTATGTACCATGAATATTTCTTTGTCGATATCTGGCTGTAATCCCTGAGTCTGGTCATATCCTCACCCCGACTCTCCCCGTCTGTGTCCGTGTTACTCTCCGCATCTTCCGTCTTGTCTCCCGATTTTTCTTTTCCTTCCGCATCACCTTCCCCATTCTTCGCACCGTCCGCCTGACACTCTGCGTCCCCCGGAGTCGCCACCATCTTGGACAGATCCTCCTTGTCATATATGGAGCATCCGCTGAGCACGGCTCCGATCACGCAGGCAGCATACAGTCCTGCTATCAAGTACAGCTTTCTCACTATCTACCATCCTGAATTTATTGGCTTCTGCAGGCGGCTTTCACCTGCATTTCATCTGCCACGCACCTGCTCATCAACACCCCTGCTATCCGTCCGCAAGCATTTTCTTCATTATTCCGTCAAGCAAAGCATCATAATCTGACTTATCACTCCGCTGTGCTTTCCGCGCAGGCTTCGCCTTTCTTTTTATCCTGTCATTTTCATCTGTCTCACTGCATGCTGCCATGGCCTCAACAGTATCCTGCTTCGTCGTCTGTTTCTCTTCTTCCTTTTTCAATCTGTTTGCCAGGCTGTTGCCCAGATAATTTCTGGCGCTGTCACGCAGAGTCCTCATATGCCATTCACAATTCCACTGGTTATGAGCAGCCACCAGCACTATGCAAGCTGCCAGTCCACACCCCAGCATCTTCAATGTCTCCACGCCATCGCCTACTACATAATATTGATACGCCGCTGCAAATATGCCTGTCCCAGCTGCGGCCACTCCCATATTTTTCACAAATCCATTCCACACATTTATCGGTATAAAACCTATCTTCAGCCTGTCTATGTACTTGTCCACAAATGCGGCAGTGTCATGTATGTTCACATCCAGCGATGTTATATCCTCATACCGCCTGCGCATCTCCATCAATTGTTTTTTCCGCGTCGTTCCCATGCGCTCAGCCGCCTTTGCCAGTCTTGCAAGATAACTGCTCATCACAGCCCGTCCTGTCAGCCCTATACACCCACACACTATCATCACATACATACACACATTCTGATTCAACAAAATTTCAAACATAGTTTTCCCTCTCTTTTCAATTATTCGATCATATCCTGTCAGGGCTTAACCCCATATCCGTTTGGCCGGTCCGGATGGTAGTATTATATGAGCGACATTCCGGGGTATACAATTATTTTCGCTCGACAAATGTTTGTCTTTTGCATGCTCTTTTGATATACTTCAAGATGAAAAAAGCAGGATACATACATCTTAGAATGTATCAGCGAATATTAAAATGATTGGTTAAGTACAATAGAAAAGAGGTATTGTTATGGTTTATAAGACTAAAGGAACCTGCTCTGTCGAGATCAACTTTGACGTCATCGATGGCAGGCTGCATGATGTAAAGTTCACCGGAGGATGCAATGGTAACCTCAAGGGTATCGGAGCTCTCGTAGAAGGCATGAAGCCAGAGGACGTCATCGCCAGACTTGAGGGCACAACCTGCGGTTTCAAGCCGACTTCATGCCCGGATCAACTGGCTCAGGCACTCAAGCAGTATCTGGCTTCAGCACAGTAACAGGAGGATTAACAATCATTATGAAGAGAATTATATTGACAGGCGGCGGTACAGCAGGTCATGTCACACCAAACATGGCACTTATGCCGGAGCTGAAGAAGCACGGATATGACATCCAGTACATCGGTTCATATGACGGCATGGAAAAAAAGCTTATAGAAGATATGGGCATCCCTTATCACGGCATAGCTTCAGGAAAGCTCAGAAGATACTTCTCAATGAAGAACTTCTCAGATCCGTTCAAGGTACTTAAAGGAATATCTGAAGCAAAGAAGCTCATGAAAGAGCTCAAGCCTGATGTAGTATTCTCAAAGGGAGGATTTGTCACAGTCCCTGTGGTATTTGCCGCACACTCAGCAGGTATCCCTGTGGTGATACACGAATCAGATATGACTCCCGGCCTTGCAAATAAGCTCGCCCTTCCAAAGGCGACAAAGGTATGCTGTAACTTCCCTGAGACAAAGGATCTCTTCCCTGAGGGCAAGGCAGTCGTAACCGGAACCCCTATCAGAGAGGAACTTTTCCGCGGCGATTCCGCATTTGCATATAACTACTGCGGTTTCACTGACAACAAGCCTGTTCTCCTTATCGTGGGCGGAAGTTCAGGAAGCGTCATAATCAACAACGCAATAAGAGACAATATCGACCGTCTTCTGGAGACCTTCAACGTCATCCACCTGTGCGGCAAGGACAATCTGGATGAATCCCTCAAGGATAAGAAGGGCTATGTCCAGTACGAATATGTAAAGAAGGAACTTGCAAGCATGCTTGCACTGTGCGATATCATCATCTCACGTGCAGGAGCCAATGCCATCTGTGAGCTTCTCGCACTCAGAAAACCGAACATCCTCATTCCTCTGTCAAAGGCTGCATCAAGAGGTGATCAGATCCTCAACGCCCAGTCATTTGAGAAGAGCGGATACAGCTATGTGATCCAGGAGGAAGAGCTGAACACAGATTCCCTGTTCGCCGGAATAAATGAAGTGTACAACAACAAAGAGAAATATATCCAGGCTATGGAGTCCAGCAACCTGACCGACTCAACGGGAATCATCATCAACATGATAGAGGATCTCGTAAACGGCCACGACTGATCTGCATAAGATCTGCAAAAGCAATTATAAAAAGGCAAAATAAAACTCCACACCGTCTAAATCATAGTCGGTGTGGAGTTTTATTGTATATTAACTATTATTAGTTAGCCAGAGCCTGAAGTACAGCAGCCTTCATCGCATCGTCACACTGCTCATCTCCTATGTACAATGTAACTGTACTCTTTCCGCCTGCAGGGAAATCAAATACTGCCTTCAGTGTCTTGTCTATATATGTTCCATCTGAACCATACTTTGCAAGATCCATGCTGACCTTTGTTCCATAATATGTGATTCTGAATCCACCGTTTGTTGTGTCCTCATAATACCATACTGTTGTCTTGGCCTTCTTATCAAGAGCGTCTCCATATGTAACACCTGTAGGAACCTTCTTCTCTGTTCCGTTGCTCTGTACATCTGTATAGACGATCTCATTCTTCTTAAGGCTGTCTATCTTGTCCTTTGCCTCATCGTTAGTACGATACTGAATATTACCCTTTACAAATATCTGAGCTGTCTCAGGAAGAACCAGATACACACCGCCACAGATAGCTGCTACCACAATAATGGCTACAAGGATCTTAACAAATGTCTTCATAATTATCTCTCCTATCCACAATCAAATTCATCAATCGATACTAGAACAGTTCTTTCTCAAGCTGGAATATGAAATCCTCAAGGAGCTGCATGCGTTTGCTGTACTCAAGTCGTCCAGCCTCCGTCTTACATCTCTTGATCTTTGGTTTATTGATCTTATAAAAATTCTTGATTCTGTAATATGCGCGCTTATAGCTTGCCTCGTCCTCTATAGCCGTAGCCATGGAATCCCACAGAACACTGATCGCTCCCACTTCATCCAGCAGGTCTGCATCCATAACTATCCTGCACTCAAGTGACAGATCTGCATCAGTATCCTTCTCCTCATGGATCATGATTATCTCGCCTATCTTGGCTATCTTCTGTGGATCGACTCCCAGACTGTCAAGATAATTGACAGCTATCTCTGCTCCGACCTCCCCATGTGGTCTCTCGTCATCCCAGCCCACATCATGAAGAAGTGCCGCGAGAACTATTATATCCAGATCTCCACCTAACTTCGACTGAAGCTTTATCGCCCATCTATACACCCGCATAGTATGTTCAAATCTGCTCCTGAATGGATAATTAGGCGGCCTACCATTAACGGCTGTCTGTTCCTTTACAAAATCAATTACTTCAGCGTAATTCATATCCGTTTCGCCCCTTGGAAATCACTATTCTGCAGCGCATAATAACACTGCAAAAGTATCATACTTGATGATAACATCTTTTGTGGGATTTTGCTATATTTTTTTAAATTTTTAATAAATAATGTTAAAAATAAAAAAATCCATGCGATCTTCCTTCGAAGCGTCACCATAGACGTTACCTCAGCAGTTAACTCAGCCCAGGCACCCTCACGGCACACAGGAGATTCCCCTTAGTGCTGCTTCGTCTCCGACCTGACACGGTTCGAAGATTCCTGTTGCGCGAGACCCAGACATCAACATCACTTACTGAGGGCAGCCCTACAGCGGCCACCCCTCAGGAAGACCATCACCCCTGCTATAGCGGATTGCAGGTACAGGGCGCCGCTACCTCCCCGGTTGCATGGAAACTTTAAAACATATTTAATTGGCTGTGCACAAGATGCACCGCAGGCTACATTATATCTGACATGCCGCCCGCCGTCAAGCATTCTTCGCTTTTCCCTGTCTCAGGTCGCGAAAAAAGCTCTTCATCATCTCACTGCATTCATCCTGCCGCACACCACGTATAACCTCAACCTGATGATTGAACTGTTTCATGTCCAGCAGGTTTATTATGGAGCCCGCACATCCGGCCTTGGGATTCATACATCCTATCACCACATTTGGGATACGGGCCTGCACTATGGCCCCGGCACACATCTGGCACGGTTCAAGGGTCACATACATTGTGCACTCCTCCAGCCGCCAGTCGCCGAGCTTCTTTGACGCCTGTTCTATGGCCAGTATCTCCGCATGTGCAAGTGTGGTCTTTTTCAGATTTCTCTTGTTGAAGCCCCTTGCGATTATCCTGTCATCGTGGACTATGACACAGCCTATCGGAACATCGCCATTTGCATAAGCCCTCTTTGCCTGGGCTATGGCTTTATCCATATACTTCTCATGGATACGCCGCTCCTCCGGCGTCAGCTCATCTATATTGGTATCTTCCATTCTCTTTATCCTCTTCTTCCTATCTTATATCCACTATCCAGTAGCCGAAGCTGCCGGTCTTGATATGTGTCTCCTTCTCCGGCACGAATCTGTCAAATCCAAATATCCCGGCAAGGTATTTCTCCCTCGAGGAATACACCCCCGGAACTCCAAGTATATAACTGACGCGGTCATTATCTGGGGAAAATATGACTTTGCCGAACATCAGGTATTTGTAGCTGTAATACCCGTGTGTCAGGAAGCTGTTCACCCCGAGCTTCCAGTTGCACATGTCCAGCAGACCTATGTCATTCGGGGATATCTTCACGCTCTCTATGACGCTGTCCAACCCGTCATCCAGGGAGCTTCCCGGAAGAAGTGGCAGACGTTCATAGTTCTCAAACATTTTGTCTATCGCCGTTCCGGTCTCGGAGGTCTCGACCTCATCAGAACATACAGGCTCCGCCGGTGCAGCACAGCTCTCAAGCTCCAACTCTGCCGTGACCGTATCTGTTATGGAGGCCTCTCTCACCGCCTCGCTCAGTTCCTCAGCATCGCGGACCGCACGTTTCGCATCCCACATTCTAGAATAATCTATCACACTGTCCGTCCAGGACGAACAGAATATATCGCTGTCGTAATACTCCTGCCCCATATTTCCATCCGGCTGTATACGCCTTATGACGATACCGGCAAATGCAGTCACAGGCCGTCCGCTCTCCATGACATCATCCCAGCAGAATGAGAAGCACTCCTCACCGTGTCCATTTCTGAGTCTCATCTTACCGACGAGCACCGGCAGAGGGATCATCACGGGCTCATTTGTCTGTTCACCGCCCACTGCGCCTTCGTCGGCCAGCGTCTCCCTGTAAATGAACACGCCATAGATTTCCTCTCTGCTGTTCATTCCGTTTCTCAGTCCAACCGTGAGTCTTCCCGTTCTCCCCACCTTTGCCACCTTGGCAAATCCTGAATTTTCACATTTGTATCCGTCGTGATACCTGTAAATATACGATATAAATCGGTTCCAGTACACCATAGATAATCCTCCTCTCCCTTCCGGAATTCTGCGTCCTTTTCCGGGGGCTTTATCAATTATCTATGATTCTGTCTCACCACCTATGACATTATTTGTCCGTGAGAATGTCGCTCAAAGCTGCAAATTCCGCCAGACTCAAACTTTCTCCACGGATATTTGCTGATATTCCAAGGGATTCCAGTGCCTTTGCGATCTGCTCCTTGGTAAATGACAGTTCTCCGCTGTTGGCTATGCCGTTCTGAAGAGTCTTTCTTCTCTGGTTAAATGATGCTCTTATCAGCCTGAACATGAGCTGCTCGTCCTTCACCTTGACCGGCGGCTCCTGGTATCTGTTCAGTCTGATGACCGCTGAGCCCACACCCGGTCTCGGTATAAAGCAGTTTGGCGGAACATTTGCCACTATATACGGCTCGGCATAATACTGAACTGCCAGGGACAGTGCTCCGTAATCCTTGGTTCCCGGGCCCACCTGCATGCGGTCCGCAACCTCCTTCTGCACCATGACCGTCACCGAGAGAAGCGGCACATGCTTCTCGAAAAGTCCCATGATGATCGGTGTGGTTATATAGTATGGAAGATTCGCAACCACCTTGATAGGCCTGCCGCCATTTCTCTCCTCCACGATCTTGTTGATATCCACCTTCAGTATGTCATCGTTGATGATGGTCACATTGTCGTACTCCGCAAGGGTCTCGTCCAGAATAGGGAGAAGATTCTTGTCTATCTCCACCGCCACAACCTGTCCGGCACTCTCCGCAAGATACTGGGTCATGGTTCCTATTCCCGGACCTATCTCCAGCACGCAGTCGTCCTTCGTGATGTCCGCTGCGCTGATTATCTTATTTATGACATGGGCATCTATGAGGAAATTCTGACCGAACTTCTTCTGAAATGCAAATTCGTATTTCTTTATCGTCTCTATCGTAACCTGTGGATTGCTTAACTTCTCCATGCTTTGTCCTTTCCTGCGTCCAGACAATGGCGGTTTCATCAAGATTTTTGTCACGACCAGGGCTTTGTGGTATGCCTGTCTGGGGAATACCACAAAGTCCTGGTCTCAATTCACATTACGAAACCTCCATTGCCTGTAATCTACGTTTTTATTACATCTTGTACATTTTCAGGGCATTCGCGTATGTCTGGTCATACACTTTCTGAACCGGAACGCCCTTGATCTCGGCTATCTTCTCAGCTATATAAGGTATGTTGAGGGCAGAGTTCCTTGTTCCCCGGAATGGAACCGGAGCCATGTATGGGGAGTCTGTTTCGAGAACTATCTTTTCCAGAGGGATGTCCTCCACGACCTCCTGAAGCTTCCGGCTGTTTTTGAAGGTGACAACTCCGCCAACACCGATATGGAATCCCATCTTAATATATTCCCTGGCCTGCTCAACGCTGTATGAATAGCAGTGTATCACACCGCCATTTCTGCCGCCATCCATTCTTTTAAGCATCTCCATAGTGTCTGATGCCGCATCACGACTGTGTATAATGATCGGCATGGCAAGCTCCTGCGCAAGCTCAAGCTGCCTGAGAAACCATTTCTTCTGAACATCCCTCGGAGGATCATCATCAAAATGATAATCAAGACCTATCTCTCCTATGGCTCTCACCTTTGGATTATCCAGCACCATGCTCTTAAGCTCCTGTATATCCGTCTCCGTCAGCTCTCCTACCTCACTCGGATGTACGCCGACTGCCGCATAAAAATGCGGATATTTTGCGGCAAGCCCCACCGAATTCCTCGATGACTGCATATCCGCTCCGACGTTCATGACCTTGTCTATATCTTTCTCAAGGAATTCTGCAATTAACTGTTCTCTGTCCTCATCAAACTGAGTATCGTCATAATGACCATGTGTCTCAAATATCATATCTCAAACCTCTCTTATGGTACTAATGCATTGTTTATAGTACCGCAATATCGTATCCGTCACGCTGTATTATACAGAAATACCCGCACTTTGTGAACGTTTAATTATTTGTTTATGATTAGTTATTAATCTTTATAAATAGATTAATCTTTAAACACATTTTTTTCACAAATCCTGGATATACTAACAATTGTAAAGAGTTTTTCATTTATTTGAATCCTCTCTCCCCTCATTTTTTTGCAAGAGGCAGCAGATCTTCCCCGTTCTGTTACCTCTTGTTTTTTTGTGTCCAAAACTGTATATTTATTGTGATGTATATATGTACACATAGATTACATCAACGTATAATATGTGTCCACATTACACGTGTCATATCGCATTGATTTTATATGTATATTTATCATAACATTTTACATAACAGGAGGACTTTCATGATTTCAAAGAAATATTCATCAATGTTAAACAACACTTCCATCATCAGGGAATTTGCACAGTATGCTTCAAAGCGTGCCGCTGAGATCGGTGCTGAGAATGTGTTCAACTATACTATAGGCAATCCATCTGTGCCTACCACAGACGACTTCAACAAGGGACTTATCGACCTTATCCAGAATGAGGATTCACTGGCACTCCACGGCTACAGCCCTACACTTACCATCTACTCTGTAAGAAAGGCTGTCGCAGAATCACTGAACCGCCGTTTCGGCATGGAGTATGTTCCTGAGGACATTTTCATGACATCAGGTGCTGCCGGAGCCCTGGCCCACGCCATCAGATGTGTCACAGAGCCGGGCGACGAGGTTATCACATTTGCGCCTTACTTCCCTGAGTATGTACCATACGTTGACGGAACCGGTGCTGTTCTCAAGGTCGTTCCCGCGGACATAACTTCATTCCAGATCAACTTTGACGCATTCCTCGAGATGATGAACCCAAATGTTCAGGCAATCCTCATCAACTCGCCTAACAACCCATCCGGAATCGTCTACTCAACAGAGACCATAACACGTCTTGCCCAGATCCTCACAGAGAAACAGGAGGAGTACGGACATGACATTTACCTTATATCAGACGAGCCTTACAGAGAGATCGTATTTGAGGGAACTGATTCGCCATTCATCTCAAAGTTCTACGACAACACCATCTGCTGCTACTCATTCAGCAAGTCTCTGTCACTGCCTGGAGAGCGTATCGGATACGTGGCTGTAAACCCTAAGTGCAAGGATGCCGAGCTCATCATCAACATGTGCGGACAGGTATCACGTTTCACAGGACACAACTGTCCTTCATCTCTGATACAGCTCGGAGTTGCAAAGGTGCTTGATGAGACATCTGATCTGTCTATCTACGAGAAGAACAAGAACATCCTGTACAAGGAGCTCACAGCTATGGGATATGAGTGTGTTGAGCCAGGCGGAACCTTCTATATGTTCCCTAAGACTCCTATCGCAGATGCAAATGAGTTCTGTAACATGACTGCCCATGAGCTTGATCTGATCCTTGTTCCTGGCGACAGCTTTATGTGTCCGGGACATATGAGACTGGCTTACTGTACTACAACAGATATGGTTGAGCGCTCTCTGCCACTGTTTGAGAAGGCTATTAAGATGTGTAAATAATGATCTGTGTGTACGACAATAATAGATCTTGTTTGTACAAAATTATTTTAGGAAAGTATAGAGATATAGCATATGACTAACATAAAGATAATTCTCGCCTCGGGATCGCCTAGAAGAAAGGAACTTCTGGCCCAGGCGGGATACGACTTCGATGTGTGTCCAAGTCTTTCTGATGAAGATCTTGAACCGATGGCTCCATCTGAATATGTAATGCTTCTGGCTAAGAAGAAGGCAGATGAAGTGTGCAACAGGATCATCGCCCAGGATGTTGTAAGACGGGTTAAAAAGCTTCCTGAACGCTTCGTTGTCCTCGGCGCAGACACTGTTGTATCGCTGAACGGAAGGATTCTTGGTAAGCCTTACGACTACGACGATGCATACAACACCTTGAACAGTCTGTCCGACCAGACGCATCAGGTGTACACCGGCGTGTGTCTGATATATGTGAACGGAAGAGCCAAGTCATCCAGCTCATTCTATGAGAAGACGGATGTCACCTTCTATCCAGTATCCCACGACGAGATAATCCAGTACCTCGCCACAAATGAGCCGTTTGACAAAGCCGGAAGCTATGGAATTCAGGGCAAGGGCGGTCTGTTCGTCAAGGGAATTGATGGCGACTACAACAATGTTGTCGGGCTGCCGCTTGCCAGAGTCTATCACGAGCTTGAGGAATTAGTATCGGAAGAGTAGGTATACTAACCACCAAAATAAATAAACCAGCTGCTGCTACATTTTGTAACGACGGCTGGTTTATTTTTTACTGTAAATATTTAGTGTAATTTACCATATTCTGATTTATACTTTACTTAAACAGAAAGGGGCGAAACAATTATGAACGACAAGAAAAAGAAAAAGATCCTGTTAATAGGCATTATTATAGGGGTAATGCTTGCAGCGATTATTATAAGTGCCATCATTCTTTTCAGGGATGACACCAAGGAGGGTGTCCATGAGGGAGGTACATTCACTGAAAAGATGACAGAGGGTACAACAGAGAGAAAGGCGGATGTCAAGACGACTTCCAAGGCTACAACCACCGAGAAGGCAACCAAGGCTGCTACCTCGGAAAAGAGCAAGAAGGGTTCTGCTAAAACTGCGAAGAAGGACAAGAAGGGTTCTGCTACAACTACAGAATCTACAACGAAGAAACCAAGCAGCCAGACAACAACCGAGGCAAAGACACCGGGCAGAGAGGATGGCAAGGTAACGACCAGCCAGCCAGTTACCACCGAGAGGTCAACGACTGAGACGCCAACTGAGAGACCTACCACAGCTGCTACAACCGAGAGACCTACAACTGAGAAACCAAAGTCGGAGCCAACGACCACTGAGCATGTCCATACCTGGAAAGATGTGTATGAGACTCAGGAGAAGAAAGTTTGCGTATCTGAGGCTTGGGATGAGGATGTATACGAGGATCGAGATTTTTGCTCATACTGTGGAAAAGACATCACATACGATGAAAACCATATCTTTAGATGTGGTAGAAAATACTACGATGAGGATATCGGCGAAGAGATCTACGAAGGTTCAAGCGCAATAATCAGACCTACCAAGGTAGACACCATCCACCACCCTGCCGAGTACGAGATCCAGAAGGAAAAGGTACTCGTAGGCAGAAAATGTAGCACCTGCGGCGCATGGCAGTAGCTGATACAGGAATCCTGATGTGAAAACATCGGGATTCTTTTTTTTATGCAAATGTGTCGCCTAAGTCCGGACTAGAACTTGAGGGTGATTTGCCCTAATTAATCCTCTTCTTGAATCAATATATACAAACGTTCAGACATATCAAACGAGAGGAAAATCTCGTTTGACCTTCTGGGATTTTTACAGCAAGTTTTTACACTATAATTTATTTGTTTATGCGAAAATGTATGGTAAGATAAATTGTAGAATTGATAAAAAAAGGGGAGAAAAGCGTGGTGAAGAGATAGGACCAGTGTGTAACAGCATTGGTCTTATTTTTTTTGATGGGGATGAGGGTGATCCTTCCCTAATTAGCCATTCTCTGAATCAATATATATAAACATTCAGATATATCAAACAGGGGAGTATCAGTCTGGGACCGGGCTTCAGGAGAGCGACTAAAAAATGCAAAAGCCAGGGAACAAAAGAGGGGCAATTATACGTCTGTATAAAGTGTAATGGTATTTTATTACCAAATAATTTTGCATGTCACATAAGGTAGTGGCGGATGAGTGGTATGATCCGGCGGCGCAGAAATTCGATTTTTCAGGGCTGATCTCAAAGATTCGGGATGCCCTGGAAAAAATCTATGACAGGTATGGGATCACTGGATTAGAGCCGGGCAAAGGCTTGGGTACTTAGAGGTCATCCATGGGACCTTCGCCCATCCATTATTCTTATTTGACGCCTGGGATACAAACCTTGCTACCGTCATAGTAGTGCGCATTTGTACACTCAACTGCCTTGAAAGTTCTTCATTCAGAGGGCAGTTTATCTTACGTATAATTAATAATCTGTTCAAAGAAAAAGTGGCAGGCGTCATATATACAGACATCTGCCACTTTTAATTACATCTCATATTTATCTTCTATCTCAGTTCTTTCTTCACATTGAAGATAGTTCCAACAACCTTTGGTCCTGCATTGGATGCAACTGCTGCCCCGATCTGGAAATAGTCTGATGGGCCATATCCAACCTTCTCCGTCATACGGGCTGTCAGCTCGTCTCTTACGGTCTCATCGTTTCCATATACTATCTGGTACTCTGAACCCGGCTCCATCTCTTCCACTGTGACATCCACCATCTTTGCCATGAGCTTCTTCTCGCCGCGGCACTTGATAGCTGTCACGATCTCATTTGCCCAGATCTTCATGATAGGCTTCACGCCGAGTGCGTCACCAACCAGAGCTGCCGCACTTGGGATTCTTCCTGACTTGGCTGCATACTTGAGGCCATATATTCCGAAGTATATCCTTCTCTTTGGAAGCTCTTCCTTCAGATACCACACTATATCCCTGGCATCCCTGCCCTCCTGAACCATTCTAGCTGCCACAACCACCGGATAGCCATACTGTCCACTGTAGCCTATTCCGTCAAATACATATATATTGCACTTTCCGGCACACTCAGGATATTCCTCCTCGAACTGATCTGCGGCCATCTGCGCATTTGCATATGAGGCAGAACCATCCTTGTTGATGCTTACATATATAATATCCGTGTAACCCTGCTCCACCAGCTCCTTATACACCTCGCCGAACTGGTACGCTGTGATCTGTGATGTCTTTGGAAGATCATCATTCTCTGCCATGAGCTTGTAGAAGCCCTCATTGTCAAAATCGACTCTGCTCAGATAAGACTTGCCACCTATTACGACCGGGAAAGGAAGAATCTTGATTCCAAGCTCCTTCTCCTCATTCTCTGAAATGTCACTGGCAGAATCTGTCATTATAATAATTTTTCCCATAATTCACAAAACTCCATTTTTTGCTAATGAGCAGACGCATGAAATGCGCTGCGCGCGGCGTCTGCGTGCTTCATAAGATGTCACTAAGCCCAGCTTAGTGACGGCGCACCCAGTGCGCCACCTCCTTACGAAAATTTACTTATCATTCTCCATACGCCACTTGATACATCTGTTGAGATAATGAACATAATCAGGGTTCTTGCACATACCCTTGCCCTTATCATCAGATATCTTGGCAACATCCATGCCGTTACATGCTGTAGTCTTCATAACTATGTTGAGCGGTTCATCGCACGTATCGTTGGATATATATGTTCCTATTCCAAATGCAACCTTGATCTTGTCCTTAAAATAGCTGTTGAGTTTGTCCGCTTTCTCGAAATCAAGGCTGTCGCTGAACAGAAGTGTCTTGGTCTTTGGATCAAGTCCAAGCTTCTCATAATGATGAACCATCTTGTCGCCCCACTCATAAGGATCGCCACTGTCGTGTCTCACCCCACTGAAAAGTGTCGCATATGTGAGCTGGAAATCCTTCAGGAAGCAATCTGTTGTGATGGCATCAGTGAGAGCTGTTCCGTTCAGCACTCCATACTCCTTAACCCATGCATCCAATGCATACCAGTTGGAATATGCAGGATTGTGCTTATGATTACCCTGTCCAACACACATGATCCACTCATGCGCCATAGTTCCAACCGGAACCAGATTATACTTCCTTGCCAGATATACATTACTTGTTCCGACAAATGTTGAACCCGGATACTTGCGCTTGCTGAGTTCCTTGACTGCAAGCTCCTGAGCTTCAGCCGAAAGTCTTCTTCTGAGTCCAAACTCACTGAAAGCTCCAAGGTTATACTCTCCGGTCTCGACTTTTCGGACCTTCTCATCAAGCTTCTCCCTGAATGATGCAAGCAGCTTATCATAGTCATCGTTCATTCTGAAGTAGACCTCATTCACTATAGCCAGAGTAGGTATCTCATACATGGAAGTATTGAGCCAAGTGCCTCTCGCCTCTATCTTCAGTCCACACTCAGCGTCATCTGATATCTCAAAGTCCTCATATCTTGCCTTCCAGAGTCTCAGAAAATCAACATAAGAACCCTTTATCCACTTGATATTGTGCAGATACTCAAGCTCCTCCTCTGTAAATCTCAGATCACAGTAGAGCTGTATCTGTCTCTTGATTTCATCAACCATCTCCTTTGTGAAGAACACGTCAGTATTCCTGCACTTGAATGACCATGTTGTCTTATAGTCACTGAACTGATGGTAAATCGCCTGTCCCATACTAAACTTGTACATATCCGTTTCAAGCAGGCTTGTGATTATTCTTTCCATTTTTATACTCTTCTTTCTCTTTTTATCCACTCCACACATACGACTTAACCGCCATATATCACGGAAATACGGAAGTATACGCAAGTTCAAATACTTCCACTTATAATAAGTTAGCACACAGCCCGCTGTCAAGCACTATTACCTTGCAACTATTACATATAGTATTGTATAATGTTACCGTTCAGAGCCATGCAGCACAATATAAGAAGTGGCTTGTCATGCTTGCATGAACAAGACATTTCTTATATTGTGCTATACGGCGGATACGCCGCACCGAACAGGCTCGAAGAGACTGTGAGGTGGCATGGCTCTGAATGCCGCAGGGCACACCAGCCGAACAGGCTCGAAGAGACTGTGAGGTGGCATGGCTCTGAACACAGCGGAGTCGTACACTTCGAACAGGCTCGAAGAGACTGTGAGGTGGCATGGCTCTGTGTATACATTATGAAAAGAGGATAGATTATGTTAGAGCAGAACAACGGAAAAAAGCCTAAGAAGTACGCTGGTATTCTGGCTCACCCGACATCATTCCCAAGTCCTTATGGAATCGGAGATCTGGGTCCGGGCGCTTATCAGTTTATCGACTTTCTTGCAGCTTCAGGATTAAATCTGTGGCAGGTGCTTCCACTCGGTCACACGGGCTTTGGCGATTCACCTTATCAGCCATTTTCAGCATTTGCAGGACAACCACTTATCATCGATATCGACTACCTCAGAAAGAAGAAGTTACTTCTGGACGAGGACTTCTCAGCTATGCCTGACTGGGATCCTGAGAAGATCGACTATGGAACACTTATAGAATTCAAGACTGGCCTTCTGAAGAAAGCGTACGAGAGATTTATCGACGCTGACTATGCAGATGATATGTCAGGAGACGAGGATCTCATGGCAAAGTTCGATGCATTTGTCAAGAATACATCATGGCTTGCTGACTACTCTCTGTTCATGGCAGGCAAGGATGCGCACGAGGGAATGCCTTGGTACATGTGGGATGATTCACTGAAGAAGCCGACCGCAAGGCAGAAGACCGCATGGAAGAAGAAGCTTGCAGACGGCATCGGCTACTACAACTTCCTCCAGTTCCTTTTTACAGAGCAGTGGCAGGCCCTCAAGACATATGCAAATGATCTCGGAATCAGTATAGTAGGTGACACACCTATATTCCTCGCATGGGACAGCGCAGACGTATGGTCCAATCAGGAACTGTTTCTGCTGGATTCAAAGGGATACCCTATCGAGGTTGCAGGTGTTCCACCAGATTATTTCTCAGCTACCGGTCAGCTCTGGGGCACCCCTCTGTACAACTGGAAAAAGCATACCGAGACAGGCTATGCATGGTGGATAGAGAGAATCAAATATCAGCTCACAGTAACAGATTTCCTCAGGATAGATCACTTCAGGGGATTTGACCGTTACTGGGCAGTTCCTTACGGTGAGGAGACCGCCATCAACGGCGAGTGGAAGCCAGCTCCAGGGCTGAACTTCTTCACACAGCTCGAAGCTAATCTCGGCTACCATCTTCCTATCATCGCCGAGGATCTCGGCGAGATAGATGATTCAGTCATAGAACTCAGAGACAAATTCGGACTTCCTGGAATGAAGATCCTTCAGTTTGCATTTGAAAATCCAAACGAGAACGACTTCCTTCCACATAACTATACACCTAATTGTGTATGCTATACAGGAACACACGACAACGACACCACCCTTGGATGGTATACGCAGGCTTATGAAGCTTCAAAGGATAAGCTCAGAAGATACTACAGCACTGATGCAAGTGATATCTGCTGGGTTATGATAAGAGCATGCTTCTCTTCTGTTGCCAACATGGCCATCGTTCCTATGCAGGACGTGCTAAAGCTCGACTCATGGGCACGTATGAACACGCCAGGCGTTGGAGAGGGCAACTGGGCATGGAGATTCAAAGCCTCAGACCTGGGCAAGCAGTTGTCAGACAGGCTTCTTGAGACATCAAAGCTCTATGGAAGATATACTCCAATACCGGAGAAGAAGGATTCTGAGGAGAAGTAATCATACGACGAGTCAAATCAATGCTGGAACATTTAAAATAGCATAAGGAGAATTATAATATTGAGAACAATATTTGCATATTTATTTGCCTTTCTGGGCATCATCCTGTGTACTCCGTATCACCTGTATCTGTACCTTCTGGCTAAGAAGGATCAGGAAAAGGCGTACCGCCATGCCCAGAAACTGGTCAAAGGCTTCTTTGGAATAGTCATGTTCATATGCGGTGCCAAGTGCACTGTCATAGGTCTGGAACGGGTGCCCAAAGATCAGCCTATTCTGTTTGTCGGCAACCACAGAAGCTTCTTTGATATACTGTGCTGTCACAACGCACTGGACAGACCTCTGGGATTTATGTCCAAGGACGGAATCCTGAAGGTTCCTATCCTTCCATGGTATATGAAGGACATAGGATGTACATTCCTTGACAGATCCGACCTGAAGAAGGGACTGGAGACTATCATGCAGTCGGCTGATATCGTAAAATCCGGACATTCCATGATGGTATTTCCTGAAGGACACAGAAATAACGGCGAAGAACTTCTTCCTTTCAAGGACGGAGCATACAAGATCGCACAGAAGGCCGGATGTCCTATCGTACCTGTATCCATATGCGGAACAGACAATATCATGGAGGCCAACAAGCACAACTTTATCAGAAGTCACAAGGTGGTCATCGAATTTCTTGACCCTATAGACATAAACGGAATGAAACCAAAGGAGCGCAAGGAGGTTCTTGAAACCATTCCAGGGCTCATTCAGGAAGCAAGGGTTAAGAATCTTCCCCTTGCAACAAAAAAGTGATCAGACTATAATAATCTGATCACGGCAAGACAAAACACCAATAACTAAATATAATCAGGAGGAACTAAACATGGCATGGTGGGTATGGTTGATAATAGTTGCAGTTATACTTATCGGAGGTCTTATTGCATTATACATAGTGGGCAATAAGCTTCAGAAAAAGCAGTCTGCACAGAAGGAAATGATGAAGGAACAGGCACAGCCTGTGACGATGCTTGTCATCGACAAGAAGATGCTCCCTATGAAGGATGCCGGATTGCCTAAGATGGTAATGGAACAGACACCAAAGCGTTACCAGAAGGCCAAGATGCCTATAGTAAAGGCCAAGATCGGACCTCAGATCATGAATCTTATCTGTGATGACGGTATATATGATCAGATGCCTGTCCGCGGAGAGGTAAAGGCTATGGTCAGCGGTATCTATATCATGAGCGTCAAGAATGTTCGTGGTAAGATCGAGGAGAAGAAGGGCAAGAAGACCTTTGGTGAGAAGCTTCGTGCAAAGCAGAGAAAGTATCAGGATATGTACGATAAGGATGTAGCCGAGTCAAAGCTCAGCAAGGAGCAGAAGGCCGCAGCCAAGGCTAAGGCCAAGGAAGAAAAAGAGAGAGCTAAAAAGATCCTGAAGATGTAACAGCTTGAAAGGAGATTCCCAATATGAAGAAATGTCATATTAACCTCCGCGAACTTGGAATAGCTTTACTCGCACCGATATGCATAACTTTTGTCCATGGGCTTATTCCATCATCTCTGGTATCATGTGTTATAATAATTATTCTCTGCGGATGTATACACCATATATATCCTTGGATATTCACCACAGGAGATAACCGTAACAATAAAAACAGAACAGGAACGAGATCACTCTCATTCCTGTTCTGTTTTTGTATTTTTATACTTATTGTCATAACAGGCCTCAGTCTGCAGTTCTTTTCGACCGGAATACTGAACGCCATTGAGCTCCATCGTCCAGAGCTTCTCGGCAGTTACAGAGACATGGTTCGTTCATCATTCTCTCTAAACAACGGTATCTTCAGAGTTACAACAGTCATGCTGCTTGCACCGGTCTGTGAGGAGCTTGTGTTCAGAGGGATCTCTCTGAGTTCTTCCAGACGTGCATTTACATGCAGACATTCAGATGCCATCGCCATCCTACTGTCAGCGCTGCTGTTCGCCCTTTATCACGGCAATTTAGTCCAGTTCTGCTACGCCCTTCCCATGGGAATCCTTCTCGCGCTGCTCGCCACATGGACGTCTTCCCTGCTGCCATCGATCCTTCTTCACATAACGATCAACGTATCTTCTTATTTCACCGGGATGCTGCCATTTGCACTGCCACATACAGGCTGTATACTTGCAACTGGTATCACGTCAGCCGCAGGCTTCATCGCCCTATATCTGCTGTTGCGCCGAAGGGGCAAATCACACAAAGTATCTTGACATGTGATACACATACACTTTTTCATCGGGATCCTCTTCGTATCCTGACAACTTGATGATATTCTTCAATACAAAATACCTGCTGTCCCTCATGACTCTCTGATATTCAAATGTCGGGTAGTACAGCATTAGATATATATTTCTCGGTGCCCTGCGCACGGAATCTATTATATTGTCTATGACCTTCTTGAACACCTCCGGGGAAAATGGATTGAAGAAATAGAAATAATTATCTTCATCTGCAACCTCATACTCTTGCGCCGGAATGTTATAGAAGTTCATCCTGTCTTCCTGATCATAAAATCTGCTCTGATAACCCGCGGCATTTTCCAGAAGCTTCTCGTATATGTCAGCATCTGCCTCTATACCCGTGGCGCGGCAGTAATGCCTTGAGTTGCCATAGAACAACACACGCCCCAGTCCGCAGCCAAAATCAACAAGTGTATCCTCCGGCTCCATGGACACGGCATTGAACAGGGTCACAAGATCCCTGTAGTAAGTCGCCTGATATATATTATTCTCCTCGGTGGGCTGCTCCGCACCTATACACAGCGTCGTATCTATAGACAAAAAATCATCAAACGCCTTCTCGTCATCCATATAGCTATCCTCACTCCACGGTTATCCTGAGTACGTTAAACGATACACATTCATTGCCATAATCCATCACATACACCACGACCAAACCAAACCCCTTTTCCGTCTCCACGAGCTGATAGCCTTCAGTGAGTATGCTTATATTCATCATACCAACCGGAGTAGAATAAAATGCCTCTCTGGTCTCTCCCGGTCTGAATGACATGGCAGCACTGACTTCGCCCTTCTTTGTCAGGTCAAGTCCTAATTTGTCAAACTTCAGCAGATTTCTCGCCGGTTTCTCAAGATCCTCATAATACTCATCGTATTTCAGGTAAAATACCCCATCCTTCTCATGAAGGCTTCCCCTGGTAACAAGCTCTATGGGTTCAACATTGTTCTCTTCCCTGCTCGTCCTCTGCTCTCCAACTACTGTCACAGTAACATTCTTTACCATATAAACTTCCAATCTATGTAATTTTATAAATTTATCTCTCTTTTGCCATCTCAATAAGCGTTGTGACGAGAGTCTTTATATCGTATCCCTGAGCATTCCACAGCATTGGATACATGCTTATTCCTGTAAATCCAGGAAGTGTGTTGATCTCATTGAATACAACTCTGTTTGTTCCATTCTCAAGGAAGAAATCCACTCTGGAGAGTCCGAAGCCGTCAAGTGCTTTGAATATCTTCACAGCGTCTTCCCTTATCTCGTTCTCTGCTTCCTTAGGGATGTCGGCGCCGATAACCGTTCTCGACTCAGCATTGTTGTACTTTGCATCGAAATCGTAGAACTCAGCAGCGGCAAGTATCTCGCCAACTCCCGAAGCCTTGGTATTGTCCTTGTAACCGAGGACTCCGCACTCAAGCTCACGTCCAACTATCGTCTCCTCAACGAGGATCTTGTTGTCGTGCTTTACGGCCTCATTCAGCGCATACAGAAGGCTTGCTCTGTCAGTCGCCTTATTTACACCCTTTGATGATCCGGCCTTTGAAGGCTTTACAAATACAGGGTAATCAAGCTCAGCCTCAACTCTGTCCATAGCACTGTCTATGTCGCTGAAATCCTCTGCAAGCACAGGTACAAATCTCGCCTGTGAAACACCGATGTGATCAACGATTATCTTCGTATAGAATTTATCCATGGATGCTGCCGATGCCAGAACGCCACATCCAACATATGGAATATCTGCCATCTCGAACAATCCCTGTATAGTTCCATCCTCGCCATACATACCGTGAAGTACAGGGAATATGACGTCCACCTTCTGGCGCTCCACACCTGCATCGGAGAAAACTATAAGCTCTCTTCTGGTGTCCGGTGAGATCACTGCTGTGACCTTGCTGTCATACCAGCTTCCATCCGCTATACTCTCTATATTATCTGCCTTTAACCATCTTCCATCCTTGGTAATGCCAACCAATGTCATATTATACTTTTCAAGATCAACCCCCTTGGCAACTGTCTGTACCGATATACATGAAACCTCATGCTCTGATGATCTTCCTCCAAATATTACAACCAAATTTTCCTTAGCCATGACATGTGCTCCTTATACTTTAATCCGCGGTGCACCCGGGGCACACCACAGGTCAAAGTATAACACCTGGGAATCAACTTTTCAACGTCACTTATCCCCCAGATCTATACATAATGTCTCATACATTCCGGGCGGACAGTCCTCCCCGGAATCGCCAAAATACTCATAAGAAAATCCGGAGTTTGCATCGGCATCCACGCCCCACGCATTTGCCGCGCTCTGGGCAATGTCATTTATATCCTCCATCGCCATGACAAGATTGTGGCGCATCTGTATATAACTCAGATTCTCATTGTAGTCGTCCCCAAGCCACATGCCGATCTGCTTCATGACTGTGTTGCCCACATAGCTCTCAAGCTCATCTCTCTCATCCTCAGACTTCATATCGCCATCATAATCGACCTTAAGCCTTATGACCCTTCCACTGTCATCCAGTGAATTGTTGTACATGACCGCATCCGCCATTATCTCCCTCGACACCTTATCCTTATATTTCTTCACATAAGAAACCTGTCCAAATATCACACCGCCGACAATTCCTATGAGGACACCCAGTATGGCCGCCCTGAACATTCTCCACATAAACAATACCTCCTGATCATCTAAGTCTCTATTCACCTATCCCATCTCTCGCGTATGTCGCCAGACACTGGCCTTCATAGTGTGTCTTAAGATATTCATTTGTATTGTTATCCCCGGATTTCTCCAGTATATTCTGTTCTATCACCACAGTCACATAGCTTGTAGCAAATTCCTTCTCAAGTTCGGCTGCAGCCTCGTTCATTACCTGGGTATCCTCCGCTACTATATACTCCACATGACTCGTATCGAGGGACTTCGCATGACTCTCATTATAACTTCTGCAAGCATCGGCAAATGAACCGGCGTCCACCTGGTACACCCCCTCCTCGGTCAGGGAATCCTCATCGTCGTCCAGTCCTGTTACGACCAGACTGTATCTCAGCCCGCCGCCGGCAGGCTCCTCCGTGCTGCGCTCTATGATGACCGCATTCACATAGTCCACATCCTCCACCGGCTTGTATTCACACCCACTCAATATACACGCCGTCAATAACACCGCCGCCAGTCCGGCAGATTTTTTTACAGGCCATTTCCCGGCAAGTGATGCCGCCGGCAATATTATCGACAGGGGTACATCCACCAGAATAAGATATCCGGAGATGATCTTTATACGGTCCTGCTGTCCGGGCAGCATCCCGGCCCACAGGCATACGGCAAATGCAAGGACTGCCCACAATGTCTTCCACAGCCATCTGTGCCGAACACCCAGTCTGTCCACAGCGCCCCATCCACCTATGACGTTTGGAACCAGTGCCATCACACCGAACACGATGACAAGGTAACACACCAGCATGAGCGGCCTGAGCTTCACTCCGCCAGGCAGTTCCATGGCTCCCACTATATATAGTATATTTTTCTCCTTAGCCATGAGCGCACCCGTACCCAGTGTACATATCACAATTATCGAACAGATAATGCCTATTATGGTACTTGTGCCTACGGCTGCACACAACATTCCTCTTCGCCTCCGAATGACGTGTATATACACCAGCACCACCGTCTCCATAGCCGAGAATCCAAGAAAAAGCAGTCCTCCCCTAGCCATGACACGGCTTATGGTGAAATTCGCCCCGCCCTCGTCTCCTATCTCAGTCACAGTCTTAAGCACTGACAGATCAAGGTTACTCACAGAAGACAGAATGACCACAGCCCCCGCCGCGACAGCGAACCAGAACACGGACTCCGCAAACCTGACCATCCCCCTTGTGCCACGGCTACCCATATACAGACATGCAAGCAGCAAGGGGATTGAGATAGCAATTACCGTGTATCTTTTCAACATCAACTGCCTGGAACACTCGGCAAGGACAAACAGCAGCAAGCCCATCCTAACGGCAGTTCTCGCCCCATAAATCAATTCAATAGTCCTATTTTTGACTTTACCGCTTTCTCTGTTCCCTCTCTCATCAATCTTCATGTATACAATATATAGTGCTATCACGTAAGCAAAAGCCATGCATAGCGTCAAAAAAAGTGACAAAATCAGGCAATTTCTTCCAAAATATGAGGGTATTAATGTAGCTACAAAAGTTATCATCCCTGGCAAAACAAGCAAAGTCATCTTAAAAAAGGCAGGAAACGTCACATTATATTTATCATTCATATCTATTTTCTCTTTCTGACCAACCTGCGCCGCTCATCAGGATTGCTCCATTTAGGTCTGTTGATCATTTTCTTTATAGGCGCGCGGACAACAAAGTCCTTATATCCCTCGCCAGTGTATCCACAGGTCACGACAGGTGACATATACGGCACGCCAAAGCTGTCCAGGGATGCAAGATGAAACACGAGAACCAGCATCGCAAGGATAAATCCAAGTATCCCATAAAGTGCGCTGGTGATTATAATTACGAACTTAAGCAATCTGAAAACAGACGCAAACGCCTCATTCGGAATGGCAAATGAAGCTATAGCCGTGAGTGCCACAACTATCACAACCATGGTGCTGACTATCCCCGCCTCCACGGCTGACTGACCAACTATCAGACCGCCAACCACTCCTATCGTATTTCCAAGCTGGCTCGGCAGTCGTATCCCGGCCTCCCGGAGCAATTCAAACAAAAGCTCCATTATCAGCACTTCAACTACAACGGGGAACGATAGCTGGCTTCTCGCATCGGCTATCGCATACAGAAGCTTGTCGGGTATCAGCTCCCTGTGATAACAGGTGATCGCAATATAAAGTCCCGGCAGTCCCACCGCAATGAACGCTGCCACATACCTTATCATTCTGGCAAATGTCGCCACCGGCCATCTGTTATAATAATCGTCCGCCGTCTGAAACAGAGTGTTGATGGTGGCTGGAGCAATTATGACCTCAGGGGAATTGTCAAACACAACGACAACCCTGCCCTCCACCAGAGCCGCGGCCGCCTTGTCAGGTCTTGTGGTCGCCTGGTATATCGGAAATATCTCCTGCCATTTCTTCTCCATCAGATGTTCAGCCATACCGCTGTCAAACACCGCATCTATCTCATACTTATCGATGGTGTCCCTTATCTGCTGTACCAGCTCAGGCTCCGCTATATCTTCCATATAGAATATCCCGTACTCTGTTCTGGATCTGACGCCCATTGTCCCCTGTTCCAGCTTCAGATGTACGTCCTTGATCCTTCTCCTTATCAGAGCTGTGGATGTCCTAAAGTTCTCATTGAAGCTGTCCCTCGGCCCTCTCATTCCTCCCTCGGTGGAGCTTTCCTCTATACCTCTCACAGGGAAATGTTTCGATGACACTACTATTGCCTGATTGCTCCCGGATACAAATATAGCCGTATCCCCCCTGAGAACCGCCCTGACAACGTTGTCCATGTCACTTTCCTGGGTATAATCCGCCGTCTGACCCTCGCAGGAGATTATATGCTCCCACAGATCTGCCGTGTCTTTATTCCGCCATTCCCAGGTTATTGGTTTTATTAATGTGTTCTCAATCAACTCATGATCGCACAGTCCATCTATATACACCACGTATATTGCCGGATCATCTCCCCAGGCACAGCGATCCAGATCAAACCTTCGCTCCACGATATCGCTCCAGTTACCGAACATTGTCTCAATTTGTGTGATGTTTTCGTCTATTTTTTTACTGATTGAAGCCATCGTCCGCCGTAAACACCTCCAACATACCGTTTATCTTCTGTAATCTATCTTGTCCAACGGATGAGTTTTTATTCAGACATACACGTAAAAAGGCGGAACACGTTTTCACGCATTCCGCCTCTTATACAGGTATTTATTATTATGCATATTGTTATTTCTGTGCTTTGACAACATTTGTGATCACGATCTGTTCCTGATCGTATATATGTATACGGGTTATCTCCTTGGCTTTCTCTTCATCCCTGGCTATTATCGCATTCATGAGAGCCTCATGCTCCGCTATAAGCTTGTCGTGATAGCTGAAATCCTTTACATACTCCACGCGGTATCTGTACACCTGCTCACGAAGACTCTGGGACATGCTGATCAGTCTCGGATTGTTCGTCATGTCCATTATAGTATTGTGAAATGCAACATCCGCATCTACTATCTCCGGGATTATCTTGGAGCTTACTGCTTTCTTGAAGTCGGCATAGGACTGCTTCAACCGCTCTTTTCCCTCGTCGTCTATCCTTTTGCAGGCAAGCCCTGCCGCAAGATCCTCAAGCGCCATCCTGATCTCAAGCGCATCGCTCAGATCCTTTGTCGTTATCCTGGCAACCTCTGCTCCCCTTCTCGGGATCATGACCACAAGCCCTTCAAGCTCAAGCATTCTCATGGCCTCCCTGACAGGGGTACGGCTTACGCCAAGCCTCTTCGCAAGAGTGACCTCCATAAGTCTCTCCCCCGGCTCAAACTCACCGTGAACTATAGCATTCCTCAAAGTCTTAAACACTACCTCTCGAAGAGGCAGGTACTCATCCATATTCAATCTAAGATCCATCACATACCTCTTCTTATGTTATACGGGGTGACGGCATACGCAGCCTGTATCTCGTCCTTTTCACGCAGCATATCTACTACCCTTTGTGCCAGTTCTTTATCCCTGTTGTCATATATTCCGAACACTGTCGGCCCACTGCCACTCATGAGCACTCCCATGGAGTCGTTCTCCGCTATGAGATTCTTGACTGAATCTATCACAGGATTTGCAGGTATCGTAACCGTCTCGAGCACATTTGCCATTCTGTCTGTTATTCCCTTCAGATCTCCGGTCTTGAGTGCATCCACCATGCCATCGATATCTGGATGCTCCTCCAGCAGATCCACCTTCAGGTTCTGGTATACCCATTTTGTGGACACTCCGATCGCCGGCTTCGCTATGACGATCAGGCAGTCCGGCATAGGTGGAAGTGGTGTAAGGATCTCTCCTATTCCCTCCGAGAGTGCCGTACCCTGCATGATACAGTAAGGCACATCTGCGCCGAGCTTCACTCCATGTTCCATGAGCTGTTCATCGGAAAGGTTCAGTCCAAACAGCATATTCATCGCCTTGAGGGCTGCCGCTGCATCAGCGCTTCCCCCTGCCATTCCGGCTGCAACCGGTATGTGTTTATCCACGGTTACATGAACACCCTTGTCTATTCCATATATATCCTTCATCATCCGGCACGCCTTGTATATGATGTTATCCTTCACATCCGGCAGCTCCGCCGAATCCGATGTTATAACGATCTCGTCTGTGGTGACATCGCAAAATGTCAGTTCATCCCACAGATCGACCGTCTGCATGATCATTTTCACCTCATGATATCCATCCTCGCGTCTCCTGACCACGTCGAGACCGAGGTTTATCTTTCCATATGCCTTTAATGATATTTCCATTTTCTCTCCTATCCGTGACATTTCCCCTGCAGCTTTTCAGCCTGCGACCACTTTTTTCTAACAGAATATCCAAATTTGCCGAGTTTGTCGCCAAGTGCAAAATACTCTCCATGTGAATATGCGACAAGTCCCGTGCTGTTGAGGTTGAATTTGCCGGTCTTATCCATGTATTCATCACTTATCTGGACTCCGACCACCTCAGCGATAAACATGTGGTGGGATCCAAGCTCAACTACCTGCTTTACCTTGCACTCTACGTTCACCGGACTCTCCTCTATAGCCGGGCATGACACATTCACGCCGTCACATGCATGGAGGTTCATCTCCTTGAATTTATCCACGTCTCTTCCTGATTTCACACCACAATAATCAGTTGCAAATGCCAGTTTCTCGGTGACGAGATTTATGGTAAATTCTCCTGTCTCCTTGATTATGTCGTAGGAATATCTCTCCGGACGCACCGATATGGACACCATTGCAGGATCGCTGCATATGGTACCGGCCCACGCTATCGTCACTATGTTTGGCTTCTCTCCCGGTCTCTGGCAGCTCACCATAACTGCCGGAACCGGATACAACATATTTCCTGGTTTCCAATTCTGTTTTGCCATGTCTATACCTCTTTCTCTATTGACCTTCAACTCATTTTCAGCCACTTTCAGTCACTGTGGCGCAACGCACCACAGTGCTGATATCTCAAGCTGTCAATTGTTCGTATTTTGTATATTGTATACATTATACATAATAATACATGCCAGTGCATAAAATTACAACCGCATACAGCGCTCTTTATTTATCTTATTTTATTGACAGCGGATTTATTACTATAATATGAATGATCTGTCCCGGTGTTACACAAGGAAATGCAGACAAAAAAAATGATCACCCGGAAGATCATTCCAGATAATCACTTATTATTCCCTGTGCCGTTTCGCTGTCATCGGACACCATGTATACCACAAATGTATCATGCACATACAGAACCGCATCATCAAGTCTGGCGGCCTCCGACGATTTGTAATCAAGGTACATCCGCAACTGTGAGTCGCGTCTTTTCTTCATGTCCGCCAGTATGCCCTGGGCATCGACCGTTGACGACGCCTGAAATACTGCGAGCTCCTCGGCGGTGGCTCCCGTTGACATGTACACTGCACTGTCCTGCACCTGAACGCTGTCTATACCATAATATCTGAGCGCCGTCTCAGAGGAGACCTCCTCCACGGAATCCTCAAACTTCACGTTCTGCATGAGCATATCAGCCAGAGAGTGCACATCCGGCATATCTGCCTCGTCGTCTCCATTTCCTGCGCATCCCGCAAGCGAACAGATCACCAGACAGCATGCAAACAAATATATTATTCTTTTTATCATATGCCTCCGTCTCCACTATCTTCTGACATACACGTTCTTTCTGATGTAGTCCATCATCTTGAGACAATATTTCTTATTACAATGTTTTCCATCTATTCCCGCATCCTCCGGCAGAACACCATCCACAGACACGCTGTGAGCCACATCGAGATAGATCACCTGATCGTAGCTGCCACACATCTCCTGCATGAGAGAATTGAGCTTGTCCACACCCGGGTTGTTATACACCTGGTCTTTTGATGAAAGCTCCGCCGATACAGGAAGTACTGACATCACATATACATTTGCCGCAGGCTGTAACTGGGAGATCTGATCCAGTAAAGTCTTGTAGGCCAACATGTACCGCTCGTTATACCACGAAAGCTCCTCAAGCCCAAATGAAATGTATATATTCTCATAGCTCTTCATGCCAAGCATCTCGACAACCGTACACTGTTCTCCTGAATCGCAGGTGAACATCTTGGTATTAGCGACCTTCTCTATGTCCAGATTCTTCGCCACACACATATCCCAGTTGTCTACACCGCTGTACAGTCCCAGCGCCTCGGCTCTGGAATCACCTATGAGCAGAGATGTCGAGAAATACTGGTCATCCGTGGCATTCGCCGGCATGTATATATTGCTGTCATATTTGTCCGCTCCCTTGCCGCTCACATCAGGGTTGGTGTAATTGACAAATTGTACATACTGACCATTTCGCTGATCCGGAATGGCCGCATCCTCCGCAGTTGCCAGATACTGCTGTGCAGCCCCCTCCGTGTCACTGTATGACATATCCTGACTGCTGCTCTCACTTATATCTGCCGATGTTCCGCTCTCAGGCTGGAACTCCTCCTGGCCGTTCACATTCTTTTTCAGGTTGCCCTGTCCAAGCGCAAATATCATTATGACTGCGACGACCACTCCTATTCCGCTCTCGACGAGTTTCATTCTGCGGTGATGCCGCTGTCTGTATATCTTTTTTCTATAATCAGTGTTATTATTCTTAGTCACCTTCGACCTCCGAATTAACTAACTTTCATGTCTTTCGCAAAATATCCTATGATAGTATAGCAATTAATGATAAAATAATCAAGAACGCCGCGTTTTGTGAACCTCATTGTTGCCATACAATTTTTTCCGTGTTACTATTTCACATAGGAAAGTTCAATGTTTTTGCGGATTTCAGCATACAACTCAAACACAACATATTTATAGAAGAGGAGAACACGATGAACACTACAGCACGTACAATAGACTACAAGGGCGAGACTTGTATTGAACTTATATCAGGCGATTACCGTGCACTGATCGCACCATTTAACGGGAGCAACATTATGAAGATGGAGAACACAGCTCTGGATATTGATATATTCAGGAACGATCCTTCCCTGACTCCTGCACAGCTCAAAGCAGCAGCAGAGATCTACGGAATGCCTACCCTGTATCTCCCTAACAGACTGTCACACGGCAACTTAAGAACCTCCGATGCCATGTATCATTTCCCATGCAATGATCCTCTCGGCAACCATCTCCACGGTTTCCTTCATCTCAGAAACCACAGCATAGAGAGCGTGTCAGTGGATGGAGACAAGGCCATCGGCAAGACTTCATATGTATATGATGAGAAGGATGAGTTTTTCACTACATACCCTGTGAGCTTTAGAGCAGACTTCACATTCACTCTTGCTCCGGACGGTATGCACTACGAGTTCACACTCACCAACCTCTCCGACAAGCAGATGCCATACGGCGTATGTAACCACGTTGCATTCAAGGGGCCTTTCACAAGCACAGGAAAGGGCGAGGATGTACGTCTCTGTGTACCTGTTGGAGACAAATGGGAGCTTGATGAGCACGCTATCCCTACAGAGAAGAACCTTCCTATAACAGATTACGATCTCCAGTACAAGAACGGAACCATGGTACCTGTTCTGAAGGACATCGACAACGATCTCTACACAGCGGAGATGAACGAGCTGGACGGCAAGCCTTTCTACGGAGTATACGCAACTGATGTTGCCACAGGCAAGAAGGTCTGCTATGAGGTTGACGACACAATGAAGTTCTGGATCATGTGGAACGATCACGGCGACAAGGGTTACTTCTGTCCTGAGCCAATGAGCTGGAATATTGACGCTCCAAATCTCTCAGGAGCACCGGAGATCACAGGCTACACAGAGCTTGCTCCAGGCGAGTCCAAGACAGTAAAAGAAAGAATATTCACAATGGCATAAAACATGACATTTTCTATGGAACGGTCTCTCGGCGGAGGCCGTTCTTTCATATTATTAATTTTTCCCCTGTCTCGTTGTTTTTCTCCCCCCAGTATAATAAAATTATTATAATACCATATGCAAGGAGGGATTCTATGAAAAAAATACTTAGATTTTTACTGGTTTTCGCGGCAATGTTCTGTATGACATGCTTCACAGCATTTGCAGAAGATACCGACGATCCAGACACATACTATCTGGAGTTGGATGCAGCAGGAGGACAGTTATCAGGGGAGACTTCCACTGTGATAAGCAGCCCATCAGCAGAATTTACGACTGTTGACCTGTCAAAGTACAAGCCGGAGAAAGACGGCTTTACATTCACAGGATGGTACAATGACAAGACAAAGGTCACCAGCATTGACACATCATACTTCCAGTCTACAAACCGTATAAAGCTGACAGCGATGTACACCAAGGACAGCTTCTCCGGTTCAGGGCTCACCTTCACACTGAATGCAAATGGAGGCAAGCTCGGAGATGCGGACAGCGGAACATATGACTTTGATGTAGCAGGATCAGGATATGGCGTGGCACTGAACGACTACCCACCGACCCGTGAGGGCTATGAGTTCAAGGGCTGGAACACGAAGTCCGACGGATCAGGCAAGACCGTGAACATCATATACACCTCTTCCTTTGAGAAGGCGGCAGATAACGGATATGAGTATTCCGATACTGATGACTCATCGGCTAAAAGAAACCTGGTATTTTATGCGATGTGGAAATCAGACTCTGCTCCTACAGGCACCATCAGCATGGGCGATAAGAACTGGAACGGTCTCCAGGATGTATCATCATTTGAGCAGTATTACAACAAGACCCAGAAGGTTACCATCACCTGTGACAACAACTCCGACCCTTCCATCACAGTCGGCTACCTGATAAGCGACTCAGCTCTGTCATCGGACGATCTGGGTGCAGCAACATTTACCGAGTATAAGAAAGCATTTTCCATAAAGGACGAGGGCAAATATGTTGTATACGCAAAGCTTTCATCAGAGGACGGCAAAACAACATACTTATCCACAGATGGCTTCATCATCGACACACACGCGCCAAAGGTCACAGGAATCGCCGACGGAGAGACTTACTGCCTGTCAGCCGTGATGACCGTGAAGGAATCCCATCTGGCAAAGGTCACAGTGAACGGCGAGGAGAAATCCCTTGACGACGATCACTCACTTGCTCTGGAAGCCACAGATGGTGAGCAGACCATCATCGTATCCGACAAGGCGGGAAATGAAACCAAATTGACTGTAACAGTAAACAAGAAACACACCGCAGAAACCGACGACGGTGACTGCACGACACCTCAGAAATGCCGCTACTGCGGTGAGATCGTCGTAGAGGGCAAGAGCAGCCACGACCTCGGCAACTGGACAAGTGATGGCAACGGCAAAACCCATTCCCGCAAGTGCAAGAACAAGGGCTGTGGATATAAGGTCATCCAGGACTGCTCCGGCGGAACCGCAACCTGCCAGAAGAAGGCAGTGTGCTCTGTGTGCGGCAAGAGCTACGGCAAACTCAGCACAACGAACCACACAGACCTTAAGAAGACTGATTATGTAGCAGCAACCACCTCCAGCAAGGGCAATATAGAATACTGGTATTGCTCAGCCTGCAAGAAATATTTCAGCAACAAGGGCTGTACAAAGGAGATAAGCAAGGCTGACACAGTCATCGACAAGGCAGCACCCGAGATTATCGGCGGCAAGGGAAGCAAATGGAGCAAGGCCAGCAAGAACACTATCAAGTTCAGATCGAACGCTGAGTACGCTGACTTTGTCTGTGTCCTCATAGATGACAAGGAACTTGACCCTTCATATTACAACAAGAAAGAGGGAAGCATCATAATCGAGCTCAAGACGAGCTATCTTGAATCCCTCTCGGTCGGAAGCCACACCATAACCATCAGATCCAAGACCGGAGATGCTGTGACAACATTTACAGTGTCCAAGAAGGAGACTTCCACAACCACACAGACAACTACCAGAGCCACAACCGAGGCGACAACGGCAAGTACGACCGAGGTCACCACAGAGTATAGAAATACATTTACCCCTGTGACGACCGAGGCGACCACAACTGAGATATCCACGATAGAGCGTACCACAACCGAGACGACCACTGAGGTCACAACAGAAAAGAGCACACTCACCGTGGGCAGCTACGCTTCCACTGATAAGAGTAAGAGTAAGGTACATAACCTTCAGCTCATAATCCTTATAACAGTGCTTGCGACCATTCTAGTCTCGTTTGTGATAATCATAATTTCAGGTATGAAGAAGAAATAATACCGAAAAGTTCAATAAGGCAGCACGTCAGGACAACCTGACGTGCTGTTTTTCTATGTTTTTCCATGTGACAACGTTTTCACTTAAAATAACGTTTTTATCTGTTTTTACCCACATCCCACACTCAATCCAGCCATATATAGTTTCATTTTTATGCATAGATTGTGCATGTGACAACGTTTTCACTCTTTTCTTTTGATTTCCAGCATTTACAAGCATATATTGCATACATACCCGATATGAAAACGGGAAATTAAAGAAAGAGAGGAAGAAGATTATGAAGAAACAATTGGCAACATTACTCGCAGTCACAGCACTTGGAATTGGAGTTCTGTCAGGATGCGGTGTGAGCGCAGCATCTAACTCAACCGGCAGCTCATCTGACTCAGCGGGCGCTATTGAGATAACGAACGTATCCTACGACCCAACCAGAGAGCTATACGCAGCGTACAACGATTTATTTGCAAAGCACTGGAAAGAGGAAAAGGGACAGGACGTATCAGTTGTTCAGTCACACGGTGGTTCAGGAAAGCAGGCGCTTGAGGTGGCAAATGGACTTCAGGCCGATGTGCTTCTCGCATGGGAGAACGAGGCGTTCCTCTCACTGGATGAGCATCCTGGTGAGTACGAGATCGTGGTTCCTTCCGTATCTATACTGTGCCAGCCTACAGTCTCAGTAGTCGACGAGGTGGTTGACAAGAGAGGCATAAGGGATGTCGCAACCGAATATCTGAACTACCTGTATTCCGACGAGGCACAGAAGCTGGAGGCAGAGTGGTACTACAGACCATCAGATCAGGATATCCTGAAGCAGTTCGAATATCAGGGACAGAGCAACACCATATCGGAGCTGCCACAGGACGGCAAATGGATCATAACAAATGTTGACCTCACAGACATATCACACTTCGGAGGATGGACAGAGGCCAGCAAAAAGCATTTCGCGGACGGAGGGCTCTTTGACTCCATATACGAGGAAAAGAATTAATTTGAAATGGCAGTCTGGCGGGAAATCCAGATAATACATACAGGAAAGGAATGACTGAGACATGACACATCAGCACACACACGCAAAAAAGAAAAGCAAAAGCATCATACCAGGATTCGGCCTGTCCTTCGGAATAGTAATGGCAATCCTCGGAATCATAGTGGTGATTCCCCTGTGCTCTCTGGTGGTATTCTCAGCCAGACTGTCACTATCCGAATTCTGGCAGACCATCACCAGACCGAGAGTTCTGTCAAGCTACGCCGTGAGCCTGTCCACTGCATTTATCGCATCACTGATAAATGCGGTGATGGGGCTCATCCTTGCGTGGGTTCTTGTCAGATACAAATTCCCGGGAAAGAGAATCATGGACGGCATCATCGAGCTGCCATTTGCCCTTCCCACAGCGGTTGCAGGCATAGCTCTCACCCATCTCACGGTACAGAACGGCTGGGTAGGAAGGATATTTGCCAGATTCGGTATAGATATCGCGTATACACGGATAGGTATAACCATAGCTTTGGTGTTCATTGGAATACCATTCGTCGTGAGAAGTGTCCAGCCAGTTCTCGAAAAGGTTGACAGGGAATACGAGGAAGCAGCCGCCATGTTCGGAGCCTCCCGTATCCAGATATTCTTCCGTGTCATCCTGCCCGAGATACTTCCGGCACTGATCGCAGGTTTCACCATGGCATTTGCCAGAAGCCTGGGGGAATACGGAAGCGTCGTGTTCATAGCGGGCAACACTCCATATGAGACTGAGATAACCCCTCTGCTCATCATGTCAGAGCTGCAGGAATACGACTACGCAAGTGCAACCTCGATAGCACTTGTGATGCTTGCGATAGCATTTGTCATACTGCTTGTCAACGCATTTATCCAGAGCCGCACATCAAGAATAGTCAGCGGCATAGACTGAAGGGAGGTAACAACATGAACATAAGAAACGACCGTGGCATAATCAAATGGCTCCTCATCGGTCTGTGCGCCATATTCCTCATCGTGGCACTTGTGCTCCCACTGGTGTATGTCATAGTGACGGCACTCCGGGACGGATGGAATGAGTATGTCACCGCCATATCCGACACCTACGCAGTGAAGTCAATACTTCTCACCTTGAAGGTCGTGGTCATCACGGTGGTGGTCAACACAATTTTCGGACTTTATGCCGCGTGGCTCATAACCAAATTCACCTTCCGGGGCAAAAAGATCATATCAACGCTCATCGATCTGCCGCTTACCATATCCCCGATCATCGCGGGCCTTATATTCGTACTTACATTTGGCAGGCAGAGCTTCCTGTATCCATACCTTGAAAAGCTCGGGATACAGATCATATTCGCGGTTCCGGGGATCGTCCTGGCTACTATATTTGTAACATTTCCTTTCATATCAAGGGAGATCATACCGGTTCTCACAGCGGCGGGCAACGATGAGGAGGAAGCTGCAGTCCTCATGGGAGCAAATGGATTCCAGATATTCTCACAGATCACACTCCCCCACATACGCTGGGCTCTGCTGTACGGAATTGTACTGTGCTCCGCAAGGGCCATGGGTGAATTTGGAGCTGTGTCAGTTCTCTCGGGACATCTCAGAGGACTCACCAACACCATGCCACTCTATATCGAACTGCTGTACCAGGCATTTGACTTCACAGGAGCCTTTGCCATGTCGTCCATACTGGTCATCATGGCAGTCATCATACTGATACTTAGAAACATACTTGAACACAGAGGAAATAAAGAGGGAGGTATATGATATGAATACACCTACAGATACACATTCATACGTAGAGCTCAGAAACATCAATAAAACATTTGGAGATTACAGGGCATCCGATGATGTCAGCTTCTCCATTGAGAAAGGAAAGCTCATCGGACTTCTGGGTCCAAGTGGAAGCGGCAAGACCACTATCCTCCGCATACTTGCAGGACTCGAGGCCGCGGACTCAGGGGACATATACATAGATGGCAAAAAAGTAAATGACATTCCCGCCAGCAAGAGGGAGATTGGCTTCGTATTCCAGAATTACGCGCTGTTCAGATACAAGACAGTGTATGACAATATCGCATTTGGAATGAAGATACAGAAATACCCAAAGTCAGAGATCCGCGACAGAGTAACGGAGCTGATAGAACTGGTTGGACTGAAGGGCCTTGAGAAACGATACCCAAGGCAGTTGTCGGGAGGCCAGCGTCAGAGGGTCGCATTTGCCAGAGCTCTTGCCACCCAGCCACAGCTCCTGCTTCTCGATGAGCCATTTGCCGCTATAGATGCAAAGGTCAGAAAGGAGCTCCGCGCATGGCTCAGGGATAAGATCTGGAACGCAGCTATGAAGCTCAACTACACGCCAAACCAGTCTGCCCGCCAGCTCAAGAATGGAAAAGGCGCGACTGTGGAGAAGACCTACTATATAAATGTGCTCATGACCAGAATGGACTCTGCCACGTCGGACCCATTCTTTACAGAACTGCTGCATGTCATAGAGAGTGAGATCCACAAGAACGGATGCATCCTGTCCAAGGTATGGTATCGGTCCATCTTCTCCGACGACAGGAGATGCAGGTATGAGAACGTGGATTCTGTAATCCGCAGGATGTGCGAGGAAGCGGATGGCCACAACGACGGACTTATTGTCATCGGAAAATGCAACCGCGCAGCCCTGAAGAAGCTCAGCCAGTGCTATCGCAGCACAGTGTATGTCAACAGGGATTCTGCAAACGGCGAGGTGGATGAGGTCATCTGCAACGGTAGCCAGATTGCCAGAACAGCGGTTGAATACCTCATATCTCTTGGACATGAGAATATCGGATATGTGGGAAACTGCAATAACGAGGCCCGCTACAAAGGATATCTTGAAACTCTTCACGATCATGGACTTGATATCGACACGGACTACGTCATCAACACAAAGCTCAGCGAGGTTGAAGGATTTGAGGCCATGGAACACTTCATGAAGTCCGACAAGAGCCCAACCGGAATATACTGTGCCAATGACATAACGGCCATAGGGATGCTGAAGTACCTTGCCAAATGCAAGAACAGGTATTACACTCCTTCCATCATATCCAGCGACGGTATCGAGGAAGCCCAGTACACAACTCCGATGCTGACCACAGTGGAGATCTCCAAGACGGACATGGGGCATTTCGCCCTGCAGCTTCTAATGGACAGACTCAAGGGCGGTCACAAGGGAGTCACAAGAATTGAGCTCCAGTGCAAGCTCATCAAGAGAGATAGCTGCACACTGGCAGAAGACAGCAAATGGTGCGAATATTACATTTAATATCCGCACCATTTGTCGTCTGTTCATGTATCCATGTCCATATATTCAGTTTCTGTATTCAATATCTGTATCCAGCAATTATCCTTCTCGTGACTACTCTGTCGTATCATCTGTAGTCGTATCTCCCGTAGTCATAACTGTTCCGCCGAGATACCACTCTCCATCCTTCTCATAACAAATGATATCCATGTCCAGATCATACGGTGAAGTCTGACCCTGGAATGTCATCATTATCTTTCCGGTAACCGGAATGACATAACCCTTTGATATACCTGCTTCCTTCTGGGTCTTTCCATATACAGTGCTGCTGACTGCCGCCAGATCGCTGGACTCTGCCACATGCCCATCACCCATGGTATAGCTGACTGTATATTCTATATTATTTTCCTTATAAGTCTGGAACACAGTGACCAGATCCTTTGACGAATCGCTGTCTATGGTATCAGGATCCATAACACTCTCCACCTTGTCAAGATCCGCTTCCTCAAGGCCCTCCATGTAGGTCTTTATCAGATCCTCGCTCTCTGATTTTCCGGTCATATTTTTTCTGACAACTATGTATATCACCACTACTATCACTGCTAACACGATCGCACCAAGTGCTATAAACAGCTTCTTTTTGCCTTCTTTTCTGCTCTCCTCCATAAGCTGTATATCACGCTCGTCCAGCTCCATATCATCCATTCCGCTTCCGCCTACATAATTCTTAGTTTCATTTTTTCCCATAGTAAATAACTCCTATACTGTTTTGATATTACACAGTATAACACAGCATAAGCATCAATTAATTACTCAAATACAGGAATTAATACATTTAGTAATTGTGCAATTTTCACTATAACTTTGTTGTGTTTTAAAGTCTTTTATTATATAATCAGAGTGTATGGCTGACTTTAAGGGAGAATTTAGCACAAGTCGATACAAAAGCGGCTTCAGGGGGGCTGGCATAGCCATCTGGAAGCCTTCACAAAACATTGGAAGGAAGGTATATGCTACATGAAATTTGGTTATTTTGATGATGCCAACAAGGAGTATGTCATCACATCTCCTAGAACTCCTTATCCTTGGATCAACTACCTTGGAACACAGGATTTCTTTTCACTGATCTCCAACACTGCAGGAGGTTACAGCTTCTACAAGGACGCTCGTCTTCGTAGAATCACAAGATATCGTTATAACAACGTGCCTATAGATATGGGCGGACGTTATTTCTATATCAACGACAATGGTACAATATGGAATCCGGGATGGTCACCGGTAAAGACAGAGCTTGACGAGTATCAGTGCCGTCATGGTATGGGATATACAATCATCACAGGTAAGAAGAATGACCTTAAGGCTGAGGTTACTTTCTTTGTTCCTCAGAACTACGCTGGAGAGGTTCAGCAGGTCGTTCTTACAAATGAAGGCTCAGAGGAGAAGACATTCTCATTCTTCTCATTTGAGGAGTGGTGTCTCTGGGATGCACAGGATGACTGCACCAACTTCCAGAGAAACTTCAGTACAGGTCGTGTAGAGGTTGTCGGATCAACTATCTACCACAAGACAGAGTACAGAGACAGACGTGACCACTTCGCATTCTACACAGTGAATGACGAGATCGATGGTTACGATACAGACAGAGATTCATTCATCGGACTTTACAACGGCTTCCACAACCCACAGGCTGTTGAGGCTGGCAAGTCAAATGATTCATTTGCTGATGGATGGTCGCCTATCGCTTCACACTACAAGAAGATCACTCTTGCTCCAGGCGAAACAAAGACTCTTGTATTTATACTTGGATATGTTGAGATGCCTGTTGACCAGAAGTTCGAGGCAGACGGCAAGACTATCAATAAGGTAAAGGCTCTCGAGATGATCGAGAAGTACAACACTCCTGAGAAGGTTGCTGCAGGTCTTGAGGAGCTCAAGGAGCACTGGAACAGACTGTTGAGCATTCTCAACGTTAACACACCTGATGACAAAGTTAACCGTATGGTCAACATCTGGAATCAGTATCAGTGTATGGTTACATTCAACCTTTCACGTTCAGCTTCATACTTCGAGTCAGGTATCGGCCGTGGTATGGGATTCCGTGATTCCAACCAGGATGTGCTTGGATTTGTTCATCAGATCCCTGATCGTGCAAGAGAGAGAATCATCGATATAGCTTCAACACAGTTCCCAGACGGTGGATGCTACCATCAGTACCAGCCACTTACCAAGAAGGGTAACGCAGATATCGGTGGAGACTTCTCAGATGATCCATTATGGCTGATCCTTTCAGTTTCAGCTTATATCAAGGAGACTGGCGACTGGGGCATCCTTGACGAGATGGTTCCATATGACAACGATATGTCAATTGCAAAGCCTATGCTTGACCACCTCAAGGTTTCATTCTACAAGATCGTGAACAACCTTGGACCACACGGACTTCCACTTGCAATGAGAGCTGACTGGAACGATTGTATCAACCTTTCATGCTTCTCAGATACACCAGGTGAGAGCTTCCAGACATACACCAACCCTAAGTTCGCTGCTGAGGGTGGATACTCAAAGGTTGCTGAGTCAGTTATGGTTGCTACACTCTTCACATATGCAGGTCCTAACTACGTTGCTATCCTTAAGCACCTTGGAATGGACGCTGAGGCTGATGCTGCTCAGGCTGAGATCGACAAGATGAAGGCCAACATCATGGAGTCAGCATGGGACGGCGACTGGTTCCTCAGAGCTTACGATGCAAACGGTGAGAAGATGGGATCCAAGGAGTGCGAGGAAGGTCAGATCTTCATCGAGCCACAGGGATTCGCTATCATGTCAGACATCGGTAAGGATCAGGGCTGCGACAAGAAGACTCTTGCTGCAATCGATGAGAGACTTAATACACAGCACGGACTTGTACTCAACAACCCAGCATTTACAAAGTATTACATCCAGTATGGTGAGATTTCTACATACCCAGGTGGATACAAGGAGAATGCCGGAATCTTCACACATAACAATGCATGGATCATCTGTGCTGCTGCTTACGCAGGTGCCGGTGATCAGGCATTTAAGTACTACTCAGAGATAGCTCCAGCTTTCACTGAGGAGACATCAGATATACACAAGACTGAGCCATATGTATACGGCCAGATGATCGGTGGTAAGGATGCCGGATCTGATATTGGCAAGCCGGGCAACCACTTCGGTCAGGGTAAGAACTCATGGCTGACTGGTACTGCTGCTTGGAACATGGTAGCTATATCACAGTACATCCTTGGTATCTCAGCAGACTTCGATGGTCTGAAGATCGATCCATCAATTCCTGCTGCATGGGATGGAATGACAGCTACACGTCAGTTCCGTGGTGCTACATACGACATCAAGGTTTCTAACCCAGATCACATCAACAAGGGCGTTAAGAGCGTACTCGTTGATGGCAACGCTATCGAGGGCAACGTTATCCCAGCATTTGGCGATGGCAAGACTCACTCAGTAGAGGTTGTAATGGGCTAATATAGACCGTGGATTATAAAGCACATTTAAGAAAATATACGTAAGTATATAGTGCAAAAACCCCACAATATCTATTTTAGATATTGTGGGGCTCTTTTGTTTATATGGCCTATCTTCTTCATCCCGCCACGGGATTGTCGCCAAACGCTGTGTTGTCCTCGTAAAAGATACAAATTAGCAACCTGTCCAACCCTACCTCTACTGTATAAGCAGCATCGGATCCACAGGATTGCCGTCCTTCTCGACTGCAAAATAGAGATTGCTTCCTTCCTCGCTGTAGAATCTGCTTGGCTCGCCAACGGTTCCCACTACCTGGCCGGCATCCAGATGCTCGCCAAGTGCAACCTTCACATCCTGAAGCTGTCCAAGTGTCACGGTGTAGCCGTCTCCAAGCTCAAGCTTGACGTAATTGCCCAGCTCTGGGTTGCTTGAGACCTCCGCTACCTTACTCTCATATACAGCCTTGACCTCATCGCCCGTCTGCGCCTCAATTACCATTGCAGGGCTGCACTTGTATTCCTTGAGTGTCTCAAAATACACTGTCGTATCCATGCTGTAAGGAATTATCACATTGCCATTTATAGGCCATGATATGCTATCCTTTGGATCGTAATGCAGGCTGTCATTTGAAACTCCTGAAGCTCCAGTCTCAGCACTCTCACTCTCCGCTGTGGATGCAGTGGAATTCTCTATGGTATTATCCGTCTCAATATCTTTCTGCTCTGATGTACCTTCATCCGACACTCCGCTGTTCTTATCATTTTTCTTATCGTTCAAAGCTTCCTTCGCATCGGCTTCCGTCGTACTGTCATTCGGCGTATTCTGTCCTATTGTTATGGTCTTCTCCTTTGAATTGGTCTGTGCGTTATAAAGTCCGAGCACTGTCACAAGCACTGCCATGCCTGTGATGAGCGAGATATAAAATATATTCTTCTTTATGCCGCCCAAAAATTTCTTCATATTCATCACCTCATCTGTATCATGTCCACTTATTGGCACTTATATACAGATGATTTGAATGTGTAAATATTTTTTATCAACCTTTATTTTGCAATCTCTATTCCAGTATAATAATACCTGAGGATCTGATCATACTTCTCTCCATTTTCCGCCAATACAGACGCCCCATACAGTGACATTCCCAGAGAATCTCCAACGCCCACCGTTATGATCCTGTATCCATCCTTAACCTTATCTATGTGTATATTCGTCGAGGCAAGTCCCAGTTGTTCTTTGAAAACATCAGCCTCCAGCTCGCTCCCAAATACATTTATGGTCTGTGCAAATCCAGATTCTGTGGCTGTCATAACCTTGACCTCATCCGTCATATTGTCAGCGTCTATCCATTTTCTGAATATCTTCTGAAGCCTGTCCCCGCTGTATATCTCAGTGGTCGAAAAGTCCTCCGCCATCTGATCCACATCACTTGCCACCTGCCTGAGATACGGTATGTCATGCCCATATATTTCCTGTGCACTCACAGTATGCCCTGTACTTATCATATGATACGCCGGAAGTATTACCTCTCCACCGTATTTCATAACCTGTCCACCGGTCGCATACACCGCCTTCTCCGCCCTTCTCATTATCCCGGAACACTCGCCTCCCCATTTCTTCTTGAGCTGCGATTCCGTATATCTTATCTCCCGGAGCTGGGACTCATTTATAAGATTCTTTGTCTGCCCCTGTGTGGCGGAATTTCTGTCATTTTCATCCATCTGGTAATAGATTCCGGTCCTAACCACAACTGCGACCGCCTTGAGCATTTCATCGCTCCATTTGTCACTCATCATTCCCGCCAGCGTCGATGCTGTATACTCTTCCACATCCACGAGGGAATACTCCCCATTATCATAAATACACACATTGCGTCCGCTTTTTGCCAATCCGTCAGTGTTATCTCCCCCAACCGCCTTGTCGTATATTCCTGATATTATGTAAGCAAGTGCCATAGCACACGCAATCCCTATAATGATCGTCTTTGCATTCCTCATTTCACCCTCCCGCATTTTTATACCTCTTATATATATATCGTTTTTACACTGCTCATATACCCTTTTTACTGAGAAATCTTAACGCAAATTTTAGTCGTATCGTTTATTGACAAATGCAACATGACATAATATGATAATAGCGTATTCAAGATTAACGGTTCGATTGCTATATAAGGTAAGCTTTTCTTTGGAGTATTCTCTATAAGGTATATTGTAGTGTTTTCATTGAGTACAAATTTTCATTTTTAGGAGGTACTCGTGATGAAGAACGGTACAGTTAAGTGGTTCAACGGAGAAAAGGGTTATGGATTCATCTCAGATGATGAGACAGGAAAGGACGTATTTGTTCATTTTTCAGCAATCAACTCTGATGGATATAAGACTCTTAACGAGGGACAGAAGGTTACATTTGACGTAGAGGCTGATCCTAAGGACGCTTCTAAGGAGAGAGCAACTAACGTAACAGTTGTAGCTTAATTCACATATAACCATTAACACAAGAACAGGCGCTATACAGATCTTTGATCTATATAGCGCCTGTTTTTTATTGCTTGTTAATATCACGGTTTCCTCACGGCTTCCCGTTACGCCCTGCTTCCGAGAGCCTTCTTGCGGGCTCTGTATTTCGCTCTGATATAACGGCCTGCCTCAGACAGTTCACTCGTCTTCCACCGGCTCGTCTTGCTCGTCCACGATGCCAGGAGGGATGCCGATTCATTCTTGTTGCTGAGACTCCAGCAGAAATAGCTGACATTCGCCTTGTTGAGTCTGGTCAGCCATTTGCCGGTGTAGGCTTTGCTTATGCCTCCATCGCCGCTTGCCGCGGACATTCCGAACTCTGTGACTATGACCGCTATCCCCTTCTTCCTTGCGTATGCAAGCTTCGCAGGAAGATACCGGTTGTGGCTCCACTCATTTGCATAAAAATGGAGTGAGTACATTATATTCTTGTAGCCCTTGATAGGGTTATCCGCAACCTCATTGTGTGTGCCATCCGAACCGAGCTGGGACCATGTCGGCGTTCCCACTACGATGATCGCCTTCTTGTCATACTTTCTTATGACCTTTATGACCTGGGACGCATATCGCTTGACGGTCTTCCAGTCGCAGCCATTTGGCTCATTGCATATCTCATAAATGATATTTTTCTGTTTCTTATACTTCTTCGCCATAGTTGCAAAGAATCTTCTTGCCTCTGCAACCTGTGTCATAGGATTCCCGTCGTTGAGTATGTGCCAGTCGATGATCACATACATGCCGAGGTCGGTCGCATATTTCACGCCCTTGTATATCTGATTTCGAAGTGCCGCTTTGCTGCCGCCTGCGCAATAGCCGTTGTATTCAGATGTATACATGGCAAGTCTTACCGCATTAACTCCCCAGTCGTCTCTCAGAGTCTTGAACGCCGCCTTGTTCACATAAGGATATCCCACATCCCAGTTGATACCGTGTGTGCTGATTCCCCTGAGCTGGAATTTCTTGCCTTTGGCATCCACCAGATCTGCCCCCTTCACAGACAGTCTTCCATGTGTCGCCACCGGCGTCTTTACCTTCGTAGCTGCAAATGCATCACAGTTCGGCTGTACTGCAACCGCTGTAAATATCATTGCAAATGCGAGCAGCAGAGCCGTGAGTCTGTGTCTCAATTTTCTACCTTTCATATGTTTATAACCCCCTTTTCATCACAACGTAACATATATATCTATCATAACATAGGCGCGGATGTATTAACAGATGCAAAATAAAAACGGACACCATACGATCCTTACCATATGATGTCCGTCCTTTATTATGTTATTTCATTCTATCTGATAATTACTTATCAAGGGAAACCTTAACCTTCTTAAGCTTCCAGATCTCCTTTGCATACTCCTCGATAGTTCTGTCTGATGAGAACTTTCCAGCACATGCTGTGTTGAGCATAGCCATCTTTGCCCAGCCCTTCTCATCCTGGTATGCCTTGTCAACCTTCTGCTGAGCCTCTGCATATGAATCGAAGTCCTTAAGGATGAAGTATACATCTTCCTTTGTAAGAGAATCATAGAGATCTCTGAATCTGTCCGGATCATCCGGTGCATAAGTACCATCGATAAGCTGTGTGAGAACTCTTCTTACAGCCTGGTTGTTATTGTAGATATCCATTGGGTTGTAGCCGCCCTCGCGCTCATACTTCATAACCTCTTCTGCTGAAAGTCCGAAGATAAATGCGTTCTCGATGCCAACTTCCTCAACGATCTCTACATTTGCTCCATCCATGGTTCCAAGTGTAGGTGCACCGTTCAGCATGAACTTCATGTTACCTGTACCTGAAGCCTCTCTTGAAGCTGTTGAGATCTGCTCTGATACATCTGCTGCTGCGAAGATGATCTCGGCATTGGATACTCTGTAGTTCTCTATAAATACAACCTTGATCTTGCCTTCGATTGAAGCATCGTTGTTGACAACATCTGCAACTGAGTTGATGAGCTTGATGATAAGCTTAGCTCTCTTATATCCTGCTGATGCCTTTGCTCCAAAGATGAATGTTCTTGGGTACATATCGAATTCTGGCTCTGTCTTCAGTCTGTTATACAGATGCATAACATGAAGGATGTTCAGAAGCTGTCTCTTGTACTCATGAAGCCTCTTAACCTGTACATCGAAGATTGAACGAGGATCTACATCCACATTGTTGTGCTCCTTGATGTACTTTGCAAGACGGATCTTGTTCTGGTACTTGATGTTCATAAACTCATGCTGGCACTTCTCATCGTTCACATATACCTTAAGCTTCTTAAGGTGTGAAAGATTGGTTATCCACTCGTCACCGATCTTGTCTGTGATCCAGTTTGCAAGAAGTGGGTTAGCATGAAGCAGGAAACGTCTCTGAGTGATACCATTTGTCTTGTTGTTGAACTGCTCTGGTCTCATCTCATAGAAGTCCTTAAGCTCTCTCTCCTCAAGGATCTTGGTATGAAGAGCTGCAACACCGTTTACTGAGTAAGAACCTGCAATTGCAAGATGAGCCATCTTAACCTGGCCATCGTACAGAACTGCCATATTCTTAACCTTATCCTGGTTGCCTGGATACATCTCCTGGATCTTGAGAACGAATCTTCTGTTGATCTCCTCAACGATCTGGTAGATACGTGGAAGCAGTCTTGAGAACAGCTCGATAGGCCACTTCTCAAGTGCCTCTGCCATGATCGTATGGTTGGTGTATGCACATGTTCTTGTTGTAATATCCCATGCGTCATCCCACTCAAGGCCTTCCTCATCCATGAGGATTCTCATGAGCTCGGCAACTGCTACTGTTGGATGTGTATCATTCATCTGGAATGTTACCTTCTCTGGCAGCTTGTGGATGTCCTTGTTGAGCTCCTTGAACTTGAGGATTGCTCTCTGAACTGAAGCTGAGATGAAGAAATACTGCTGTCTCAGTCTGAGCTCCTTACCTGCGTAGTGATTGTCATTTGGATAGAGAACCTCAACGATAGTCTTTGCAAGGTTCTGCTGCTCTACTGCCTTCTCATACTCACCCTTGTCAAATGAGTCAAGGCAGAACTCCTGGATTGCCTCAGCATCCCAGATTCTAAGTGTATTTACAACGTTGTTGCCATAACCGATGACTGGAAGGTCATAAGGTACGGCACGAACTGACTGATATCCATCCTGTATAAAGTAGTTTCTGCCATTCTTGTTCTCAACTCTGACATATCCACCGAACTTAACTTCAACAGCGTACTCTGAACGCTTAACCTCGAATGGGTTGCCATCCTTGAGCCAGTCATCCGGCATCTCAACCTGATATCCATCCTTGATACCCTGCTTGAACATACCATACTTGTATCTGATACCACAACCGTATGCAGGATAACCAAGTGTTGCCAATGAATCAAGGAAACAAGCTGCAAGACGTCCGAGACCGCCATTACCCAGAGCGGCATCAGGCTCCTGATCCTCTATAAAGTTCAGGTCAAATCCTAACTCGTCAAGTGCTTCCTTAACTGCATCGTAGTAAGTCAAGTTGATAAGATTGTTACCGAGTGCTCTACCCATAAGGAACTCCATAGACAGATAATAAACTGTCTTGACGTTCTTCTTCTCATACTCCTTGTGTGTAGCAATCCATCTGTCAATGATGTCGTCCTTTACTGCGTAGCTGACTGCCTGGAATACCTGCTGTGGAGTAGCCTCCTCGATAGGCTTGCGGAAAAGGGTCTTTACGTTAGTAATGACTTCCTTCTTGAAGCCTTCCTTATCGAAATCTGCTAACATCTTCATCTGATTCATTCCCTCCTTGGATAAATAGATATATTTTATTTCCATTTTCACTGTTTCATTCTATCATCAACCCTTTTTTTTAACAATACATGAGGAAAAATTTATTAAATGACGACATAAAATTAGACTATAGTCAAATAGAATTTACAGTTTTTTTACATTAAACGGCGAGAAATGTCTGATAATATCAAAATTTATTGGGAGCTCATGCGTTTTCGATGATTACTAGAATATTGTAAACGTATCTCGTATATGCTATAGTATCACCACTTTATCGCCACTTATCGTCATTTATCGTCAAGTGATGCCAAATCACCGAAAAATCGGGGCTTTTGGCGGTAGAAAAGTTAAAAACCGCGCTATTACGGGAAATCGTAAAAATCGCAAATCAGAAGATTTTTGGTAGAAACTCGGTAGAAACCCAACAGCACAAAAGTTGGTAGAAACTTGGTAGATACCGAAAACAACCCTAAAACGGTAGAAAGCCTGTTGACAAAGCAAACTGAATAATGGACAATAGCGGACGGTGTTTCATAACAGAAGCGCTGTCCGCTATTTTTATGCCCAAAATTGAATACCGTACATCGCTTCTCAGAAATGAGGAGCGATTTTTTTATTTCAGATGAATTATGTCAAGGAGGTCTTTCTATGCCTAATCCTACGAAAATCAGCTTGCCGAGAATAGACTATCATTTCGAGGAAAGTGCCTGTGAACAGGTTCTTACCGTCATGCTCAACAAGGTCGATAAGGACTATTCCACGGTCGATGAACTGGCTGAACACGATGAACTGTCAATGTTTACCCGTGATGAGATCAAGAAGGCTGTATCCGAGCTGAACGGCAGAAAGTTTCTCCTGAAAGTGGATAAGCCGTATGGCTGCGTTTATGCGGTAAATAAGCTGTATATCCCCAACATGGAATTTGTTTACGGCAGATGAGCTGAGGAGGAACGGAAATGGACAAGCGCAACAGGAAAAAGAAAACCGTGGACGATACCGTCTGCGAGATACATAAATTCAGCGGATATGCCGTTCTGAGCAACTGCTTCGTGCGGTCTACCAATCTCGGCTGTCCTGCTATCGGTCTGCTTGGCAGAGTTATGGACTTGCCGCCGGAGTGGAACTTCTCAAAGGCAGGGCTGATTGCAATCTGCCCTGACGGTGAGACAGCTATCGACAGCGCCCTCAATGATCTGAAAGAGTGGGGCTACCTTGAAGTCGTGGTAAAGATGCCGAATGAGAACCCGACCGGCAGGATACAGACGGTCTACAAGTTCTATGAGTATTCAGCGAAGGATACCTCTATCCCTCAGTATGACTATGAGCTTGAAACCTTTACGGTGGATAACGCCGTTCTGAATCGTGTCAAAAAGGACAGCAACTTTACTATGGTAAGCACTGCTCTCCTGCGGAACAAGACGATTCCCAATAAGCTCCTCGGCTTGCTGCTCAAAGTGCGTTCTCTGCCTGACTACTGGCATTTCTCTATGTCGGGACTGAAAGCGATCTGCAAAGAGGGCAGGACTGCGGTTCATAACGCTGTAAACAAGCTCATAGATATGGGTTACCTTGTACGCACACAGCTTCTCTCCAATGAGAGCGTTCACAACTGCTTTGAGTACGTTTACAGCTTTTTCGATGTGCCTGTCACCAAAGAACAGGCTGACGAGCTTGAAGCTGAGACCAGACGCAAGGCAATCACGATACGTGCAGGCGGTCGGGCTGAAAAGCCTATTTCTTCTGAGGGGGAAAAACAGAGGGTGGAAAACCTGTATCCGGACATTCCGTCTGCTGAAACTCCGCTGTCTGAAAACCACGGACAATATAATAACAACAATACATTACAGAAAAATCAATTACGGAGTGATAAATCCTCTATCATTCCTTCTGCGGCAATTCCACAAGTTTTCAACGGTGAAAATGTTGAAAAGTCGAACGAGGGATATAACGCAGAAGAAGTTGAGTATTATACGGAAGTCGTGAAACAGAACATCGGCTACGGCTATCTCGGAGACTGGCTGACCGTTGACGGTCGGGACGGCTATGCAGAAGCAGATAATATCGTCGGCTTTATCGTTGACGAAATATGCTCTACTCTGCCGTACACCACGCTCAGAGGTACGAATTTCCCCAGAAGCGTGATAAAGTCCAAGATGCTTAGGGCTAATATTTACATGGTCGAGAATGTCCTTGTGAATATGGCAAAGGTCGATAATATCAAGAATTTCCGCAAATATTTCATCAGCGCCCTCTACAACGAAGTCCTGACATATCATTTCAACGAAGGCTGTGAAAGCCGATGGGCTGACAATGCTGTGGCAGAGATGTACGGTCGGGCTGTCTGATTACGAAGGGAGGTGTTCCTATGGGTGCAAAGAGAATCAGTGAGCATGATCTTGTGTTTACGGGAAGAAATGTTCCTCTGTCGGAGATCGCACGGGCAAGCGGTATCGGTATTACTACGCTGAAAAATGGTATTCTGTCCGGAGTTCTTGACTTCGGTTATGCGATCCCCTGCGGTGAGGGCAAACAGCATCGCTATTACTGCCCTAACAGGGTAGTATATCTCAAGACCGGATATTTCAATCCGAAGCCGCAGCAGACCAATGAGGAGGTGTAACTATGCCCGATAATCCTTCTTTTCAGGAGATAGACGGACTTTTTAACCGTTTTCATAGCGAATTTGAAGCTATCGTTATGGATATGCTCGGTGATAAGGTCAGCTATAATCTTCTGAGCTGCGTTTTCTGCGATCTCGATGAAACGCAGGAGGAGTATCACAACAAGCTCTCAGAGCTTTACGGAAAGGATGGTGAGGACAATGGCTAAGACTATCGTTACGCAGTTTGGCGAGTTCCTGAACTATGCCAACATCGTGAAGATCGGCGTTGAAACAAATTGGGATGATGCCGAAATTGACGAGGAAAACGGCACGATCAAGCCCGATTTTGAAATGATCGGCACGGATACCGCTGGCAACAAGATTCCTATGGGTATCTATGACACGCCCGATGAAGCAGATAATGCACTCAAAGCCCTTCATGACTGGCTTTCGACCGAGGCGTATGCCGTTTATGAGATCACGGGCGGTGATGCGTAATGCCGTCCGACTACGAAAGCGGTGCTAAGAAAACCATAGATATTTCGATCAAGGCGGAGAAACTGACCGCCGATGTGCTGAAATCTGCCTTGCAGGAGTTTATGTCGGGTAAGGCGGAGAAAAAGGGACGAATGACCTACAAGCAGTTGCAGGCGAAGTCCCCGTCCAAGCTCGACAGCATTGAGGTTTCAGACCGGAATATCGGTGATTTCCTGAAAACCGCACGAAAATACGATGTGGATTTTGCTCTGAAAAGAGATAAAAGCACCCAGCCGCCTACCTATCATGTTTTCTTCTCCGCTGCTAAAACGGAGAATTTCAAGAGAGCATTTTCGGAGTATCTCGGCAAGGGACAGGGCAAATCGCAGAAGCGCGGCGAGTTTACCCGTGAGCAGATGCACCAGCAGGCTCAGAAGGTGGCAAACAGACCTCGTAAACAGAAACAGAGAGAGAAAAACCGTGCGAAGAATCGCACATAGGAGAACAGACGTTGATCTATGACTACTTCAAGTCCGCACCCGTTCCACGGGCAAGGGGCGATGATATTTTTACGGCAGACTTTTGTGCCGATAACTGCGGAAAGGATAAGACTGCGTATTGCAGCTTAACACCAGAAAGCTCAAAAAGCTGATCATCAAGGCTGTTCCCTATGTAGCTTTCTCTTATGTGGGCAACCTGATCGGCTTTGCGTACCGAACCGCTGAGGGCAATGGATTTCAGGAAAAGCTCCTGCCCTTTATGAGCAATCTCGGTGTGGCGTTTGCACGAATCTTTCCCAGTTTACACCCGTTTGATCTTCTTTTCGGCTTGGTTCTTGCGGGTGTAATGAGGTTAGTCCTCTATGTCAAGTCGAAAAACAAGAAGAAATTCCGTCAGGGAGAGGAGTACGGCTCTGCCGTATGGGGCGGTGAAAAGGATATTGAGCCGTATATGGACTGCTCAAATCCCGATAACAACGTCATTCTCACGAAAACGGAATCTCTGACTATGGGCAAGCCCTCTGAACCGAAGTATGCGAGAAATAAAAATATCCTCGTTATCGGCGGTTCAGGTTCAGGTAAAACGCGCTTTTTCGTGAAGCCGAACCTGATGCAAATGCACTCCTCCTATGTAGTTACCGATCCGAAGGGAACGGTTTTGGTCGAGTGCGGAAAAATGCTTGCACGGGGCCGCCCAGCGCGCGGCAAAAACGGCGAGGTGCTGTATACAGTGGACAAGGACGGCAAGAGACAGATTGTTTATGAGCCGTATAAGATCAAGGTGTTCAACACCATTGATTTTGCAAAGTCGATGCACTACAACCCGTTTGCGTACATCAGCGAAAAGAACCGTGAAAAAGACATTCTGAAATTCGTCGAGGTCTTGATAAAAAACACTTCTTCCTCTCAGCAGCCGTCCGGCGATGACTTTTGGGTAAAAGCCGAAAAGCTCCTGTACACGGCATATATCGCTCTTATCTTTGCGATGTATGATCCTGAACAATGGAATTTTGAAACGCTTATTGATATGATAAACGCTTCGGAATGCCGTGAGGACGATGAGGAGTTCAAGAATGCGATAGACCTTGAATTTGAAATTGTAGAGTGTTGGCTGAACGGTACAGAGCATAGTGATCCCGAAGTAATGGCAGACTATGCCGATCTTTTTGAAACAGAACCCGATGCCGAACAACGGCGCTTGGGTGCTTTTGCACTCAAACAATTCAAGGCGTATAAGCTCGCTGCCGGCAAAACGGCTAAGTCTATCCTAATTAGCTGTTCGACACGACTCGCGCCTTTTGCAATAGATGAGGTTTTGGAGATCACCTCCTACGATGAGCTGCACCTCGACAAGCTCGGTGACGAGCTGAGTGCGCTTTTCATCATTATCTCCGATACAGATGCCACATTCAACTTCCTTGTAGCGATCATGTATTCCCAGCTTTTCAACCTACTCTGCACCAAAGCAGATAATTCCCCAGGTGGAAAGCTGACCTATCATGTACGCTGTTTGTTAGACGAGTTCGCCAATATTGGCGAAATACCGCAGTTTGAGAAGCTCATTGCGACTATCCGAAGCCGTGAAATATCGGCAAGTATCATCTTGCAAGCTAAGAGCCAGCTAAAGGCTATCTACAAAGACAATGCAGACACGATCGAAGGCAACTGTGATACGATGCTGTTTTTGGGCGGCAAGGAGAAGTCAACATTAAAGGAGATCAGTGAAAGTCTCGGAAAAGAGACAATCGACTCCTTTAATACTTCTACTAACAGAGGTCAGAGTGAAAGCTACGGTATGAACTATCAGAAGCTCGGCAAAGAACTGAAAAGTCAGGACGAACTGGCGGTCATGGACGGCGGTAAATGTATCTTACAGGTGCGAGGAGTGCGTCCGTTCTTCTCGGACAAGTTTGACATTACCCGTCATAAGCAATATCCAATGCTCTTGGACGATAATCCTGAGATGGGGTTCAACATCGAAAAATTTGTGAGTGACCAAAAGGCGATGCGTTTGAGACTGTCTCGACAGGAAAAGTTCACGGGGTATGGTGTTGATATGACGGCCGCCGGACAGGAAGTTACAACAGTATCAGCAACAGAAACAGAAACCGCTGATACACAAAATTCTGAGGAAACCGACGAAAAAGAGATATATGTCGGATTTTAACTCGGACAGTGAAGAAACCGAATAAAAGAGAAACGGTTGAAGCTGCGGACACTACTTTTTTTATTTTGAGGGAGACTTTTTACCTATGAACGAACTGAATATTTCTGCGGTCGATGCTACCGCTATGGAGACAGCAACCACTACCTCTGCACCTAAGCACAAGTGGCTCTCTAAGCTCACCCGTGGTGCAAAGAAGGCAACGATGTTCTGCACTGTTGCAGGCATCATGGCATCTACCTGTGCAACTCAGGCATTCGCAGCAGGCACCGGCGAGGTCGATACCTCGTCCTTTATCACTACTGCCTGCACCGTACTCAAAAGCGTCATCTGCCTTATCGGCGGCGGTGTTTCGCTTTGGGGTGTCGTAAACCTCCTCGAAGGTTACGGCAACGATAACCCCGGTGCGAATGCTCATGGTTAATAAAGAAGCACAACAAAACAGGACAAGGACAGTCAGCCCCGCCGCTATTCCGAGCAAGGCAAATTATAGGGTAAAGTCTAAAAAGCATTTGTAACATTTCTATAAACTCTATTGACTTGAACACCTCCGGGAGTTATAATATGTTTTGCTATTTAGGAACACTAAATAGCAAAACTAAAGTGAGGTAGAGAGTATGGATAACAGGTATGTGCAGCAATTCAAAAAAGGCTCTCTTGAAATGATACTTTTGTGCTTGATCGGACGCAAAGAAACCTACGGCTATGAAATCATTACAGAGCTAAATAACAGCGCGTCCGTTTTGGGCTATGCAAAAGAGGGAACGATTTACCCTATTCTGTATCGTTTGCAGGAAGCCGAGTTAATCCAATGCCGATTAGCCCCGGCAGCGGCAAATGGCGGATCAAAAAAATACTACTCCCTTACCCATAAGGGCAGAGAGGTATTAGACGAGCTGATTTTATTTTGGGCGAGCTATGAAAGTTGTGTAAATGGCTTTATTGCCACCTATCAAACAGCGGAGGTATCAGAATGAAAGAGCAATACATTAAGCAAGTGGAAAAGGAATTGAGTTTAACACGCAAAGCAAAAAAAGAGGTCGTGCGTGATCTGAATGAAGTCTTTGCTTCTGCGTTGGAGCATGGCGAAACGGAACAACAGGTAATCGAACGGTTAGGCACTCCCAAAGAGTTTGCAGAGAATACCGCCGAGCAGTTAGGCATTGACAGCGCAGCACCGCAGAAACGGAAAGGGATTATTTCGAGCGTTGCAGCCCTTGTCGTTGCCGTTGCAGCGTTTGTGATTTACGCCACTACCCAATCCGGGAAAGTGCCGGACGGGGCAATCGGACAAGCAGACGCAATGACAAACATTCAAGTTGAGGGAGCTTTTGGATTTGACGCTTCACAAATCATTTTGGCAGTCGGTGTAATCGCGGTTACAATCGCAATCATTCAGATTATCCGAACCGTCCGCAAAAACAGGAGGTAGCTATGAAAAAATTTGTTTCAATAATCGCTATTTTACTTATGCTTTCTTTGGCTGCCTGTTCCAATCAAGATACGCCGTCCGCTGCGGATAATCCAAGCAATACACAAACAGAAAGCAATACCATGCTTGACGCGGGTGTATGGCCTGTGAATGAATACACCGAGGGGCTTCCCGTCCCGTCCGGTACGGTCGGTTGGGCTATGCTTGATACGGAACATGAGAATTGCAGTATCAGTATTGTGGATATAAGCGAAACCGACTATAACGACTATTTAGAGCTTTTGAAGCAAGAGGGGTTTTCTATAATAGAGGAAGTGTCGGAAGAAATTGAGGGACAGGACTATGTTTCTATCGGTACGCTTTTGTCAAATGGCGAAAAGGGATTGAGTATCAGCTACATTCCCGATAACTTCACAATTTACATTTCTTTCCTTAAATAATGAAAATTAAAATGATTAAATCGCCTGATAGGCGGGTGCTTTGCCCTATTTGTGGAAATAAAACACGAACAAAGATACGCCCCGATACAATACTTGAAAATTTCCCTCTGTTCTGTCCGAAATGCAAACAAGAAACACTAATCAGCGCAAAAGATTTGAATGTAGCTGTAATCCCACAACAAATAGCGGAATCAGCCGGAGCAGTCAACGGTCAAGATGAACGGCGCATAAATGCGCCGCCGTTGACAGCCCTGCCTGTTTCCGCTGATGGGTAATCAAGGGAGCGACAGACTAAAGTGCTGTCGCTCCCCTCACATTATGGAAATGAAAATTGAATATCGACCAAGCTGCAACGCCACAGATTTTTTGAAAGTCCGTGGCGTTTTTTTGCGCCCATTTTTGGCAGACCGCACATTCCTGTTGTTGTAGAAAGTGACGGGGAAATTTGCCCAAAACGGTCTTGCGTACCGTAGTAGTGATGAAAAGAATACCGCAGCCATTTGGAAGAAAGGTATGGGGCTACCGTAGTAGTGATGAAGAAATCCAAGGGAGCGTTTGGCATTTTCCATTTCCGTCCGTAGAAGAAAGCAAAACCACAGCGGGCAGGACACGCCACCGCAATCGCTATATTGACGGAAACAAGCCAAGCCGCCCCCTGCGGATTGCCGCAAAGTCAGCCGTAGAGGAAAGCGGCAGTTTCTTAGAGCAAGATTCTACCACGGTGCCAAAATCCGCATATCTGCGGTTTTGCCCCTGCGGTAAATCTTGTTGGGGAGTGCCTTCCCCAAACCCTGCTATGCGGCTTGCGCCGCAAAAAATCTTCCGAAACCGTTTGGCAATTTTGCTTTTTTTGTGGTGTGGGTAGTAAAAGGGGCAGCTTGCCTTTTTCAGACCACCACGCCGGAATACCACGCACAGAAAGGAGTGATACCCATAGCCAAGAGATACAACACGCCCCACCGCAGCCATGTAGTCAAGACCCGCATGACCGAGGAAGAATACGCCGACTTCACCGGGCGGCTGGAGCATTACAACATCAGCCAAGCCGAGTTTATCCGGCAAGCCATAACACGGGCTACCATTCGCCCCGTTGTTACCATTTCCCCGGTCAATGATGAACTGCTTGCCGCCGTTGGGAAGTTGACCGCCGAATACGGGAAAATCGGCGGCAACCTCAACCAGATCGCCCGCGCCCTCAACGAGTACGGCACACCCTACAACGCACTATCCGGCGAGGTACGGGCAGCCATAGCCGACCTTGCCGCCTTGAAGTTTGAAGTCTTGCGAAAGGTAGGTGAAGCGGTTGGCAACATTCAAACATATCAGCTCTAAAAATGCCGACTACGGCGCAGCCGAGCAGTATTTGACCTTTGAGCATGACGAGTTTACCATGCGCCCCACCCTTGATGAAACCGGGCGACTTGTTCCCCGCGAGGACTATCGGCTTGCCACTTTGAACTGCGGCGGCGAGGATTTTGCCGTTGCCTGTATGCGCTCCAATCTCCGCTATGGCAAAAACCAAAAGCGGGAAGATGTGAAAAGCCACCACTATATCATTTCCTTTGACCCACGGGACGGGACAGACAACGGATTGACCGTTGACCGGGCGCAGGAGTTGGGCGAGAGATTTTGTAAAGCACACTTCCCCGGACACCAAGCCATTGTCTGCACCCACCCGGACGGACACAACCACAGCGGCAATATCCATGTGCATATCGTCATTAACAGTCTGCGGATTGAGGAAGTACCCTTGCTGCCCTACATGGACAGACCGGCAGATACAAAAGCCGGGTGCAAGCACCGCTGCACCGACGCAGCTATGGAGTATTTCAAAGCCGAAGTCATGGAGATGTGCCACTGGGAAAACCTCTATCAGATTGACCTCTTGCATGGGAGCAAAAACCGGGTGACGGAGCGTGAATACTGGGCGCAGCGGAAAGGGCAAGCCAAGCTGGACAGGCAGGCCGCAGCACAAGCCGCCGCTTTACCCGCCGGGGAGCAACCGCCCAAGCCCACCAAGTTTGAAACGGACAAGGAAAAGTTGCGGCAGACTATCCGAGCCGCCCTGTCCTCTGCTACCAGCTATGACGAGTTTTCCGCTTTACTTCTCCGGCAGGGCGTGACTGTCAAGGAGAGCCGGGGGCGATTGTCCTACCTCACGCCGGAGCGCACCAAGCCCATCACCGCCCGGAAGCTGGGGGACGGTTTTGACCGCACCGCCGTACTTGCCCTTTTGGAGCAGAACGCCCACAGAGCCGCCGAAAAAGCCGCAGCCATACCCGAATACACCCGCACTATCCGGGAGCGATTACAGCAGGGAAAAACAGCGAAAACCGCCCCGAAACAGGGCGGTATCCAGCGCATGGTTGACCGGGAAGCCAAGCGAGCCGAGGGGAAAGGCGTGGGCTATGACCGCTGGGCGGCTGTCCACAACCTCAAACAGATGGCGGCTACCGTTGCCGCCTATGAGCAGTACGGCTTTACTTCCCCGGAGCAGCTTGACGCAGCCATTACCGCCGCCTATGCGGATCTCCAGGACAGCACCGCAGAACTGAAAACCGTTGAAGCGGCGTTGCAGGGCAAAAAGGAATTGCAGGGCTATGTGCTGCAATTCGCCAAGACCAAAGATGTGCGGGACGGACTGAAAGCGCAGAAATCGGACAAAGCAAAAGCCGCCTACCGCCAGAAGCACGAAAGCGACTTTATCATAGCGGACGCAGCCGCCCGGTATTTCCGGGAGCATGGCATAAAGAAGCTGCCAACCTACAAAGCCCTGCAAGCCGAGATTGAGCAGCTTACCGTCCAGAAGAACGCCCGGTACAACGATTACCGGGAGAAAAAGGAGCGTGTGCGGGAGTTGCAGACGGTCAAGGGCAATATCGACCAGATACTACGGGGCGCACCGAGCCAGCAGAAAAGGCACGAACATGACCGTTAAACACCGCCCCGAAATGATACCGAAACCATACAGAAACAAGGGTATGCCCTGCGCCCTATCCGCAATACCACCCGACTTTGAAACGAGGCTTACAGGGCAGAAAATCCCCGAAAATGACACCGGGAATATACAGATTTACCGCCGATACCGCCACACCCGGCGAAACGGCAGAAAGGAGCGTCACCCATGCCACGAATGAGCAAGAAGCGGCGGCTTGAATGGTCTTTCTTCCTCAACCACCGCAACCGTATCACCTACAACGACCTATGCCGGGGCTGTACCCACGACTGCAAGCAGAGTTTCCGGGCTATCGTGGTACTCTGCCCCCGGTATTACTCCAAACGCTGGAAAAAGGAGGACACCGCCAATGGCAGATAACCGCAAATATTACTACCTCAAGCTGAAAGAGAACTATTTTGACGAGGACGCTATCGTGCTGCTGGAAAGTATGCAGGACGGTATCTTGTACTCCAATATCCTCTTGAAGCTGTACTTAAAATCGCTGAAGAACGGCGGGAAGTTGCAGCTTGACGAGAATATCCCCTACACCGCGCAGATGATAGCCACCATCACCCGGCAGCAAGTCGGCACAGTAGAACGGGCTTTGCAGATTTTCCTAAAGTTGGGGCTTGTCGAGCCGCTGCAAAACGGCGCACTCTACATGAGCAACATTGAACTGCTGATCGGGCAGTCCTCAACCGAGGGGGAGCGCAAGCGCAGGGCAAGGCTTGAACTGCAAAAAGCCCTGCCAAAGCATGGTGCGGACAAATGTCCACCATACCAAGCGGACATTTGTCCACCAGAGATAGAGAAAGAGATAGATATAGAGTTAGAGAAAGAGAGAGAGTTAGAAACGGGACACCCCGCCCCCGCTGCCTATGGCAGATACAGCAATGTTTTCCTGTCTGATACGGAATTATCCGAGTTACAAGCAGAACTGCCCGGCAAATGGGAGTTTTATATTGACCGTCTTTCCGGCTATATCGCTTCCACCGGGAAGAAATACCGAAACCACGCTGCCACAATCCGCAGATGGGCGGCAGACGATACCGCAAAGGCAGCCCCGAAACAGGGCATACCCGATTACACCTACAAGGAGGGACAGAGCTTATGACGAATGATTTTGAAAAGGTTTTCGATACCGCAGCCGAGCCGCAGGACTACACCGGGGAGGACGGGCTTTTGTACTGCGGCAGTTGCCGGACACCGAAAGAAGCATATTTCCCGGCAGATAAAGCCGCCCTGTTCGGGCGTGACCGCCACCCGGCAGAGTGTGACTGCCAGCGGGCGAAACGGTTAGAGCGTGAAGCCGCCGAGCAGCGCAGGAAACACCTTGACACCGTAGAGGACTTGAAACGCCGGGGATTTACCGACAGCAAAATGCGGGAATGGACTTTTGCCAATGACAACGGCAAATGCCCCCAAATGGGAATGGCGCACAGCTATGTGGAGCGTTGGGAGCAGATGAAAGAGGGCAACCACGGCTTGCTGCTATGGGGCAAGGTAGGCACAGGGAAAAGCTATTTTGCCGGGTGCATTGCAAACGCCCTTATGGAGCAGGAAATCCCCGTCCGCATGACAAACTTTGCCCTTATCCTCAATGACCTTGCCGCCAGCTTCGAGGGGCGCAACGAGTACATTGACCGCCTTTGCCGCTACCCCCTGCTTATCATTGACGATTTTGGAATGGAACGGGGGACGGAGTACGGGCTTGAACAGGTTTTCAATGTGATAGACAGCCGCTACCGCAGCGGCAAGCCGCTGATCGTCACCACCAACCACACGCCGGATATGCTGGAAAACCCGCAGGACACCGCCCACGCCCGTATCTATGACCGACTGATAGAAATGTGTTCCCCTATCTGCTTCACAAGCAAGAACTTCCGCAGGGAAACCGCGCAAGCCAAGCTGGAACGACTGAAAGAATTATTGAAGTGAAAGGAGTTGCCTATGCCCGATAAGAAACAGACCAGCCCCACCACAGACCGCCGCCCGGATTGCGTGACGGAAACCCGCATGGGGAACACCGTCCTCATTGTTTCCGGCTTTTTCAAGAAAGACACCACCGCCACCGCAGCCGACAAGATGATGAAAGTGCTGGAAGCGGAAACCGCAGCCGCACCAAAGCCGCCCTATACTGCATGAGCCGGGGGTATGAGAAAAGCGGTCATGCCGGGGAGCATGACCGCTGGAATGGGAGTGATTATAACGCCGCTATTTCATCTGCTATCTGATTTGGCGAACTGTTAGAAACATCAATCCTTTTTGTATATAACAGTCGGTACTTCGGAAGATATGAAATGCTTTTTTCAATAATTGATGGCAAACGAACACCCTGCTCTATATCTTTGCGCAGTCTTTCGCTCAATACATCAGGGTCACAAACCAAGGAAACACAATAAACCTTGCAATCTTTATGGTCTAACCTTGATAGAATGTCGTCAATTATACTCTGTTCGTGCATTACCCAACAAAAAATGATGTTGTCATATGCAGAACAATGAATGAAGTTGTTAAGCAAATGACTAATGTTATCTATAACCATAATTTTTGTTTCTTCTGTAACTTGAAATGGGTCAGAATCCCAGCACCAATCGCCATCAAGGAAAACGCTGTTTGATAATTTTGTTTTTAAGATTTGTGCTACTGTTGTTTTTCCAACACCCATTGCCCCGCCGATTAAATATATTTTCTTCATGTGGCTATTCTCCCGCTTAATAATTGCTTTGACAAAAGTATAGCACAGAAGTATGAACTTTTCTACCGCTTGTGTGACATGACAAGCCTTTTTTGAAAAATCGTCATTATGACAGGCGATAAAGAAGCAGAAACCACTATACAGACCGCCGCCCCGTATGGTACAATCTTTGTACGGAATAGCGGGGCGGCTGTCGGAAATGGAGGAAACCATGATTAGACAGACCACCCAATTAGCACCCGTTACCGCCCTTTACGCAAGATTGAGTAAAGATGATGAATTGCAGGGCGAGAGCAATTCCATATCCAACCAAAAGCGCATTTTGGAAACCTATGCCCGTGACAATGGATTTTTGAACTACCGTTTTTTCGTTGACGACGGATGGAGTGGGGCGAACTTCCAAAGACCCGGCTTTATGGAAATGATGGATTGCGTGGAGAATGGCGAGGTAAAATGCGTCATTACCAAAGACCTATCCCGCATGGGGAGGAACTACCTGCAAGTCGGAATGTTTACGGAAATCACTTTCCCCAAGAAAGGCGTCCGCTTTATCGCCATCAATGACGGAGTGGACAGCGCACAGGGCGACAACGACCTAACGCCGCTAAAAAATCTTTTTAACGAATGGATGGTGAGAGACACGAGCAGGAAAATCAAGGCAGTTTTCAGAAGCAAGGGCATGAGCGGCAAGCCCATTACCAGCCAGCCCGTCTATGGCTACTTAAAAGGCGAGGACGGACGCTTTATCATTGACGAGGAAGCCGCCCCGGTAGTCAAGCAGATATTCAGCTTGTGCCTTGCCGGGAACGGCCCGACCAAAATCGCCCGTATGCTCACCGAGCAGGAAATCCCCACGCCGGGGACGCTGGAATACCGCAGGACGGGCAGCACCCGCCGCTACTACCCCGATTACCCGTACAGATGGGCGACAAATACCGTTGTCCATATCCTTGAACGCAAGGAGTATCTGGGGCATACGGTAAACTTCAAGACCGAGAAAATCTCCTACAAAGTGAAGTCCAGCGTAGAAAACCCGGAGGAAAAGCAAGCGGTATTCGAGAACACCCATGAGCCGATTATCGACCTTGCCACATGGGAACGGGTGCAGGAGTTACGCAAGCAGCGCAAACGCCCCAACCGCTATGATGAAGTGGGCTTGTTCTCCGGCTTGCTGTTCTGCGCCGACTGCGGCAGCGTCCTCTACCAGCAGAGGTATGAGAACAAGACAAGGCGGCAAGACTGCTACATCTGCGGGAACTACAAGAAGCGTGTCAAGGACTGTACGGCGCACTTTATCCGCACCGACCTTTTGACAGCGGGAGTGACCGCCAATCTGCGGAAAGTGACCGACTATGCGGCAAGGCACGAAAAGCAGTTTATGAAGCTGCTGATCGAGCAGAACGAGGACGGGGGCAAGCGCAGAAATGCCGCCAAGAAAAAGGAACTGGACGCAGCCGAGAAGCGCATAGCCGAGTTGTCCGCTATCTTCAAGCGGCTTTATGAGGACAGCGTGACCGGGCGCATTTCTGATGAACGGTTTGCGGAGTTGTCGGCAGACTATGAAGCCGAGCAGCGGCAGCTTAAAGAGAGAGCCGCCGAACTGCAAGGGGAACTTGCAAAGGCGCAGGAAGCCACGGTAAACGCCGAGAAGTTTATGAACATTGTCCGCAAGTACACCAGCTTCGAGGAACTTACCCCTACCCTGCTTCGGGAGTTTATCGAGAAAATCATAGTGCATGAGTGCAGCTATGACGAGAACAAAAACCGCAGGCAGGAAATTGAAATCTACTACTCTTTTGTCGGCAAGGTGGACTTGCCCGAATAATGCCCGACCTGTCCGGCGCAGCCTATGAGTGCCGGACGGGAACGGCAAAAAATTTTACACTTTTATTGCTTCTTTATCTAACACAACAAAAGTCTCAGGGCATGAAGCAGCTTATGGCTGGTCTTGGTCTGATCCTCCTCGCTATCATTCTCGTACCTGTTCTTGAGGGTATGATGACGGGTGCGGTGTAATCTGACACACGCTAATCAAGAAAAGAGACAAGCGTAAACCTCGGCTGAACGCTATATAAATGATGCCGTTCCAATAGAATTATGAAAGGTCGCTCAGCGGTGGGCTGTGGTGGGTATGGGCGATAAGACAGAATGGGAATAAACATCGGTTATCTGACAGCGAACCGAACAAGTGCAGGAGATGAGGTCTACACACCATTTTATGCGGTAGAACCGTTACTGGAGTTTCTTCCGAAAGACAAGAAGATATGGTGTCCGTTCGATGAGGAATGGAGCGCTTTCTATCAGTTCCTTTCGGAGAAAGGCTATGAAGTGGAGCGAAGCAGCTTAAAGGAGGGACAGGACTTTTTCAGGTATGAACCCGAACATTGGGACATTCTTGTGTCCAATCCCCCATTCAGCAAAAAGAATGATGTACTGAAACGAGCATTTTCTTTCCAAAAGCCCTTCGCTCTGCTCCTGCCCGTGAACAGTATTCAAGGCAAGGCGAGATATAAGATTTTCAACAACGAAATCCAGATGCTCTCCTTTGACGGGCGTGTGGACTATCATACACGGCAGAACATGGAATGTACCACTAAGGGCAATCACTTCGGCTCTGCTTATTTCTGCCGTGACCTTCTGCCCTCCAAACTGGAGCTTCGGCAGCTTGTCAAATATGACAGACCTTTAGTCACTCCCACGATTGGAGGTGATGAATAATGGGAATTATCAGCGATGCGATCGATGCACTGGAAGATTGGTGTAAAGACTTATTTAAGGACGGCATCCAGTCTCAGTTTGACGGCATTTCCGACCTACTGACCGACACTTTCTCGCAAACAACGGGAACAGGCGGCAGCGGTGGACTTGTCAATGACTTCGTAACTCAGCACCCGTCACAGTTCACCGGCGGAGGTACTGGCGGTACTACGATCTGGACAACGATCGAAACGCTTTGCAACAATGTCGTAGTGCCTATCGGCGGTTTCATTCTGACAGTTATCCTGCTGAATGAACTGATACAGATGGTACTGCGAGGAAATAACTTCAAGGACTTCGATGATTCTATCTTCATTAAATGGATCATCAAAGCCTTGTGCGGTGTAATACTGGTCGCCAACACCTATTACATCGCTTCGGCACTATTCTCGTTTGGCACAACGGTATGCTCCAATGGGCTTGCCACACTATTCGGGACCGGAGATTATCTATCTTCCACACTCTCGATCAATCCGTCGGCTCTCAGCGGTCTGAGCTTGGGTGAGCTGATGACGGTGTGGTTTATTTCCCTGATCGTTCATCTTGGGGTGCTGATACTGATAGTTGCTATCGTTATCACACTTGCAAGCCGTATCATCGAGGTGTTTATGTATCTCAGCATTGCACCTATCCCTATGGCAACCATGATGGACAGCGGTGAATGGGCTTCTATCGGTAAGAACTGGATCAAACAGCTTCTTGCTCTTTCTTTCCAGGGCTTCTTTATCGTGGTGGCACTCGGTATTTTCAAGACGCTGTTCAGCAATGCGATCGTTGCCCTGAATGCAAGTACAGACGGCGTGATCCTGCAAATGGGACTGCTTCTTGGCTATACTGCGGCACTTATCTTCACGATTCTCCGTACAGGAGCTATCAGCAAATCAGTCTTTAACGCACGATAAAACAAGATCGGAGGTCAAAAATGGCACATTACGTTCCTATCCCGAAGGACTTGAACGACATCAAGGAAAAGTTCATCATGGGATTTACAAAACGTCAGGTGATCTGCTTCGGCATCGGTCTTGTTTTGGGTGCGCCCGTGTATTTTCTGACAAGAGCGTCTATCGGAATGTCGGGAGCGATCTTCGCAATGGGGGCGGTCGCCGCCCCTGCGATCCTCTGCGGCATTTACAAGAAAAACGGCGTGTTCTTGGAGAAACAGGTGAAGTTCATGCGTGAATACTTCACAAGACCACGAAAGCGGTATTACCGCACAACCAACGTATTCATGTGCATTGAACGGCACATCGAATACAACAGAATCAAGAAGAAGCTGGCAGATGCCGAAAGAAAAGGCTAACAGCTTTACCTATACATAATAGTATAACTTTCGGTATCTCCGCTTTTGCATATAACGGAGGTTTCCAATGGGCTTTAGAAAGAAAAATGCCAAAAGAAGTGATAACCGCAGTTCTGCTAAGGTTATCATGGGCAAGCCTGCCTCTAAACTGACAAAAGAGGAAAAAAAGATTTTATCCGCACGAATGGCGGAGATCAGGAGTGAAAACGGCGGTAAATCGACTGTGCAGAACACCATTCCGTACCTGTGTATGTATCAGGACGGCGTGTGTCAGGTGTCGGAGAATTTCTTTTCTCTGACGGTGCAGTTTTACGATGCCAACTACTCTATCGCTGAATTTGAGGAGCAGAACAACATTTTCAGCAAATACTGTGACATTATCAATCTTTTCGATAACACGATCAAATTCCAGCTTACCTTTGAGAACCAGAACCGTTCAAAGGCAAAGCTCGTCAAGACGGTGCAGATACCCGAACAGGACGACGATTTCAATGCGATCCGCAAGGAGTACAGCGAAATGCTCACCGATAAGCTACTGAAAGGCAGTAACGGTCAGAGTGCAAGGAAGTTCCTGACATTCGGTATCGAATCCACATCATACAAGGCAGCAAGGGCAAAGCTGATGAGTATCAAGAATGACGTGATCAAGGGCTTCAAAGCCTTTGGCGTTGATGCCGAGGTACTGGACGGCAGACAGAGACTTGAAGCTCTGTATTATGCCCTGAACCCTTACAGAAACGCCCCATTCATTTTCGATTGGGACTCTATGCTGAGGGCAGGAATGGACACAAAGGATTTTATCTGTCCGCCCTCGATCAAATTCAATAAGGCGGACTTTGAGATCGGCAATGCCTACGGCGCAGTATGGGGTATGAATATCCTCGCCGGAGAGCTGCCCGATGAGATACTCAAAGACTTCCTTGAAATGCAGAACCTTTTCTGCGTGAACATTCATGTTGATCCGCTGGACCAGATAGATGCCCTGAAATTCGTCAAAAAGAAGCTCACGAATGTGGAGCAGATGAAGATCGACGAACAGAAGAAAGCATCGCAGTCGGGCTATGATCCGGACATTCTGCCTCCTGCGATCAAGATGTATATCGAGGACATCGAAAAGCTCCTCGGTGACTTGAACAGCAAAAATGAGCGATTATTCCATATCAGCATTTCACTGAGGGCATACGCAAAATCGAAGAAAGACCTGAAACTTCTTTCTGAGATGCTGAAAAGAACTTGCCAGAAAAACAACTGCATCATGTTCCCGTATGATTACAGGCAGGAGCAGACACTTGTATCCACGCTGCCTATCGGCTATAACGAGATTCCCGTCCGTCGTGAGATGCACACTTCGGGCATTGCGATTTTCGTACCGTTTACCACAAAAGAGCTGTTTCAGGACGGACAGGCTACCTATTACGGTATCAATACGCTGTCGGGCAACATGATAAGAGCAAATCGCTCCCGATTAAAGAACCCGAACGGTCTTATCCTCGGTACGCCGGGTGCCGGCAAGAGTTTCAGCGTCAAGCGTGAAATCCTCGACTGCTTTCTCACTACGCTCGATGATATTATCATCTGCGATCCCGAAGGCGAGTATTTTCCGCTTGTATCGGCGCTTCACGGTCAGCTTATCCGCATCGCCAGCAATTCCGAACAGCATATCAATCCGATGGACATAACCATTGATGACTATATGTTCACCAATCCTATGGAAGTGATTGCAAACAAGAGTGATTTTCTTATCAGCTTGTGCGAGATCATTGTCGGCGGCAGATACGGGCTTTCCGCTGAGGAACGCTCGGTCATTGATAAGTGCGTACAGCGTATCTATAAGCATTTCATCGAGAATGAACCGACTGAGGACAAGATGCCGCTTCTCTCCGACTTACAGCGAGAGCTTCATGAGGAGGGTGAAGTCGCTCTGCGTGTGGCGAACAGCCTTGAAATGTTTGTAAATGGTTCTCAGAACCTTTTCAATCACCGCACAAACATTGATATGAGCAATCGTATCATCTGCTTTGATATTAAGGAACTTGGCAACCAGCTCAAAAAGGTCGGTATGCTGATCGTTCAGGATACGGTTTGGAACAGAGTTTCCGCTAACCGTGAGAAAAAGAAGATCACCCGCTACTACATCGATGAATTCCACTTGCTTCTGAAAGAGGAGCAGACTGCGAAATATTCCGCTGAGATATGGAAGCGTTTCCGTAAATGGGGCGGAGTTCCGACAGGTATCACGCAGAATGTCAAGGACTTGCTTTCTTCTCAGGAGGTCGAGAATATCTTTGATAACTCGGACTTCGTGTATATGCTCAATCAGGCAGCCGGTGACAGGGACATTCTTGCCGAGAAACTGCACATTTCCAAAGAGCAGATGAAGTATGTCACGAACAGCGGTCCGGGCGAAGGACTTATCCGTTATGATAAGGTGTTACTGCCGTTTACGGATAAATTTCCGCAGGATACGCAGATGTATCGCCTTATGACAACCCGTCCCGCTGACCTTGCATAAACTGCGCAGAATGGAGGATTTATGAGCTTACAACGAAAAGAAAATAACCTCCGCAGAGCGCAGGCGCGTTTCGATAAAGTCAGCAGACGGTCGAAGCAGTTTCAGATAGACTTCCGCCGTGAACAGAACAGCAGAGGTCGCTTTCATACCCGTGCCCATATCCTTCGTGGTGAGAAAACGCACCACGGCGGCAGGGGTATCATTCACAAGTTTGCAAATGCAAAATACCGTATTACGGGTGATGCTCCCTCGGTCACAAGGACGATCAAATCATGGCAGCCTAAGACCTTTAAGGGCAAGCTGTTCAAGGCGAATGCCCGTGCGGTCAATTTTGCAGTACATGATGTAGCGCAGACGGCGGTAGATACGGCTCTTGCGACAGAAACGGTAGGGCTGAAAGTATCGGATACTGCCCAGCGTGAAGTCCGCAGCAAACTCAAACAGAAATATACCCGTGAAGCGGTTGACGATTATCACCGTGGAGTATTTCTCATGGGACGGACGGCGACTGATGCTGTCAAGGGCGTTCACAGTCACCTGAAAACCAAGAAGCAGTACAAGCTCGAAAAGGCAAAGTTACAGCTCAAAAAGGCGGATAACAAGCTGTATCGGGCAAAAACGAACCGTCCGAAGCTCTGTGCCAATTCCGCCGATCTGCGGAAAGCGAAAGCGGAGTATATCGGATTTCTCCGTGAGTTTATGGGAATGTCCTTTGTAGAAGCCGTTGAAGCCCTCAACGGTGAACACTATGACCTGACATATACTCCGTCCCGCACCTACGAACAGAAGCCGAAAACAGTAACGGCAAGGGAGCTTTCCCTTGCCGAAGCTGATAATTGCAGGCGTGTATTTGCGTATCTCTGCAAGACCAGAGGGCTTGACTATGACCTTGTGGCTTCACTTGTGAGACAGGGCGTAGTATCTCAGGAAGAAAAGACAGGCAATGTGCTTTTCAAATATTATGACGATAACGGCAAGGTCATCGGTGCTGAAAAGGTCGGTACTTCGACAGAACACCGATTCAAGGGTATTGCCGAACATTCAGCCGATGGGCACGGCTTTGAGGTTGTCCGCGGCACGGGCGAAAAGGCTTTTTTCTTTGAGAGTGCAATAGATATGCTCTCCTATCTGCAAATGCACGATAAGGAAATGACGGATTGCAGGCTTGTTTCCATGATGGGCGTGAAGCCGAATATCGTTCTTGACACGATGCTCCGTCATAATATCCCGCCTGAGAATGTTTTCCTTTGCTCCGACAATGATACCGCAGGCAATGAATTTGCCCAGCGTTTGCAGGAGCAGTATCCAGACATGAAGCGTGTTATCACTCCCGATACATATAAAGACTGGAATGATATGCTTCGTTGTATCCCAAAACAAGTAGAACATGAGACTGAAAAAAAGGAGGTTCAGCAAACGAATATGCAGTATTACGGCAACGAAATGTGGAACAAGGCAACAGATAACAGAGACAAAAACCTTGTGACGATCCAGGCTGCGGATTTTGCAAGATTGCAGAAACAGCTTGATAATTCGGGCATCAATTACTATGCCTATGCCCGTGATAATTCCGTCATTATGGCGATCAATGATAAAGATATAGAGTGGTTCAAGCGTATCGCAGGCACTCCCGACCTTGTTCCCACCAAATCCAACAGACCTTATTCTCCGCCCGAAAAAAACATCTTCGGTTCAGCGGAGTATCGTTATATTCCGCAGAAAGAGTACCTTTCCGCTGACCGTGACCTTGTGCTGAAAATGGCTGAGATCATGAAAGCCCGTGGTATGCAGTTTTCGGGCAGAGTCTATCCGTCCGGCAAGGGTACGCTGACGGTTTCTCACGCTGACCTCTTTGCTGTCCGCAACATCAGGGACGAAGTCGTGAATATGCGTAAGCAGTTCGCAAGTCCCGATAAGGCGCAGGAAGTCGGCAATCGTGACTATCGTGCAAACCGTGATACCCATTACTATATGAGCAAGCTCACACCTGATCAGTTCGGAGAGGTCAAGCCTTTCCTTGAAACAAGTGTGAGCTATCATGCTGTTGTCCGTGACGGTAAGGTTGCTTTTGCGGTCGATAAGGAGAACGCTCCTGCATTTCACAGAGCTTTGGAGAACGCTGTCCGTGAGACAAATATGCTCCGCAAAATGACTGACCTCGGTCTTTCTATGGAGCAGAATATCGCACTTTCGCCCGTAGTTCATCGTCTTGCTGTTGAGGATATGCAGCTTGATCTTGCTGATTTCTTTGACCGCAGATACGATGAAGCACAGTTCGGTGAAATGCTGTCTCTTGTTCAGGCATACTTGGCACAAGCTCCTGCAGAGAGATACGGCGAAAACAGCAAGCTCACCGATATGCTTGAAGCAAAGTCCAGTTTTGATCGCAGTATCGAGCTTTCCGACTTTTTCTCTCAGCACGATTTCTCCGATGAACAGAGGGCCGCTATTACTGCTATGTTCGTGGGTGATGTGACAAGAGGACAGATTGACAGCATTGACGAGAGTTTCACCGCTGAGGATATTCAGGCTTATGACGAGATTCTGCACAATGCTTTGCAGGAATCCGATGTTGCTGACTTTCTGACTGCCCATAAGCAGGCAGTTATCAACCGTGAGAACGCAAACAGAGTTCCTACTGAGGAAGAAGTGCTGTTTCCGCAGGCTGACCTTGCAAAGTTCCTTGCAGTGCGTACTCTTTCCTCCGATGAGTGGGAGGATATGGCGTATCCGATGTTTGAGCGTGGGTATCTTGAAAAGCATAAGCCCAGCGACAAGGCGGCTTTCGGCTATCATCTGAGTGAGCCTGCGTTCTATGACCTTGCCCAGCGTTTCCATTATGGTGAGGATATTCGCCGTGAGCTTGCCCTCGGACTGTTAGAGGGCGGTACTGCTTCTGACATTGAGTTTGTCTTTGAGGACGGCAAGATTTCGGACAGAGTGTACTACTATGCTGAGAACCTCCGTCATTCCCTGCATTTAGAGAGGACTGAGGACGGATATAATTGCAGTTTCGGCGGTATGGAGCGTTTTGTTTCCTTTGAGGAGATCGGCCAGGCTTTCATAGACCGTATCCATGAGGAATTTGACGATCTCGCTTTATGGTGGGTGCGTGACGATATGCTCGATGCGATTCCCGATATGTCCGATGAAAAGATCGCTGACCTTCTGACTGCATTTGACGGTGCGGCTCTGCACGGTTGGGAGAACGGCGATAATATCCCGAAGCTCAACCGTATCAAGAAGGCTCTCCATGATATTCTCGGTGATGAAGCACTGACCGAAAAGGCTTTTGCTATCATCGCAAAGGAAAAGTATCATGTGAGCTTTGATGCAGAAACACCCGAAAAACAGCCGGATAGCCTCTCTTTCCATTTCGGTAAGGATAAGGGCGATGAATGGGTTAGCGAAAGCGACATCGTTCACGATTTTGCCCTTGCACACCCTGATTGCAGTTTTGCCCTCGGCAATGCTGTCCTTGAATACCTTGATGAGAAGCAGCATTCAGAGCGTACTATCCCTGATCTGAAAGCAGGCTGGTACAAAAAGACTGATTTCAGCATTACTGCTGTCATCGGCGGTGAGGAGTTCAACTATGACGGCCGCTTTGATATTGGCGACGGCAAGGGTACGGGCGGCGGTTCGCTGATCGACCATATCCGCACATACAATGAGGGTATCCTCGGTTATACGCAGCACCCGTTCAATCAGCCGGAGTATAAGGAGAGGGCGCAGAGAATGCTTGACATTTTCGTTCCTTTCCTTGAAGCACACTCTGAGCTGACTGCTGAGGAACAGCGTATTTTCGACGATTTCAAGGCGCAGCACCCGATCCGCACCTACGATAATGTGGAAAAGGCACAAGGGACTTTCAAAATCTATCAGCTTCCCGGTGGTGAGAAGTATCACGGCATTCGCTTTGAGGGTATGGAACAACTCAAAAAGGACGGTGTACAGCTCAACAAGGACGATTATGAGCTTATGTATGAGGGTGAGGTCGGAGAGTTCAGGGGCAATGCTACGCTTGAAGCACTTTTCACTCAGTTTAATAATGACCGTCCCGATGATTTCTTCGGACACTCTCTTTCTGTTTCTGATGTTATCGTCATTTCCGCTGACGGCAAGGATACAGCATATTTCTGTGACAGTTTCGGTTTTACGGAAATGCCTGAGTTTTTCAAGGAGAAGGAGCTTGTGCAGGAAAAGTCCGAAACAGCCAAAGTATCCGATCTCGCTGTTGGTGATATTATCATGTATGACGGCGCTCGCCGTGAGGTCGAGAAGATCAGCGATAAGAGTATTTCGCTGAAAGACCTTGACGCTCCCGATTATGGCGGTATTCTGCTCGGCACTTCTGATGTACTTGCCTACGACGGCTGGCAGCAAGATATGGAGGAAAAGGGCTTTGAGATCATCAGCAAAGGCGGACAGCAGGCTGAAAAGGCTGAACCCGAAGATAAAGGTCCGGTATCGCTCCGCAAGGCAGGCGATTTTTACGAGATGCACGGCAAAAATGCTGAGATCGGTGTGGAAGTCCTCGGACTGCAAATGCACTCAAAAAACGGGCAGCCTATGGTCGGATTTCCGGCTGAGGATAAAGACGAATACTCCAAAAAGCTCAGTGATGCAGGATATTCCGTCCTGATCGAACAGGCTTTTGAGCTGAATCCTCCGAAGCGTGAGCCTGAAAAGCTCCAGACTTTACAGCAGGTCGTTGATAAGTTCTTCGGCACTGACTGCGAATCTGCGGAGACAGAGCGCGGCACATGGAAACTTGCTATCGCTGACGGCGATAAAGTCGGTGAGCTGTTTTATGACGGTGATCCCGTCTGCGGTATCTATAACCGTAGCGATAAAATGGAGATCGAGCCGTACCGTGAGCTGACTACATTTCCGGCGCTCCTGCGTACTGCGATGCTTGAACATAATCCCGACAAACCTGTGGAGATCATGGACTTTCAGCGTACTTTTGAGACTCCGCTTGATAAGGCAAAGTTCTTAATTAACGACTTCTGCGAAGCAGAGTACCGTGAGAGTGCTGATTTTGATGATCTGCACAATGTCGGTCTGGTGTTTACCACTCTGACCGACGATGAGCTGCCTATTCAGGTGACGGCTGACCTTGTGGACTTCAAGATCACCTACGAGTTTGACGGCGAAGTTTACAATACGGAGCAGTATGACAGCATTGAGGATATGATCGAGAACGGTCTGACTGGACTTGATTTCTCTGACCTCATTTCCGTTCCCGATGAAGCTTAATTGCTTCTTTTGCGAGTGTAAAAGCTTCTTGGAACTGACCATTAATAAACGCCACTTTTGAATTAGATATAAACTCAATGAGTCTTTCATTTTGTATATCTGACATTTTATCACTCCATTCTCTTCTGGACTGTTTACGAATCATTATACGAAATGAACCATATCATATGGATAATATTGCTCATTTTTCAAATCGTCATCTATAAAACCAAGTCTTTTTGCAATAGCACCAGCTTCAAAACACCAATATCCATAATACTGATATTTATTCACCAGTTCATGTGTACCATACCAAGCACTATCTACAGAGCCTTTATACCATCCTCTCAAATATTTTAGAAAAGCATCTCTATCTTCATCGTTAATGCTTTTTACTAACTTTTTGTATGGACGAGGAAAGGATATTTTCGATGTATCAAACTCACTTTTATTTCCAATGAGGATAAAATCTAATAATGAATCATATGTTTCAGATTTCCTCAATTTATTTTTTATTATATTCAACTTACCATCGTCCAAATTCAGAAGATATGCTAAAGAAGCAAAAATAATATTGCTCTCGTATACTGAATCATCCCACGCTTCACCAAACAAATCTAAAGAAGATTCAAATTCTTTTTTTATTTCTTCAATTGAATCACCTTTTGAATACTTAGCGATTATTATCCCGATTTTTTTTTGTAAAATGTAATCTTTTACAAAAAGTATCTTGTCATTTAAGTATTTTCCAGCAGCAATACCCTCTTCAAATCTTTTGATTCCTTCTGACATTTTCAAAATATACTCATCAAAATACTCTTTTGATTTAATTGTATCTCGCATAATATTCTCCTTAATATCAAAAATTCTTGATGTAAATAATTGTCTACTTTAATGACTTAACACTAGTTGTAACATTTACTAAACCGTTATCGTTACTTACATTTACTCTGAACAATTCCTTAACAGTATCACCAGTTGCAAGTCCTTCGATTATGTCATCTGGGTCATCGACTATTTTTCCTATATTATTTTTTATCCATTTATCACCCATTTGCGGACCGCTCTTTTTGGTGTTACCTAACTGCGAAGAACCATACTTTGCCTCTGCTATGATAAATTTAGGATCTCCATTTGGATCCTTATTCTTATATACGCCATCTATACCATGATGAATTTTATCGTCCAGTGATTCAACACCATTATGCATTTTCTCAAATCCCTTGCTGTCATAGTGTTCATCCATCTTCATTTCACCATAGTTGCCTTTTTGTTTTTTTGTTTCCAGTTCTATTTCACCAGATTCGACTTTCTTTACACAGTCATTGTTATGAACCCAAATCTTGCAATTGCCAACAAAGTATGTATGGTAATCCTCAACTTTGAAGTTATAAACAGTTATAGGCTTCTCGCACTGCTCAATATCATGTGTTTCAACGATAAGATCTTTACCGTCAACACTTATGAGTTTATCACCTACGAAAAGACCTTCTGCCTTGATAAATCCTCTGCCTTGTACATAGAATGGGTGATTGTCAGTAGTTACTATCTTCTCACCGTTTATTGTAAGATGAACAAGCTTGTATACCTTACGTTCAAATGCTTCAAGAATGGTTTTCTCACCGACTTCAAATGACTCAGGATCAGCAGCTAAGACCTTATCACCAGCTCTAAGCTTTTCAATTGCAAGTAAACCAGCAGTTGTAAGAATCAATGTACCAGCAACAAAGCATGCCATATCTGAGAAGCAGCACCTGAGAACGAAGATACCAAGCTAACACCCATCTGGAACTTGTTGTATACATCGCTCTGGTGCATTTTGTTGTTCAGTTCTGTAATAGGATTGTTAGGATCTATCATTCCAAGTCCCAATGAAACCATGTCGAAACCATCCATACTATTGGAAATGGCTCCGCTGATTTTAGAGGTTGTCTGTATTGCGTTTCCTAATTTAGAACCGCAGGTTATGAATTTGCCAGCGATTCCACCTACGCCGCCCAAGGCACCACCCATTATGGCACCATCTAATGCGCCTTGGGCAAATCCTTCTAGGAATGACCCTCCGGTTAGCATACTGGTAATTCCGCCGATCAAGCCGCCGGTCAAAGCACCTTTTAAGGCTCCGATAAGAATACCAGTGCCTATACCCTGTAAGCCAGGAACGCAAAGGCAGACAACAGCCGCTACGATTTCAATTACAAGCACAATCTCTTTCCAGTGATCTTTACACCACTGACCGACCTTCTTTAAGCCTTCGCAGAACTTTTCCCAGTCGGTCTTCTCACAGTCAGGCTTAAGATAAGAGTATTGTTTGTAAAAGTTTATCTAACTTCTACCGTATCCACCAGGCATGCAGCACACACAAGGCATACCGCTTACACAACATGACATGAGGGTACATATAGTACAAAGGTTGTTGCAGAACTTTCCGCCGGTCGGCATATCCATTCCATATCCGGCACCTCTGTCCATGTACCACTGGCGTCCGCTCTTGATGGCCTCATATGCCTGTCGGTACTCCTGATTGCCCGGGTCAAGCTCCATGGCGCGCTTTATCATCTCCATGGCCCTTATCTGATTGCCAAGTCCGGCGTTGCACACACCACTGTAATAATGCCATCTGGCATCGTGGTTATCTATCTGATTGAGGACGTTCTTCGCCTCCTCATAGCTTCCGCTGTTCATGTAGTTCTTCGCAGCCTGAAAATATCTGGAATCCTTATCATTTGGATCGTAGTCATTCTGTCTCTGATATCCTCCAAAGCCAAATGGGCCAAATCCTCCAAAACCGCCAAATGGATCATCATACTGTCCGTAGCCTCCTGACGAACCGCCATAAGAGCTCCCACCATAAGATCTACCAGATCCATAACCGCCGCCGTAGCCCTGCGAGCTTCCGGTTCCATATCCACCAGCACCACCGTAACTTGCACGGTCGGCCTCACCACTCACAATGGACTTGTACGCCTGCTGTATCTCCTTGAACTTTTCCTCAGCCTCATCCTTGTGGGGATTGTTGATATTTGCATCCGGATGATACTTGCGGCTCAGCCTTCTATATGCTTTTTTCACTTCTTCTTCGCTGGCACCTCTTTTGAGTTCCAGTACCTCGTAAGGATCCTTCATAATCTGTTCCCTATCCTTTTCACCAAACCATTTATAATCGTCTTTGACTAGGCCTAGTGCTATAATCAAGTAATCTTCTATTTGATGACGTTTTATTTATCTGCATTTTCACCATCTGTATTTTTATCTTCTGCGCATCCACATCTTCTGTTCGTAGTTGCATAATACGCTTCCCATATCCCTGAGTATATTATATTCCTGAGTATTCCTACATTCTCAATAATAGGAAGCATCTCATACTCTTTTGCAAGTGGTGCCACCATCATCATCAGAACATCCTTCGTCCACTCTGCAAGTTCCTGCCATTTGCCCTGATCTATTGGGTTATCCACACCCACTGATTGTACCTCAACACCCAGCTCATGCGCAAGTCTACACACGAATGGATTGTAGTTTCCGGCACCTATATCCTTCTCTATATCGTCATACGCGTCCATTATGTAGACAAATTTGCCCAGATAATAGCCTATGGTGCGGAGATATGATTCCCACTCATCATGTTTCGGGGCACATATCTCTGCCATTATATTGCCAAAATGCCCCGACAATGCATCCATGTCATCAGATCCTGCCTCCTCCAGCTCGCTTATCGCCTTGAGGTTATCCACTATGCTGCGAATCTTCTGTGAATACTCTTCCTTGAGTCTCCTGCCATTTTTCCCGGCGAGCAGCACATCTGCATAAAGCTTCCGGGTAAACATATGCTCATCGTCCCAGTCATCTATACATTTATAATAGGTAAGGATCACGTTCATGTCAGCAACATAGTCTGTGTACTCATTCTGTACATAAGTATGCTTTGATGCCGGGTGTGCGATGCACCTTCGGCTGCCCGAAAACTTCTCCGGTTCATATAGCCCTGTCAGAAGAAGTACCAGAAATGTCATGTCGTAGCTGAGGCTGATCTGTCCTCTGGCACCATATCTGTCCTTCAGCGATTTGCACAGGCCGCAATAATACTTACGGTATTCATCATATTCTTTCATCTTAAGCTCAGGCTGGTTCACCACTATATATCCAAACATCTCTCAATCTCCACACTGTATTCCAATATACGACTTTATCAGTCTGCGCTGTTACTATGACTTCTTCACAAATCTGTTGCCGCACTTAGGGCATCTGATCTCTATCTTGCCCTTTCCTCTTGGCACTCTGATCATCTGCTGGCATTTGCTACAGACAAATATCTTGTATTCCTTGCCGGCTTCCTTCTGTTTCTTCGCGCGCTTGAATATATTTCTCACGCCCGCGGTATGCTCCATGAACCATCTGTTCTGCGCCGCGCGCTTGTCATAGTTCTTGGACATGATCCTGACATATCCATATATGAACATGAGAAGTCCAAGGAAATAAAATATCCCTGTCTTGATAAATGCATCCAGCACCATAAATATCAATCCGCCCCAGGTAAGGAATGATGACAACTGATCATTGCCATACCTGGATCTCATAAATCTTATAAATTTGTCTTTCATAATTCACCATTCTCCTCGCAAATTCTTACATTGTCTCCAGCTTCTCTGCAGATTCCTGGAGCTGTCTGTAGGCTTCCTTCATCCTGCCCATCTCCACGTCATCTACATGATTCATGTCAGTTCGTGTCACAAGCTTCTTCAGATACTCGCAGTCGCTCTTGATCCGTTTCATCTCCTTCTTGTCGAGCTGTGCGCCCCTGGTCTCAAGAAGATTCTCTACCTTATATACATACGACTCGGCCTCGTTCATAATGTCTTTGAACTCCTTGGCTCCAGCCACGTCATCCTCGTACTTCTTCGCATCCTCCCTTGCTCTGCGGATCTCCTCCTCCGAAAGGTTGGTGCTGGATGTGATCACTATATGCTGTTCCACACCCCTGCCAAGATCCTTAGCTGAAACCTTGAGGATACCATTTGCATCCATGTCAAATGTGACCTCGATCTGAGGAACGCCCGCCATGGCTCTCTTGATACCACTGAGTCTGAAGTTGCCTAGCAGCTTGTTGTCCCTTGTGAAATGCCTCTCGCCCTGGTATACCTTGATCTCGACATCCCTTTGGAAATTGCCCGCCGTGGTAAATATCTTTGATGCCCTGGTCGGAATGGCTGAATTTCTCGGAATGATGACATTTGCCACGCCTCCAAGGGTCTCAATGGACAGCGAAAGAGGTGTCACATCCATGAGGAGAATGTCATTCACCTTGTTCGACACGGTGAGCTCGCCGCTGAGCTTGCTTCCCTGGACCGCCGCACCCATGGCAACGCACTCGTCCGGGTTCATATTCTTGGATGGCTCCCTGCCGGTTATGGCACGAACCTTATCCACAACCGCCGGTATACGGGTGGAGCCACCCACCAGCAGCACTTTGTCTATCTGATTTCTCGTTATGCCCGCATCGGATAATGCCTGGTTTACAGGTCCCGCCGTTCTCTCCACCAGATCATAGGTTAGCTCGTTGAACTGTTCCCTTGTTATAGTCATATCCAGATGCACCGGCTGATTCTTCACTGTCGATATAAATGGCAGATTGATGTGAGCAGTCTGCGCGAATGAGAGCTCCTTCTTGGCATTCTCACAGGCTTCCCTCACTCTCTGGGATGCCGTGATATCCTTCGCCAGATTGACCTTTGTCTCCTTTTTAAAGGTCTTGATGACGTAGTCCAGCAGCCTCTCATCAAAATCATCTCCGCCTAGATGATTGTCTCCCGCGGTGGCAAGAACCTCTATGACGCTGTCCCCTATCTCTATAACAGACACGTCAAATGTTCCTCCGCCCAGATCGTATACAAGTATCTTCTGCGCCTGTCCATTGTCAAGACCATAGGCGAGAGCCGCCGATGTAGGCTCATTTATGATTCGAAGCACATTCAGTCCCGCTATTCTTCCGGCGTCCTTTGTGGCCTGTCTCTGGCTGTCGTCAAAGTAAGCCGGAACTGTTATGACTGCATCAGATACCGGTCCGCCCAGATAACTCTCAGCATCGCTCTTCAGCTTTGCAAGTATGATGGCGGATATCTCCTGCGGCGAATAGTCCTTGCCGTCTATCCTCTTTCTGTATGTTGTTCCCATCGCTCTCTTGATGGATGTGATAGTTCTGTCCACATTCACAGTCATCTGTCTCCTGGCAGCCTCACCCACCAGTCTCTCTCCATTCTTTGTGATGGCTACTATGGAAGGTGTGGTCCTGCCGCCCTCCGAATTCGGTATGACAGTTGGCTGATCGCCCTCAAGCACTGCCACACAGCTGTTTGTTGTTCCCAGGTCTATTCCTACTACTCTGCTCATATATGTCAACCTCTCTGTTATGGTATTCTGATCCACTCATGGGGACGGAGGGGACAGGTACCTCCGTCCCCATCTATCGTATATAATAACCATCACTTATGAACATAATTTGGACAAAAAATAAAGTAAGTATAAAGTTCGGTTAAGAGAGTATAAAAAAAGGGGACGGAGGTTTCTGACCCCTCCGTCCCCGGACTTAATATTCTACTTTGATGCTTTCTCTGCCTTGATAACCGCCTGGAATTCCTTTATATCCTTTGCGATCTCTCCGCTTAATGCCAGCAGGCAGATAAGGTTCGGAATCGCCATGAGCGCATTCGCTATATCTGAGAAGTTCCATACAAGATCCAGTGATATCGTCGCGCCTACGTATACAACGAGCGAGAACACTATCCTGTATATCATATTGTACTTGTGCGACTTGAACAGGTACTCGAACGCCTTCTCTCCGTGATACTCCCATCCAAGGATCGTGGAGAATGCGAAGAGCACAATTCCTATAGTTACGAGCCAGCCTCCCACCTTGCCAAGTGCAGAGCCAAATGACAGTATCGTGAGAGCTGCACCTTTTATAACAGTTGAGCAGGCAAATGTTCCATCCTCAGCAAATGTATAATGGTTTCCGGCTGCATCAGTCCATGTACCGGTAAGACTTCCTATGGCTGCCTGACTCTCCTCCACCGCAAGCTCACTTGCAAGCTTTGTATTCTCATCCTTGTTGAGTTCGTCGGATGGAAGAACTGAAAGCGTCAGGGTATTTGACGAATTGGATGTATCTGTCAGAATGAGCTGGTCATCTGTGAATTCATATGTATAATCCGTCGTGGTAGTCTTGTTATCAGAATCAACAGCCTCCACAGTAACCGCCGTTCCGCTCACCTGATAGCTGCCCTTTGTACTGTTCTCAGTAATACCAAGCACACCCGATGATGCAATACAGAGACCTGTGATGGTGCAGACTACTATAGTATCCCAGAATGTACCTGTCATATTGATGTAACCCTGACGGACAGGATTGTCTGTTGTGGCAGCCGCCGCCGTGATGGCCGCAGAGCCCATTCCAGCTTCATTTGAGAATACTCCTCTGGCAACACCGAATCTCATGGCGTTCATCATAGCTACTGTGATCGTACCACACAGACCGCCACCGACTGCCTTGACTGAGAATGCCATCTTGAATATCATGGCAACTCCTGCCGGAAGATTCTGGATATTGACGATTATTACAATAAGTCCGGCTACAACATAGAATATCGCCATCAAAGGAACAACAACTGATGACACCTTAGATATGGTCTTGATTCCTCCAACTATTATAAGAAGGGCAAAAACCGTAAGTATGATTCCTGTAACATATGTAGGCACGCTGAATGTACTGCTAAGAGATTCAGATATGGAATTGGCCTGTGTCATATTTCCTATTCCAAATGAGGCGATGACTGCAAAGAGTGCGAACAGCCAGCCCAGCACTGCGCCGAACTTCTTATGCTTGAATGCTTTCTTCATAGTGTACATAGGACCGCCGCTCATCTCGCCCTTGGCATTCACCTCACGGTACTTGATAGCAAGCATACACTCTGAGAACTTGGATGTCAGTCCAAATGCTGCGGATATCCACATCCACACCAGTGCCCCCGGACCTCCCGATACCATGGCCGTTGCAACACCAACGATATTTCCCGTTCCTATGGTTGCAGCAAGCGCGGTGGTCAGTGCCGAAAATGGTGACACGTCTCCGGTTCCTCTGCTCTTTGTCCTTGCCTCCTTGCTAAGTGTACTCTTCAGCGCATAGCCGAGATTCCTCCAGGGAAGAAACCCTGTTCTGATCGTCAGAAATATTCCCGTTCCAACCAGAAGCACCAGCATGACCGGTCCCCAGACAAATCCGTCCACCGCCGACACGATCTCATTTAACTTTTCCATACAACCGCCTCCTCTTTCCAGGTTATCCATACCATCCGACCCGGCACTCCCCTCATTTTTTGTCCCGAATCAGTTTATATACCCGTAAATTTACTTTATTTTTGCCACAAAGTCCAGAGTATTGTGGTGTTATGGTTATTTTCCTTTATTAATTAAGTTATGCGAGCGGTTGGCGAAATATTATGCGGTGTGGTGGTCATTTAAAATGCACCGTTATCGGACATATCTCCGCCTTGGTTCCAACCCGCATATCTGGGCCAAACACGCCGACTCCTGATGTCACTATGTTGTGCATGCCGTCAACATTCAGGTAACCGCAGGAATTTTCCCACATCATCGCCACAAGGATGTTGCCTGGGAACATTTGTCCATCATGGGTGTGTCCACACAGATCCATATCCACACCTGCCGACGACAGCTCCTCCAGCTCCTTTGGCTCATGATCAAGGACTATGATAGGTTTTGATTTGTCCATATTTTCCGTGATCTCGTCCGCGGATGCTCTTTCTGTAACTCCATTTCCCGGTCTATGGGCATCGCGGCGGCCATAGATGTATATGGAATCGTTTATCAGCACTCCCTCGTCGCGAAGAAGTGTGATTCCCGCCTTCTCCATAAACTCGTCCATCTCCGGGCTGCTGGTCTTCTCCTTCTGTCCGCCAAATGTAAATCCGGCAAGCACCTGCTCCTGTATATCGTGGTTGCCATAGCAGGCATACACTCCATACTTTGATTTGATCCCCCGGAGTATTTTCTCAAGCTCCTCCGGCTGGTCAACGGCTTCCCATTCGTTGTCAAATATATCACCCGCTATCAGCACCAGATCTGCGTCCTGCTTATTTATGGAATTCACTATTCTTTGAACCTGCCTGACGCCTATGTTGTATCCAAGATGAAGATCTGCAACCAGCACTATCTTCATGGAATCCATCTTCTGACCATTCTCATCCTGTGCTTCCTTATTGATGGTCACATCATAAGGCGTCACCCGCACAAGTCTCGCATTTACCACTCCCCAGAATGATATACACATGATAAGTGTTGCGCACGCACAGCCCACTATCCTGCGTACCCTCGGCACGCATATCTTATCTTTGCTCACTCTGAATACATGAAGCAGAAGGAATCTTCCAAGCTCAGCTATCACTATGAAAAATATCATATACAGCAGAACGCCCAGCCAGTAATTGCCCACCAGCTTCATGCCACGTCTGAACCTTCCCTGTGGCAGGAAGAATGCGATCACCAGCGCCGACGCCAGAAATGCGTATAGCACTATCGGGACTATCCAGCCCTTCTTGCCTTTGAGTTTCGGGAAATATGCCTGTACCCAACCCTTTATTCTCCAGAACAAATATATATTTAACGCTATGTAAAAAGGCGCAATAAAAATTGCTATCATCTTTTTTCTCCTTTGTTTTTCTGACTGGCCAATATACATATTGACGGCAGTCCTTTGTACGATTTATTCATACAATAATATACTCCCAACACCACACATACACAAACTTAATAAATCGTAATTCCACCGTCATCCCCTAATATCCAAATATATTTAAAGAAAGTACAAAATTTTCCTAAATCACATAAAAATAGCCCGAAAGATACAAAATCTTTAAGATTTGTACCTTTCGGGCCGTATTCTCTTGATCAGGGATAATTTTTTCCAAAATGCCTGTTTTAAACCCTAATATTATATCCCTTAGTCGTTCTTCTTCACTCCGAGAGTTACCTTCTCGCCGTTGATGTTCCACTCCTTAGAGTAACCATCAACTGAACCGGTGATGATCTCTGTTGCCATAACGTCGCCGATGATGGCATCTGCATTTGATGAAATGATGTCTTTTGCCTTCTGGCTTCCGTCTGCGTATACAGTGATCTTGTCCATAACCTCGAATCCAGCCTCTTTTCTCATAGTCTGAACCTTGGATACTATCTCACGGACAAATCCTTCCTCAAGAAGCTCCTCTGACAGATTTGTGTCGATGACTACTGTCACACCGCCGTCTGCCTCAGATACGAAACCGTCCATCTGAGCCATGTCGATCAGAAGATCAGCCTCAGTGAGTACGATCTCCTCTCCGTCTGCCTCAAACTTCAGAGCGCCCTCTGCCTTGAGCTCTGCCATGGCTGCGTTGCCATCCAGTGCTGACAGATGCTCCTTGATCTTGCCAAGGTGCTTGCCGTACTTAGGTCCGACTGTACGAAGCTGTGGCTTGAAGCTGTATGTTGTGTAAGCGCTTACATCATCATCGAACTCAACATTCTTCACGTTCAGCTCATCCTCGATGATAGCCTTCTCCTCGCCGAAAAGCTTCTTGTCAGCCTTGACATACATCTTGCCGATTGGCTGTCTGTTCTTGATATTTGCTGTATTTCTTGCTGCACGTCCCAGAACTACGATCTTCAGGATCTCGTCCATAGCAACCTCAAGCTCTGGATCGATCATCTTCTCATCCACCTCAGGGAATGAGCACAGATGAACTGAGAGAGGTGCATCCTTGTCTATATTTCTAACCAGATTCTGGTAAATATCCTCTGCCATGAATGGGAGCATAGGAGCTACTGTCTGTGCGATCGTAACGAGCGCTGTGTAAAGTGTCATGTAAGCATTTACCTTGTCCTGCTCCATGCCCTTTGCCCAGTATCTCTCACGTCCACGACGGACATACCAGTTACTCATGTCATCCACGAACTCCTCGAGAACTCTTGTTGTCTCAGGAATCTTGTATGCGCCAAGGTTTGCGTCAACTGCCTTGACTGTTGAGTTCAGCTTGGACAGAAGCCACTTATCCATAAGTGACAACTTGTCGTACTCTAGCTCATGCTCAAGTGGATTGAAGTTGTCTATATTTGCATAGAGTACATAGAACGCATATGTGTTCCACAGTGTACCCATGAACTTTCTCTGACACTCAACAACTGCATCCTCATGGAATCTGTTAGGAAGCCATGGTGCTGAGTTGCTGTAGAAGTACCATCTGATGGCATCTGCACCGTACTTGTTCAGAGCCTCCATAGGATCTACCGCATTTCCCTTGGACTTACTCATCTTCTGTCCGTCCTTATCCTGGACATGTCCGAGAACGATTACGTTCTTAAACGGAGCCTTGTCGAACAGCAGAGTTGAGATCGCCATAAGTGAGTAGAACCATCCTCTTGTCTGGTCAACAGCCTCACTGATGAAGTCAGCAGGGAAGTGCTTCTCAAATATATCCTGATTCTCAAATGGATAGTGCCACTGTGCAAATGGCATTGATCCTGAATCGAACCAGCAGTCGATAACCTCTGTAACTCTGTGCATCTGCTTGCCACACTCAGGACACTTGATGGTTACAGCGTCGATGAACGGACGGTGAAGCTCGATGTCCTCAGGGCAGTTGTCACTCATTGAGCGGAGCTCTTCCTTTGATCCGATGGCATGTCTGCAGCCGCACTCACACTCCCAGATGTTCAGCGGAGTACCCCAGTAACGATTTCTTGAAAGTCCCCAGTCCTGAACATTCTTCAGCCAGTCGCCAAAACGTCCCTTACCGATGCTCTCCGGGATCCAGTTTACAGTGTCATTATTCTTAACCAGCTTGTCTCTGACTGCTGTCATCTTGATGAACCATGTATCTCTTGCGTAATAGATAAGTGGTGTGTCACATCTCCAGCAGTGTGGATACTCATGCTCGAACTTAGGCGCATCGAAGAGAAGTCCCCTTGCGTCCAGATCCTTGAGTACCTCAGGGTCTGCATCCTTTACGAACATTCCGGCAAATGGAGTCTCCTCAGTGAGGTCACCCTTGCCATCTACAAACTGTACAAATGGAAGATCGTAGTTTCTTCCGACATTTGCATCGTCCTCACCAAATGCTGGTGCGATATGAACAATACCTGTACCATCTGTCATAGTTACATAAGTGTCACATGTAATGAAGTGACCCTTCTTGTGCTGCTTCTCACATACAGGCTTTACGCACTCATAGAGTGGCTCATACTCCTTGTACTCAAGATCCTTACCAACATATGTCTCAAGAACCTCGTATGCAGGAACTGCTGCCTGATCGTCTGCTGCTTCCTTTGCAAGACCGCCGAGAACCTTGTCTGCAAGCGCCTGTGCAAGATAATATGTGTAGCCGTCTGCTGCCTTAACCTTCACGTATGTCTCATCTGGATTTACACAGAGTGCTACGTTTGAAGGAAGTGTCCAAGGTGTTGTTGTCCATGCGAGGAAATATGCGTCCTCTCCGATAACCTTGAATCTTACTACTGCTGAACGCTCCTTGACTGTCTTGTATCCCTGTGCAACCTCATGGCTTGAAAGAGGTGTACCACATCTTGGGCAGTAAGGCACGATCTTGAAGCCCTTGTACAGAAGTCCCTGATCCCAGATCTTCTTCAGCGCCCACCACTCTGACTCGATGAAGTCATCATGGTATGTTACATATGGGTTGTCCATATCAGCCCAGAAACCTACCTTGCCTGAGAACTCTTCCCACATGCCTTTATATTTCCATACGGACTCCTTACATTTCTGGATAAATGGCTCCAGTCCGTACTCCTCTATCTGCTCCTTGCCGTCGATTCCCAAGAGCTTTTCAACCTCGAGCTCAACAGGCAGACCGTGTGTATCCCATCCGGCCTTTCTGACTACGTTATGTCCCTTCATTGTCTGATATCTAGGGATCATATCCTTGATTACACGTGTAAGAACGTGTCCGATATGTGGCTTACCATTTGCTGTTGGAGGGCCATCATAGAATGTGTATGTTGGCAGATCCTTTGTCTCTTCAACACTCTTCTCAAATACCTGATTTTCTTTCCAGAAGTCCAATACCTTCTGCTCTCTGTTCACGAATTCCAGTTTAGTCGAAACCTTGTCGTACATGTCGTCTTTCCTTTCTGTGATAAATATAAAAAAGCCCTTCGTCGTAATCAGGACGAAGGGCTTTGAGTTCGTTATACCACCTATTACTTACATACTAACATATGCGCTCCCCTTAACGCAGGAAATACGTCAGAGCCTACTTGAGCAAATCTCTTTTGGTCTGCAACTCCAGAGTGATATTCCGAAAGTCTCTACTGTCACCGGGCTCGCACCGCCCCCGGCTCGCTGCTGATCTCGCAGACTCCGTACTGTCTCTGTCATCGTTTTTAACTTATATGATCCAGAAAACCGCCTGTATAAGCCATTTCTGAACCTATCCATTCATTAGTATAGCAAGTATTTGTGGTTTGTCAATCGCAATATGCGCAAATAATTTACTATTCTACTTCTTTATAACCACATTCTTTGTTGTGCTCCATGCAGAATAGTAAGTTGTTTTTCCTACCTTCTTGAAGCTTCTGACTCTCACATAATATTTCTTCTTAGCCAATTTTGCTATTGTGACATTTGACTTTTTAGCTCCGGTCACTTTTACAGTCTTTGCCTTGGCAAAATTGCTCTTTACAGAATACTGTATCTGATATCCTCCTACCTTGGAATTTACCGACCACTTAACAGTCATCTTCTTTCCTGCCTTGTTCGTGGTCTTGGTAACCTTTGACGAAGTGATTCTCATAATGGTTTTCTGATTGCTGTCAGCCGCATTGTAACTTGTCTTGCCTGCCGTCTTGCACGCAACAATCTTATATGTGTATACCGTTCCATTTTTAGCTGACTTATCTGTATAGCTCAGTATTGTGTTTTTGTTTATATTGGCCAGCTTGCTGTACTTTCCCTTTCCAGCCTTTCTGTATACGATATATCCACCAGCTCCATTATTAAGATACATATAAAAATTTCTTACGTTTTTTATATTATCACCATGCATATACAAATACAATTTGTTTTTTATGCATATTTACTACAAAACACGTTCGTATTTATCTAATATATACAAAAATCTCATGAACTGAGAAATCAATCCTCAATCCATGAGATTTATTTTCTAATATACGTAGAGATCATAGTCTACAAGATACCACTTACCGCCAGTCTTTATAACTGTGTATATGATCTCGCCATCTGATTCGTCAGTAGATCCTTTTATCTTGACATCAAGGTCCACCTCGTAGCACTTGTCAACCGTCATGTCGACATCCAGCATGTCAAATGTATCATTTACATCCTTAAGCTTATCCTCGTCATATTCCTTCTCTGATCGGTCCTCGACCTTGATACTCTTGACCTTGCCTACCTCATCTACCATGTCGCTGACCTGCTCGTTGAATGTATCCTTGACATAGTCATCACTGCCTGTATAGCTTCTTATCCTGTTATACAGCTTGTAATATTCCTTGTCCATCAGATCAACCATGGCATCGGCATCGCCTTTTTCATAGGCTGTCACCAGCTTGTCTCCGACCTTCTTGGCACTTCTCTCACCGGAACCACCCGCCAGGATCAAAACAACGACTATTATCGCGATCAGGACTGCCGCTGCGATTCCTCCTATTATTGCTATAAGCTTCTTGTTCACCTTTTTACCCGGCTCCATAACACCCGGAGTCATGCCCGGCTGCTGGCTGTACTGTGGCTGACCATACTGTGGCTGCCCAAATCCTCCATACTGTCCACCTGTCGACTGGACATTTCCACCAAACTGCTGACCCTGACCGTACTGCGGCTGACCATACTGTGGCTGTCCAAATCCTCCATACTGTCCGCCCATCGGCTGTCCAAATCCACCCGGCTGCTGATTCTGCTGTGGCTGACCCGGGTTCGGCTGCCCTTGTGCACTGTTCTGCACCGGAGAAAATGCGCTCACTCCCGGAGTCGTGAGGACAGTAGTTCCCTCGTCCTCATCGTCGTCCATATCATTAAATCCATTTACGTTATTCTCGTCCATCTTTCTCTCCTTATTCTGCTCATCCCTTTTGCTGCTCTGGAACAATAATGTTCCCATAGAATCATGGTAGCATTTTATATCTGCCATGTCCAACTAAAAACATCACATTACCTCAAATTTTACACTTTATTACCTGTTTTCTTTCGCTATTATGTAATAAAAGGCGTTATGATGATGAACACACAGAATAAAAAAACAATCCGCCACGGATACAAATTGTATCCATGGCGGATTCTTCTATTTCTTTTGATATTATCTCTTCTTTATTACAACCGATTTCTTTCCACTCCATGCGGAATAGTAAACCTTACCATCAATCTTCTTAAAGCTTCGTACTCTGACATAATATCTCTTGCCCTTAGTAAGTCGTTTGATGGTCTTACTTGTAACTGAACCTCCGTTTACATTGGCCGTCTTTGCAGATTTAAACGATGCATTGTCTGCATACTGTATCTGATATCCGGTGGCCTTGGCTGCCTTATTATATGTAACCTTGGCTGTTCCGGCCGATGCACTTGTGAATTTCTTCAGCTTCACGGCAGGTACATAACTTCCTGTCTTCTCGCCGCCAAATGCCGAATTGTATGTCACATCGCCAAATGTCTTATAAGTTCTTATCTTATATGTATACTTTACACCCACATTTTTAGCTGTGACGTCCACGAACGATGTTGTCTCCGGATTCTGAACAACACCTGCTATCGTATATGCTTTTCCATTTACTCCTCTGTAAACAACATATCCCGATGCCGCTTTATACTTCTTCCAGCTCAACTTTATTCCATTTGCTGTGTTGTCAATGGACTCAACTTTTCTCACACCCATCTTGATGTCAAATGTGAGTGTCTTCTCCCCTTCATAGTCACCCTTGAATTTGATGACAACTTTGGCCTTGCCGATATTCTTGTTATTTGAATATGAAACGCTGTAATTTCCTGCGGCAACCTTTCTGCCCTTTGAGTCTTTGACCTCTACCGCAGGCTTCTTAGCTGTACCATCATACTCAACAGCGCTGTATGCAAGCCTGATACTCTTTATCCTGTATATACTCTGAGTTTCCTTGCTGGCTGACTTGCAGTTTTTGCACACATGCGCCTTATATCCGTCACTGGTCTGTGATGCCTTTTTCTTAACCATCCACACCGTCTGATAATCGTGAGGAACTGTGGTCTCATCGTCTATGATAGTATCCTTTTCTCCGCAGTTATTGTCACATTTTGCCGTCTTGGTTCCCTTCTGCGAACATGTGGCATTTCCATCTGACTCATACTTTGTGAAACTGTGTCCTGTAGCAGGGATCACCTCGGTCTCATATATATCCTCATCCTCAATATACCTTGTCTTCTCTCCGTTCTCAGTACATGTCGGAATCTTGGTTATGATCCATCCCTCGTCATCTCCATCCCCAAACTTCTGGGTCTTTGACTCGGCATACACCCATTCTGATGAACCCGTATTCTTATATCTGAGATCCAGAGTCACATCTGTGTATGTGTCATTTTCCACAACAGACATGATTCCCTGAATGATATTTCCATATGCATCAGTCCATCTTCCGCTGACAAATGGTGTCTTCTGGCTCTCATTATTTGCATATGTTATCTCTATATCTCCGGTTACACTGTATCCGTCCTCTGTCTTCTTCACCTTGCATCCTGATATGCTCACAGCGGAGATATCGTACTCGTTCTCTACCTCTGCCTCCACCTTCTCAGGAGTGATCGTCACGCTTCCTGTCTGCTGCGACGCAAGGCTGATCCTGAATGTATAACTGCGGTTCGCCTCAAATGTCCTGTCTATAATGAGTTGTCCGCCGTTCCGTGAGTATGTCTTTTCCAGAACCCCATCAGCATAGATTCTGGTGTATACTGTATTATCTCCGCTGTCCACCGTAAATCTGTACTCTCCGGTCTCCGTTGGGATAAATTCATACTCGATGCCCTCTCCGTCATAGCTTATATCCGCTGTTGTCTTCTGACCCGGTGTTATTTTTCCATTACCTGTCACATACGAATCGTGATATGTAAATGTTATCTGATCATCTTTCTCTCTCGCATAGAGTGCTATAATATAGCTTCCCTTTTTCAGAGAGAAAGCATCTCCACTGCTATATGTATCTGAAAAGCTGCCATCATCCTCAATGGTATATATACCCTTAAGCTCAAAGCCCTGTCTCTGAAGGGATACCACTCCATCTGACGCAATATCAAATCTGTACAGCTTTACATCCCCAGTGTTCTCAACACCTGAAAGCACCGCAGGCTCACCTGATATCAGGTACTCCAGATCATCCACATTCAGATCCACGACGTCAAATGATGCTCCCTGAACTTCACAATCGTCAGCCATTCCCCATATGGAAGGTATTATCTCATATGATCCGGTCTGTTCTGTTATCGTGTCGATGCTTAAATAGCTGCTCACCCTGCCGTTTTTCGTGATCGTATAGCTTGTATCATCGTCATCCGCGTCAAATGTTCTGGTACTTCCATCAGAATATGTGACAACGGTTTTTATGCTACCCTTAAGCTCATCAAATTCCCTCAGATATTCAGTCTTAGAAACGGTTGTGCTTACGCTTACAGCCTTGACGATCTCCTTCATTGTCACGCCGCATTTATTTACATTTTTTCCCGGATACACACATACATACAGATCCCCGCCTGCTGTGTCAAATCCCACACTGCCAAATCCATCAGATGAATAAGCCACGTTGTTAGTCGTTATCTCTGTTCCATTTGCATCCAAAATCCTGATGCCATCGATCTTCTCATCTGCGGATACCACATACGAACCCGCCTGGGCACTTACCTTATATATATGCACATATCTGTCGCCTGAAATATCAAGCGTCTTTGAGCTGTTCCATGTTCCAAGGCTCATGCTCTGTGCAGTCTTCACTGCAAATGGTATCTCAACCGTATCCATGCCATCCGCACCAGCGATTGCAAGTTCAACCATGTATCTGCCAGTATCAACCCTGCTGCCAAAGCCTGCGATCTCGACATACTTTCCAGTTTTCTCGTTATATCTGTACCATGTACTCGTGATCAGCTCATTATCCTCGCTGTCACCGACACTGGCCTCTTTTACACTGCCATCATCATATACAAACTGGAGAGTCTCTCTATCCAGAAGGTTTTTGATACCTGATAATTTCATATCTGGAAGGAATTCATAGGTTCTGTTATCTCTCAGCTTCCATGAACTGATCTTTGAATTTGACAAAGTTTCTCCCCTTGTCACATTCATGCTCCAACTGGTCTGCGTATCTCCCCACTTGTCCTCTACTCCGCCATCGAGACAGATATAGTATGTATTGCCGCTCTCAAGTGCAGCCTCGCCATCCGATACACTAAGTTTCTTCAGATCATACATTGTCTCATCGTCAGCGTCGATCTTGCTGTAGATCTCCATACCGCCCACTGGGGCAAATGTATACCTGGCAGATATCGAAGGCTTAAACGTATAGTATGCACTGCCATTCTCCGACATGCTTACCTGATTAGAGCCCTCCGCAAGACTTCCGGCAGCAACATCCTCTATATCCTTTATCTCTATGTCATATGCATAAGAGTCCTCACTATACAGTGTGTATATCCTAATCTGTGCCGCTCCGACAGGGCACTCATTTTCCATATCTGTAACTATCTCAGCACGTACCTCGTCTCCTCTGGAGGTTTCCACACTGTCCGAATCGTCAAATACCAGATCTTCTGTTTTTCCGTCAGCATATGAGATCTTTACTCTGGTGCCATCTACATAACTGCTGATATCCTTATCATAGCTGCCCATTCTGATAAAATCTGTGTTCTCGGGAACAGCAAGCATGTCTGTCACTTTTGGAATAAAACTGAGTCTCACATTTGTCTTGGAAGTAGATAACTCATTATACAGGCCTACGTAATAAGTGCTGCCTCCGGTAAGTTTTCCTGTAACCTCTACCGGGCCCTCATCACCGGACTCATATACACAATAAGGACTGTCGCTTTCTATTACCACACTTCCGTCAAATGGCATGACAAAACTGTAATAGGCCTTGTCATACTCATCCGTTCCGACACTCACATTGTTGTCACCTTCGGAGAGCTGTCCTGCGCTCAGCTTGTCTATGGACACTACCTTAAGCACTGCCGTGCCGAGCAGCTCCTGATCTTCCTCAGCCGCATTATATCCCACAGCTACTTTGTATTCGCCCTCTAAAAGAGTTACACCTTTTTCATATTCGTACTCTTTCCAGTTATCATCAGATGACGAATAATATACTGTATATCTGTTTCCATTACTGTATCCACTTCCACCGGTCAGATCTATGCTTTCCGTGGACTTATCATTATACTTTATTGTACTGCTCGCACCATTCATGAAGCTTATCGGCGTTCCGGCTGCCCATTCGCTCTTTGCCAGCTTCAATGTCACCCCTGAAGGTGCCGCATACTTCTTCGCCTTGAGCCTGACCTCATTCAATGTTTCATTGTCATCATCCGTTGTTCCTGAAAGTCTGACATAATAGGTCTTTCCCTTGACAAATGAATACCTGTCATTATCGGTCTCAACCACCGCCATGTCCGAATCATATACATCTATAAATGCAGTTGATGATTTATCTACTTCAAACACAAAGTCAGCAGTTGCAGATGGTATAAATCTGTAATACTCGTAACCGTCCACCCTGGTATCATATGCGTAGGTATCCGTCTCACTGATATTCCTTTTTCCTACAAAATATTCAGCAGGAGTCTGCACCTTTGCAGTGTACGAATCGTATATCTTGGTCGACTGGTTTGGCTCACTATCCATTTTATCTGTAAGCTGAACAGTATACGTACCGGCCGGAAGTTTTTCCGCATCCGCATACGATACCATATCCCCTTCATCGCCCTCATAATAATAACTTCCCTTGGAATCCTTCACCCACAGACTGTATGTAACTCCATCTATCTTACAGTCTGAGCCGCTGATACCTGAACTGCGCACCTTTCCACCGGAATAGGTTACCGTTGCGTACGCCGATGTTATGGAGTCTGGTGTTCCCTCCAGTATCGTTGTATTATCCGGCACAATTTTTATTGCCGCCACATCCGGAAGCTTTCTCACGCTTATATTTGCACTTTCGGAAACTGTATAAGAACGGGCATACTTAGACCCAAGAATGTATTTCTCCCCCGCAGTGCACTTGTATACCAGCCTGCAGCATCCACTGCCATCCTTTTTACCTGTAGCAAGGCGCTTACTCTTACTGTTATACAAGGTCTCCTGAAGCATCAGCCGTGACTGGCTTCCCTGCAATATTATCTCATAATATCCTGTCTCATCCGTGACAAATGATATTTTACTCTCCTTGCCATTAACTATGTTCACAACCCCATAGTCACCCTCAAGCTCTGAAATATCCTCTGTAGCTGCTGATATCTCAGCTTCATTCATCTGTACGGCATACGCTGTCATATTTGACAGTAAAGTCTGTGCCTGTGCAGTCGTCATCGGTATATGAATGCACGACGACACCATGGCTACAGTTACAGCCGCAGCCATTATCCCCTTCAATTTCATATGTAACCTCCCTTTTTCTCCCATACATATTCAGCACATTTATGCCGAATATATAAGCACAAAAAATTACAGCCTCATATTATCATGAAGCTGTAATTTAATACAATATAATTAATATTTATGTATAAATAACACAATATCACTTATGCAATTTTACTTTCTAACCAGGTGGATCTGGTAAGCATTGTACTCGCCGAACTTGAGTGGTACAGGAAGTCCTATCTGGTCAAGTCCCTGTCCGCTGTACTCTGCGCCGGTCTCCTCGTCAACATATGTGGCATCCACATCAAGTCCCTTTACTCTGACAAAAGGTACAGGGGCATTGCAGAAGCTCTCCACCGTCACGATATTGACAAGGGTCTCTGACTTATCCCTTGCCACAAATGACCATGCAGCCACACCTTTGCTCTTATCCGCATCCGTCAGTCTGTAGTAAAGTCCATTATGAAGAAGATCCCAGTACTTCTTGTAGTTTTCTACCTGAGCCTTTACCTCTTCCTTCTCCTCATCGCTGACCTTGTTCAGATCAAGCTCGTAGCCAAAGCTTCCTGCCATGGCAACAACGGCTCTTGTATTGAATGGAGTTGTCCTGCCTGTCTGATGATTTGGAACCGCTGATACGTGTGAACCAACCACCGATATAGGATAGCCAAATGAAGTTCCATACTGTATGTCAAGTCTGCAGATGGCATCTGTGTCATCACTGCACCAGATCTGAGGTGTGTAATACATCATTCCGGCGTCAAATCTTCCACCGCCACCGCTGCAACCCTCGATGAACATCTTTGGATATCTTGCCTGAAGTCTCTCCATGAAGTCATATACACCGAGTACATACTTGTAGAGGATAGTTCCATTGTTCTGGATTCCCTCAGTCATGGAGTATACATTTAAGATGCTTCTGTTCATATCCATCTTTATATAATCAACATCTATCTTGTCAAGCACCGCTGTCAGCTGATTAAATATACAGTTTACGACCTCTTTTCTTGAGAAGTCCAGATTGAGCTGGCTTCTTCCCATGACAGGCTTTCTTCCAGGGATCACAAATGCATAATCCGGATGCTCCTTGAAAAGCTCGCTCTTCTCGGATACCATCTCAGGCTCGATCCAGATACCGAACTTCATGCCGAGAGCCTTCACTCTTTTCACAACATCAGCCATAGGGCCGCCCATCTTATCCTCATTTACAAACCAGTCGCCGAGACCTGACTTGTCATCATTTCTAACACCGAACCAGCCGTCATCCAGAACCAGCATCTCAACGCCGAGCTCTGAAGCCTGCTTTGCTATGTTTACAATATCATCGCCATTGAAATCAAAGTATACCGCCTCCCAACTGTTGATGAGAATAGGTCTCCTCTTTGTCTTGTACTCGCCGCGGCAGATATTGTATCTCACAACGTCATGCATCTTATGTGACATGTCAGCAAATCCATCAGGTGAATAAACCATAACTACCTCAGGTGCCACAAACTCGCTCTCAGGATAGATCACATACTCAAACATCTCATCCTGAACACCCATATTGAGTCTCACCTGATCTGTCTGATCCTTCTCAACCTCACAGTTGAAGCTTCCGCTGTAGAGAAATGAGATTCCGTAGCAGTCGCCCGCATCTTCATTCGCATCCTTGCCTGCTATAACCACAAATGGGCTGTGCTGATGGCTTGATGTACCCCTTGTGCTTCCGATCTTCTTCACACCATGATTTATAGCTTCTCTCTCATACATGCGCTCCATAGCATGTCTTCCGTGGAAGTGGATGAGATCATAATCACCTGTCACAAAATCCAGGCTCACACTTGATGCCTTTGCCACAAATATATCCGCATCGCTTATATTTCTGACTATAGCTGATCTTGTGATCAGATCCTTATCCTCTATAATTCCATACAGAAGATCAACCTCCACTCCCACCTGAGGATCCTGAAGAACGATCTTAAGGGTCTCACCCTTCTCGCCGTCATTTGTGTAAGCAGCAGGAAGTCCCTTGAGACTATACTTACTGTCCATCACCTCATATGAAACATATCTGAGATCACATCCATGTATTCCCTCTATGTCCTTTATGTTGAATGCCGGAGTCCTGAAATCTCCGTTGCCGTAGCAGCTATATTCCAGTGGAATGTTGTCCAGAGAGAATTCTCTGTGCTCCTGTGCTTCATAAGGATTGCCTGAGAATCCTCTATCGTAATGAGTTATGACATATGACATATCCCCGTCCATTTTCTTGCCATAATACAGATGAGCCAGATACCCATAGTCGATCACCTTCATCTGATATGTAGTATTTTTGGTGTTCAATGTGAAAAGCTTTTTCTCTTCATTTATCAATATTGCCATGCCCAAGTCCTCCTTTTCGTGATCTCCAGTTTCTCTACAGCCAAATTTCATTTGACTGGTCTTTCCTCATAATTTATCTACAACCGGCTCCGCCGGATTGTATTCCAAGTTCCACCATGTAGTCCACAAATTTCTCCACATATCCATAATCCGCCGCATATGCTGACAATCCAATATATGCCTTGCCATCTGTGTACTCAGTAAGTCCTGCCGCCTTGTATCCTTCAGATACATCTATTCCGACAGGTATCTTCTTCCCCTCTTCATCCTCGTAATAAATTATCCTATCCTTATACTTATCATATATATCGCCGACCTTCTCATCCGACAGGTCTGCAAGTCTGCCGCTCTTCGCCAGACCTATGAGATTGTCATACTGGCACAAGACTGCCTGAGCAGTGTCCGCCTCAAGGTATGCCAGCACCTTCATATAGTAACTGTTCTTATAATCTGAGTTATTTGCCAGATTAAAAAATGCATTGTTGTCAAATGTAACCCTTCCCGGGAGATTTTCTTCCCCTACATACGACACAAATCCCTGTGTCAGCCTGCAGTCCTCTGAAACATCATCGTAGTTGTTCACAAGGACGACATCCAGTATCGGCTTGTCCTCCCTCGTTGCAAACACAACAGTGAAATACACTACAAGTCCCACGAGAACGACCGCACCGATTATCCAAAGCTTGTAATAATCCCAGATATATCCTATTTTTTTGCGTATGGAGTCCATCTCTTTTATCTTCTGTTTTTCTTCTTCTGTGATTATCGGCTTTTTCATAGACGTCCTCCTTTTGTTTCGCACTTACGATATATTTTGAAACAGACGCATGAGAGGCGCTTCGCGCGGCGTCTGCAGCATCGTAAATACTTCGTATTTACGATATATTTTGGAGTGGACGCATGAGAGGCGCTCCGCGCGGCGTCCACGGCATCGTAAATACTTCGTATTTACGATATATTTCACAAGGGTGGCGTCAGTAACCGACGTCACCCTGTGGTCATATATAATATCTTCTTTAGAGCTTTCCACCTGATGTTGCAATACCTTCTACGAACTGCTTCTGGAATATCAGGTATATAACGATCATTGGTATACATGATATAAGAGATGCAGCCATCAGCTGTGGATAATTGGACTGATACTGTCCCTGCATTGTTGCAAGAGCTGCTGAGAGCGGCATCTTGTTTGCACTGCTGTTTACAACCAGTGGCCACATCAGATCCTTGAATGCGAACACTGCTGTGAATATACCGAGGGCAACCATCGATGATCTTGCAAGCGGAGCCATAACAAACACGAATGTCTTTGGAATGTTACATCCGTCAAGTCTCGCTGCCTCCTCGAGATCTCCAGGAAGTCCCATGTAAGCCTGCTTGAGCAGGAAAGTACCGAACGCTGTTACAATTCCCGGGAATACCAGAGCAAACATTGTATTTGTCATGCCCATCTTACTGATCATCAGGAACTGTGGGATGATGAATATCTGTGAAGGAATCATCATCTGGAAAAGTATCAGGGAGAACATAAAGTCTCTGCCCTTGAACTTAAGTCTTGCAAATGCATATCCTGCGAGTGTTGCTGTGAGACATGCACACACAACTCTGAAGAATATGAGCAGTAATGTGTTCTTGTAGAGAACAAGGAAGTTCATGTTATTCCAAACAGTAGTGAACGCGTCTGTACGCCACTGTGATGGGAATATTACGAATGGACTTACCGAAGTTGCCTCTGTTACTGTCTTAAATGCTGTGAGTGTCATCCATACAAATGGCACTATCATAATGATTGAGAATATGATCAGAATGAGGTGAATCAATAATCTCTGCATTCTTCTCTTAAACTGTACGCCTCTTGTCATATCGATTCCCCCTTCCTAGTTATAATGAACCCACTTCTTCTGACCGATCATCTGGAATACTGTAAGTACCATGATGACTGCGAGAAGAAGAACTACTATTGCTGATCCATAACCCTTGTTACCATTCTGGAATGAGTACTGGTAGAACAGATATACGATGGATTCTGTCTTCTTGAGGGCCGGATTGGAAATATCCATTACCATGTATACAAGGTCGAATACCTGAAGTGCTCCGATTACTCTTGTTACGAGTACGAAGAATACTGTAGGGGAGAGAAGTGGAAGAGTGATCTTGAAGAATGATCTTACTCCTGATGCTCCGTCAATATCTGCTGCCTCGTAGTAATCCTTAGGTATCTCCTGAAGTCCTGCAAGGAACAGAACCATGTTGTAACCAATGATCGACCATACACCGATGATTGCAACTGAAATCCATGCGATCTTTGGATTGGATATCCACTCGATCTTTGCACCAAGGATGTGGTTTAACAGACCGAACTGTGAATTGTATAACCATCTCCATACCATGGCTACGGCTGCTGGTGCAACTACCATTGGCAGGAAAAATATTGCTCTGTATATTGTTCTTCCATGCATCTTACGATTCAGGAATACTGCAAGTATAAGTGCAATTGCAATTGAGAATGGAACCTCGATGATCGCATACTTGAATGTATTGAGAAGTGACTGCCATACCTCAGGGTCAGCAAACATCTTCTTGTAATTTGCAAATCCTGCAAATGATGAATCTCCGAATGATCCAACCTTACAGAATGACTGATATATTGTCTGTACTATAGGCCATAAGTTAAGTACGATGATTCCTATCATTGTTGGGAGGATGAATGCCCAGCCCCATTTGCGCTGGTTTCTTTCCCATGTTGTTGACTTCTTTTTCTTGAACTCTTTATTTTCTGCTGCTGCCGGCTTAACTGTCTGTGTCTCTGTAGCCTGAATTATCTCAGCCGCTTTTTCTTCAACTTTCTTGTTGTTATCTGACATAAAATCCCTCCTCTTATCATTTATACTGTAATTAACACCCCATTGTTTCTGGTAAGCAATGGGCAGGACCTTCATCCTACCCACTGTTATGTTATCTTATAAATGCTCTGTAGGATTACTTGTCTTCCTCATCGATGTACTGGTTCATCTGAACTGCGAAGTCCTTACATGACTGCTCCATCTTTGATGGATCTGCCCATGCATCTGCGAAAAATGTCTGTGCTGCCTGTGACCATACTGTTGAATTGTATGTGTAAGGTCTGAGCACGAGCTCATTTGTAACACCTGAAACTGTTGAATCCTTTGTGATGTCAAGGTAAGCGTTGAGGTTGAACTTGTCTGTGCAGTTAACCCACTTGTCTGATGTGTTGTTGTAAGCTGACATTGTTACACCGAGCTCAGCCTGCTTCTCCTGCATCTCCTTTGAACCTAACCACTCGATAAGCTTCCAGCAGTCATCTGGTCTCTTTGTGTCTGCTGATGCAGCCCATCCAAGTCCGTTACAGATAGAAGTTCTCTTACCTGTTGTCTTGTCGTATGGAAGAATTGCTACGTCACAGTTCTCAACGAGATACTCGTTGTCAAGGAATCCTGCTGTCATCCATGAACCCTGTGTGATCATTGCTACTGTACCTGACTGGAACAAAACGTCTGTACCTGTCTCTGACATTGTTGTTGCCGGTGGGCAGCAATCCTTGAGGAGCTTTCCTACATAATCCATAGCCTTGATAGTGTTGGCATCGTCATATCCTGACTTTGTGTGATCATCATTTACGATGTAACCGCCCATTGAGTAAACCATGTTGTAGTATGTGTCCTGATCGTTTGATGTGTTCATACAGAAACCGTACTTGTCGCCAGTTGTGAGCTTCTTAGCTGCCTCATAGAGGTCATCCCATGTCCAGTTCTCATTTGGATACTCAAGTCCTGCATCATCGAACATCTTCTTGTTGTACCAGAGAGCGATTGTATCGTAATCCTTTGGTACTGCGTAATATGAGCCATCATATGTGTAGAGCTCTGTGATCTCTGACATGTAGTTGCTCATATCAACCTTATCGCTCTTCTCAATGTAGTCATCGAGCTTTAAGAGCTTGTTGTTCTTCATGTACATCTGTGAGTTGTTGGAGTGCATCCAGAATACATCCGGCATATCTCCACCTGATGCTCCAGCCTCAAGAAGTGTCCAGTATGAATCCCACTCCTTAACCTGTACATCAACCTTGATGCCTGTCTCTTCTGTGAAGAGATCACATATCTGCTGCAGACCCTTCTGCTGGTTGTTATCCCAGATAACTACCTCAAGTGAATCCTTGCTGCCGCTCTTGCTTCCGTCGCCGCTTCCGCCACATGCGCAAAGTGAAAATGCTGTTGCTGCTGCAAGTCCAACTGCTACTGTTTTCTTTAATGTTCTTCTCATAAAACCTTCCTCCTTTTTACATCACCGGCAGGATTTACGACACCCACATTCTCTTTCATACCCTGAATTCTGCGTCCTGTTCTGCCGGTTCGCCTTACGGCGTTCTGTGTGCTTTCTATGATTGAATTATAAAATTTTGGTGAACATTTTCACATGGAAAAATGTCAAAATATCATGGGTTTTTGTCACAAATGTATATTTTTAAGTAGTTAAGTTCGCTGTTTTTGTGCTATTTTATGGTAAATTGTAGAATACATATGGTAAATTGTAAAATTCGCTATATATTGGCATACCTTTTTGTGCTATAGTTAAACAAACGATATTATCACTTTTTACATCAGGAGGAATTTTATGAACATTTTCAACAGTGACGGCTGGTTTTCCAGATTTTTTGGAACGCTCGGCGATATTATAATAGTGAACATTCTATTTATATTGTGTAGTATTCCCATAGTCACCATGGGAGCTTCCATGAGCGCAATGTATTTCACTCTGTTAAAGAAGCAGAGGACAGGCGAAAATGGAGGTGTAGTGAAATTATTCTTCAAAGGCTTCAAGGATAATTTCAAACAGTCAACGATTTCATGGCTGCTATTCCTTCTTATATCATTTATATTCACTCTGGATTTCAACCTTTTTGGCAAGGGTGGTCCACAGGAGAACAAGCTCATGTACTACACCAGTGTCGTGCTTATGATATTGACATGCTTCATCGCAATTTACCTGTTCCCTGTCATAAGTGCATTTAAGAACACATTGAAGAACCTTCTCTTGCAGTCCATTTACCTGGCGGCCAAGAACTTCATATTTACAATAGTGATCATGGTTCTCTACACTCTGCCTGCATATGTTCTGCTATCCAGCACTCAGGTATTCATGGTAGGTATATTCGTGTTCATAGTATGTGGCTTTGGCCTTATAGCATATGTATCATCATTCATGTTTTTGAAGGCATTCACCCCATATCTGGATGAGGTCACAAAGAAGTACACGGACGACGATCCTGCTTCATGGATGCACAGCGATGACCAGACATCTGAATCAGATGAGGATAATCCCGAATCCACAAAGGTGACCAAGAAGCTTATCGTTGACAATTCATATCATGGCAGACAGTAGTTTTTACCGTATATCGTAAATACAGCAAAGGCGGATGTGCGACAAATCGCACACCCGCCTTTTGCTTAATTCAAATTTTTTGATTCAATTATATCTTACAGCTTCGAAGCCTCATGTCCAAACTTGGCATCCTTCGTCTCAAGCTCAACCTCAAGATTCCTGAATGACTTAGGACTCATTCCAAACTTCTGCTTGAATGCTTTGGAGAAAGAAAGAGAATCCTCATAACCACACTGATATGCGATTATATTGATCTGTTCCTTTGATGACCGGAGAAGACTTGCAGCTTTCTCCAATCTGAAGTTGATAAGATACTCCTGAGGAGATACACCCATCTCCTTCTTGAAGCTTCCTGTCAGATGACTTCTGCTGATTCCTATGAAATCCGCAATGTCATCGATCTTGATCTTGTTCATGTACTTCTCTGTTATGAAGTCGACAGCAGCCTTTACATATATCTTACTTGGATACTCAATGTTATCATCTTCCTGCGCATCGGAGGCATTATCCTCCATAATGGTTGCGAAGAGAAGCATCAGTGCACTCATTCTCTTCACCTCGTTTATACGTGTGATCTGGGAATATTCGAGCATCTTGTTGATACATTCTGCACACGTATCCATCTGCTCTATCTTGATGATAGGTGAGCCCTTTACATACCCCATCGCCTCAATAAAATCTTCAGCTCTGTAGCCATGAAATCCAACCCACATGTAGCTCCATGGATCATCATCGTCAGCCCTGTAAGTAGTCTCCTCACCAGGTCTGATGATAAACGCCTGTCTAGGTCCCAGTTCATAAGTCTTCCCTGCAATTGTAAATGTACCCTTGCCCTTCTTTACCATATGGATAACATATGATTCTCTGACGTATGGACCAAACTTCCAGCCTTTTATACAATCCTCTCTTCCACAATAGTCCAGACTGATTGCGGTACCCCACATATAGGAGTTCGACAACTGTAGATCTTCCAGACAAGCAAAACCAACACTGTCAGTTAAACCAACCTTTCTTACCATAACCCGTCCTTTCCTTTACCATATCTTTGCCACCCTTTTATATAAGTTAACACCAAAACACCTTTATATTTTAACAAAAGCAGACAAACCTGTCAATTTTCAGATCTGTCTGCTTCCTGTAAAATATCTATAAATTATGTCTTACCAGTGACGGTAACCAAATACTGTTGCAGCGTTCTTGAAGTAGCTGAGTACCTGCTCTGCACATGTTGCGCTGTCACTGAATATCTTTTCTGCGATGTTATCTATAACAGTGATGAGGAATACTGAGATAACTATAGCAGCGATAACTGCAAATATCTTTGAGTTGTCATTTGTCTCAAGGTTATCGAATAACGCATGAGCTGCGATCACGATTCCGCAAAGGCTTATTCCGAGGAAGAGTATGTATCCAAAGCCTCCGATGATTCCGCTGAGGAAATCAACCTTGTGGAAGAGTGCTGAGATGATCTCAAATATGATTCCTGCAACCATTGCTATTGCCTCATAAAGTGCAAATACACCAACGGCGTTAAGTGCTTTTCCAAATGTGATTCCACCCTTGAATATAATTCCTCCGGCGATAAATACCGCTGCTGTCATGATGACTGCTGCGATTATAGTGAAGAAGAACATGTAGAATCCCTTTGCTATTGAATCGCCAAAGTCAAATCCCATTATGAGGAATCCGACAGTTACAAATATAAGTGAGAGGATGGCATTTACTCCTGCAAGTATTCCGCCAGGAACCATGTTGTCACTCTGAACCATCTCACCCGCTGTATCTGCAGGGCTCTTGAAAAGACCTATCACATTCTTGAGAAGATCATTTATCATATTGCCCGCTGCTGATGGCTTCTTCGGCTGTGGCTGTACATAGCCCTGCTGGCCGTACATCTGCTGGTTCATCTGTGGCTGGCCGTAGCCCTGCTGACCATACATCTGCTGGTTCATCTGCTGACCGTAGCCCTGCTGATTGTATGCTCCCTGGTTCATCTGCTGGCCATAACCCTGCTGATTATACATCTGCTGGTTCATCTGCTGACCGTAGCCCTGCTGGTTGTATGCACCCTGCTGGTTCATCTGCTGGCCGTAACCCTGTTGATTGTATGCACCCTGCTGGTTCATCTGCTGGCCATAGCCTTGCTGATTGTACACTCCCTGCTGACTCATCTGCGGCTGGCTGTAAGCCGCTGCCTGCTGATCTGCCTGTGGCTGGCTGTTCTCCGCCGCCTGCTGATTTGTCTGTGCCTGATCTGCCACCTGCTGTTCTCCCTGTGGCTGACCAAACTGCTGATCCTGATTCTCGTTCATTCCTGTTACCTCCAATTCCTTTCCCTGTGTGAAAATATATCAAAAATATGATACCAAATCCCCCTGGTTTTGTCATCATATCATTGCTCTATAAACTTCTGTGCGATATCGAAGGATCTGACTCAATCCTTATAATATCCATCGAAATAGTTAATCGGGCTGTGGCTGTCATACTTTGCATGATACACAAATGTAGTATAATCAACGTATTCCGCTTTCTTCTCCTCATTCTGTCCAATATTGTTGGATCTTACAAGAGCAGAAATCACTATGGATACCGTTAAGCATATCCCGCACACGATACCTATTGCAACATACAAAAATACTATCGAACCCATGTCTTATCCTGCCTTTCCTTAACGTATTCTATAGTGCCATAGCTTCTGAATCTGTGAATATCTATCCTTGATCTGTGAAGCTTGTTGATCGCACGCCAGAAGCTCACCAAACTATATATAACTCCAGCCACATACGCGGAAAATACCATAAAAGCTCCACTTGAATCACCCACACCTGCACTTATCCTATACAGATCCGTCATAAGTCCCCCAACAAATACAGATACATATGTACAAAGCACAACCATCACTGTCATAAGTATCGCTATGGATGCCCCAACCTTAAATCTGTTGGATGGGACATTTCCCACGACCTTGCCGGTCTGCCCATTCACCGCCACGGTATAGAGTATTCCCTGATAACGAAAAGTCATGAACCACGCTGGCAGCAATGCATACTCGATATCTGTCATCTTTATATCCGTTTTTTCCTCAGTAATCCGGGCGTTTTTCGGAACATCGCTCATCATTTCTTCCTTCACCGCATCATTGCTCTTTCTCTTTGCAACGGCTGCGATCTCGGCAGCTGGTACATCGTACCTGTCCGTGTAAAATCCGGACAGATATTCTGGAGAAAACGTCAAAGCCTTCTCTAAATCATAAGGCTCCAGTCTTGCCGAAATGTGATCATTCAATCTTCTTGTTGCATCACCAGGTACCCTTGGAACTGTACACTCACAATCTCTCATACAATTGTGTGTGACTGTTTTGTCTGCAGTTTTCTGTGCAACTGCTGCTATAGAACCAAAGCATTTTTCATAATTACTAACGCGCTCGCCTTTTTCATTCTCCTGAAATACATACTTGAGCTTTTTTCTAACATGATAAGATGCCAGCCAATATGGTATATATATTCCTCGTATCTTATCAATCTCAAATTTCTTTATCTCATCCGGAACAAACCACCCCTTACAGAACCTGTCACGTATAAGCTGTTCTGCTCTCTTCTGAGAAATTCCAAATGGAATAATAAGGTCCGGCTCCAGTTCATCCTTAACTCTGTCAACCAATATCATCGGCTGCCCACAATACGCACAGAAACTGGAAGTTTCCGTGGATTTCACCATAAGTCTTGCACCACAGGATGTACATTCATATAGATTCATATCCATATACCTTGGTGATTCATCATCCTTTCCAATATTGATCTCGTCCAATGTGTATATCGTATCCGTGGCATCAGTTATGTATCTTTTTATTCTGGCAATCTTCTGAATTGCCTTATAGCTTCTCTTATCTACAAGCTCTCCATCCTCATTCCTGGTCATGGCAGAGTTTTCTTCTCCTATGCCTCTGCTGATCACCGAATCACACTGCGTACACTGCAGCTGCCTCGTCTTAGGATTCAGTACCACAACACCGCCGCAGGATGGACATTTTACTGTAAGATTCATTGCATGTTACCCCCATGTCTACCAAACATAAGCCCCATTTGACTAAAACAGTATCATCTAAATTATAAGCTATCAAGTAGTCAAATTACAACTATATGTACCTGTAACGGATGTAAATATTACATAAAACGTCTTATCATCCAAATAAAGCTGTATCATAACCATTCCATCACAATACAGCTTCATAATGTTATCAATTTATCTTATTCACGTCGTCTTTATTGGTGTCGGAAATTATATAATGTGGTCTTCCCTTGGTCTCCATATATGTCTTGGCGATATATTTACCCATTATTCCTATGCACAGGAACTGGAGTCCTGATACAAACAGTATGATGCACACAAGTGACGGCCATCCCGCAACAGGGTCTCCCCACACCAGCTTTCTTATGAAGAAGAACAGCATCATGACGAATGCGACAAATGTACAAAATATTCCAAATCCTGAAGCTATACTCATCGGCGCCTCGGAGAAGTTGATTATTCCGTCCAGTGCGTATTTGAAAAGCTTCCAGAAGTTCCACTTCGTCTCGCCCGCAACTCTCTCCACATTCTCGTATTCCAGCCATTTTGTCCTGAACCCGATCCAGCCAAATATTCCTTTGGAAAATCTGTTGTACTCGCACATCGACACGATGGCATCCTTCATCTCTGCCTTCATAAGCCTGAAATCCCTGGCGCCATCCACGACATCGGCGTCGGATATCTTGTTGATGATCTTGTAGAACATCCGCGCAAACCAAGATCTTATCGGCGGCTCGCCCTTTCTGGTGACTCTTCTGGTCGCCACACTGTCATATTCTCCCTGCTCAAGTATACCGAGCATCTCCGGGAGCAGACTTGGCGGATCCTGCATGTCGGCATCCATCACCGCCACGTAATCCCCATCTGCATTGCAGAAGCCCGCATACATTGCAGCCTCCTTACCAAAGTTTCTGGAAAATGACAAATACTTGAAATAATCGTATTCCTCTGAGATCTTTTTCATGGTCTCAAGAGTCTTATCCGACGAACCATCATTTACCATAAGAACCTCAAAATCATACTGTCTGAGTTCCTGTCTCACCTTGTCCAGCTCCCCTGCAAATATCGGAAGAGCCTGCTCTTCGTTATAGCATGGAATTATCAAACTAACTTTTTTCATTTTGTTTCACCTGCTTTAAATTTATAAATTCGTATTCCTGAAAATCTGTATTCTATAGATTTCTTTGTATACTTTGTTATCTCTGCTATTTTCTCAGTCATCTTGTGTATCTTTTTCTCTTCAAATTTTGGATCATTGATGACCGCCACATATATCTCATCGCCGCAGTCCTTCACCAGATCAGCGATGCTGTCTATATCATCCTCGTACACATACCGGCATCTTCCCATCTGGGAAAATACGTTCATTCCCGCGTACACGTTGTTCCATTTGCCATCTCCGTGACACAGTATGATACAGTCCTGTCCCTTCATCTCCTCCAAGGCTGTGCTCCAGTCGCTGTAGCCCATGTACTGCCAGTCTATACCCTTTACAGCTATACTGCCTGCACATAATACCAGGCATATGACAGCGGTTACAACTGCACATCTCTTCCTGGTTATTACTGGAACCAGCTTCATCATACACCATATCATAAACACAGCCACTATAGGAAGTGCCGAGTAAATATATCTTGCATTTACAAGCTCGGACCCCTGTATTCCCACAAATGCAAGAACGGCGTCAGCCACGATAACCCCCGCCAATAACAGTGAGCGTGACTCTATCCTTCCTGTTCTGTCCGCATCTATATCTCTCCTGTGTATACATACTCTGTAGGATAATCCATCATTTTCCCTGACCAAGGATATCTTTATATCCACAAATGAAAGCACTATCCTTGCCACGATGAGCACCAGTGCCACAAGCACGATCAGCGGAAGCAGTCCTGCAAAATACGACCTGTTTATATAACTGATATAATATAAGAATTTGTGACCGGAAAGTCCTATCAGATTATCGGTAGCATAGCTTCCCCTGTAACCAAATATGTGCTTTATCGTCGCGGGAAATACCGCTATTGCCGCACCAAGTCCAGCAACAAGACTAAAGCCATACGCAAACATCTGCTTTACCTTTCGCATATACAACAGGTATATACATACACACAATCCAAGTCCGGCAACATAGAAGTAGAAATAATAGTGTGTGAGTCCGCCGAACATGACCGCCAGTGCCAGCAATATAAAATACGGCACGGTCATCTTCTTTTTATGTCTCAGTATATATACATGAACCGCCGTCAGCAGCAATACATTCAAGGTCTGAAGAAGATACATCCGTATGAGCATACAGTTGCTTATGCCCACCGATGATACGCCCCACAGAGCTGCCGCCATCAGTCCATACCATCTGTTTCCAAGCAGATATGCCGCCACATACAACAGAAGAATATCCACAAATATCAGGAGTATGAGGTTGAGCACTATTCCCGGAACTGCACTGTATCCCGCTCCTTTGAAAAAGTAGCACACCGTATGCAGCAGCATATAATATACCGGCGGGTGGACATCATTTTCCTGATTTCTGTATGCCGCACTGTAGTTGAATGAATCATCGTTATAATTCATATAGTTCTCAAAATATGACCCCGTCACCCACTCATCAAGTGGCGTGTTGTCCTCTCCCGGATGGAGAAAAGTCTTGTCCGTGGAGTTTGCAAGGCCATAGCTGTACACCTCATCGCAAAACAGATACTGTCTCTTAAGCCCGTAGTGGATGCACAGTCCATACTGCAGTAACACCAGCACTATGCATGCGATCCAGAAATACCGATTTGTCCTGATTTCTTTATTTTTCTTTACACTCTCTGTCATAATCTATTCTCCCACTGTCTTTGCCCATATAATAAGAGCAGTTTACCTCCTTTGTATACTTAATTTATTTTAAAATAAAAAACGGACTGCTACATTGTGACCGTATATTATACGTCACTGTAACAATCCGTTTGTTTATGATTATTTTTCTTTATTACTTTTCAAGTATATCGTAGATAAGATCCATGACCTTGTCACCAAATGCTGCTGACTCCTTCTGTGCCTCATCGTATGATGAACCCTTGATTCCGTAGTAGAACTTGATCTTTGGCTCAGTTCCTGAAGGTCTTACCGCAAGCCATGCATCGTTCTCAAGCTCGTAGTAGAGTACATTGGCATTCGGGAATCCGGTAGGCTTAACCTCACCTGTCTCGATATTCCTTATATACTCAAGACGATAATCACGTACCACTCTGGTCTTGTATCCTGCTACTTCCTCAGGTACATTTGCACGGAGGATATTCATGATGTGTCCGATCTTCTTTGATCCCTCAACACCCTTGAGTGTTACGGTCTTGATGTCATCTACATAATATCCGTACTTCTCGTACATATCCATCATTGCATCCCAAAGAGTCTTGCCCTGACCCTTGTAGTAAGCTGCTGCCTCGCAGAGAGCCATAGTTGCAACAACGGCATCCTTGTCTCTTGCGTGGGTTCCGATCAGGCATCCGTAGCTCTCCTCAAATCCGAAGAGGTATGTTCCCTTGCCTGTCTGCTCAAATCTGAGGATCTCACGGCCAATGTTCTTGAAACCTGTGAAACACTCGATGAGATCTGTTCCATAATACTTTGCTATAGCATCTACCATGTTGGTAGTAACGATAGTCTTGATGATTGCTCCGTCTGCTGGAAGGCTGCCATTCTTCTCCTTCATCTGGCTTACCTCATACTCGCAGAGTAAGCTTCCTGACATGTTACCTGTGAATACCTTGTACTCACCTGTCTTGGAATCCTTGGCGTAGCATCCGAGTCTGTCGGCATCAGGGTCTGTTGCCAGAACGAGATCTGCATCGACTTCCTTTGCCAGCTTGAGTGCCAGTGCAAATGCTTCCTTTGCCTCTGGGTTTGGATACTCAACTGTTGGGAAATCTCCATCCGGAAGCTCCTGCTCAGGAACCACGTACACATTCTCAAATCCGATCTCCTTGAGAATCCTTCTTACAGGGATGTTGCCTGTTCCGTGAAGTGGTGTGTACACGATCTTGATATCCTTGCCATACTTGTCAATTGCATCCTGATTGAGGATGAGCTTCTTGAGCTCGCCCATGTATGCGTCATCAACCTCTGAACCGATAGTTACAAGAAGCCCCTTCTTCTTTGCCTCTACCATGTCCATGGTCTTTGTATCTGCGAAATCTGTGATGGCCTTTACCTCGGCCATGATTCCCTGGTCATGAGGTGGTGTGATCTGTGCGCCATCCTCCCAGTATACCTTATATCCATTGTACTCTGGTGGGTTATGTGATGCTGTTACATTGATACCAGCTACACAGTCCAGATATCTCACTGCAAATGAAAGCTCAGGTGTCGGTCTAAGTGACTCGAATCTGTAAGCCTTTATGCCATTTGCTGCCAGGCAGAGAGCTGCCTCCATAGAGAACTCAGGTGACATTCTTCTTGAATCATAAGCTATTGCCACACCTTTGTCCTGCTTGCCCGCCTTGATGATGTAGTTTGCAAGTCCCTGTGTAGCCTTGCGCACTACATATATGTTCATTCTGTTAGTACCAGCTCCGATGATGCCTCGAAGTCCGGCTGTTCCAAATACAAGATCACAATAGAATCTTTCTTCTATCTCTTTCTCGTCGTCCTTGATCGCTAAGAGCTCATCCTTGGTTTCCTGACCAAACAAAGGATTGTTCACCCACTGCTCATACACGTCCTTGTAATTATAATCGCTCATCATTTTGCCTCCTGTGAAATCTATTGCTTTATGTTACCCATAGAGCATCCTACAAATGGAAAACACACACACGAAAAAACCATCTGTAAAATACATCACAATTCAGTATCACGTGTCTAACTCAATTATTATCCACGCCCCAACATTATACTCTTAATTTGTCAGCTTGTGAAGTCCATAGGTATCGTTAATTTCACTCAAAATTTTGAGCTTTTCTTGGTCATCTTCGATAACTTTTTGGAGTTTTTCCATCAAAACCGGGGATATGTAGCTCTTTCTGGTGTTCATATACCGGTTACTTATCTTCCAGAACTTCTCCGGGAAACTGTACATAAGATATATGAATTCATAATCCTCATGTTCAAGATAATTGATCTGACTGTACGCACTCAGAATGTCCTTCGCCATGGTGATATCATACCTGTTCTTCTCCATGGCTTTGCGGAGAAACTGGTACAGATCCATGAGCTGGTATCCCACATGGAACCGGTCAAAATTTATGGTTGCTATGTATCCATCACAGAACATCACGCTGTGATAATTATACGAGCCGTGACAATAGCCAAGCCATTTGTCGTTGTATGTGAAATTATCCTGAAACAGCGACAGGCACTTCTCTGCCTGGCTGTAAAAATAATCAAATGTCTTTATGTACAGCATCTCAAAGTCATTCTTCAGGGTTCTCCTGCTGACAAAATTTCTTATCCTGCGAAGCTCATTTACCTTTCTATCCAGATTTCCCGGAGTTTTTTTTGTGTATGACGTATTCTCCTCCATGTACAGTTCCCTTCCGGCTCTGTGAAACCACGCCAGATTTATAACTGCTTTCTCAAGATCCCTTATGCTTGATGCATTACACTCCCGCCCTTGGAAATATTCCCTGCACACAAATGGATTTCCATACCTGTCGCAGGTCACCAGCTCGTCTTCTCTGTTGGCCACGACCCGGTCTATATTACAGAAGCCCTTTTCATATATCTTATCCTTAAATTCCTTCTCCTGCTGAAGCCTCTCGTCAGTTCCATTCAGGGATGACACCTGTCTGACCCCCTTGTCCGTCATCAGAATCACAGCACCTCTGCCTCTGCCCGTTCCCTGTACTTCCATATCGTATGCTTCATACACTTCACCCATTTTTTCAGCCAAATAAAAACCCCCTCCTACAACCATCTCTTGGCAGCATAACTGCCTGCTAAGTAATTGTATGAGGGGATGTTAAGTTTCATTCTTAAGTTGTAACTTTTTATTTGTCTGTTTTACGACGGGTATCGCTGATGCCTACATCTGCTTTACCTGATCCAGCAGATATTCCCTGCCGTTCTTCTCCGGGTCTTCTATAACCATATCCAGCAGTTTCTGAAGTATCTCGCCCATCTGAGGTCCCGGCTTTATTCCCAGCTTTATGAGGTCTCCGCCATTTACCTTGAGGTCCTTGATCCTGACGCAGTCAGCATCTGCCACGATCTCTTCATATTTCTTCTCAAGCTCCGCAAGCTGGCTCTGTCTCTCCTCCAGCTTGTAATCGCTCTGGGCAGCCATATCGGCTTTCTTGATCTCGATTATATATGGGAAGAAATCCTTTCCAACCTCTCCGAGAAGCTTCCTGATGGTATTCTTCTTCGGAACGCAGCCCATGCCAAAGTCATGCCATCTCACCAGCTTGCACACGTCCTTGATGGTATTGTTGTCAAACTTCAGTCTTCTGAGAACCGCCTCCGCCAGTGGAACTCCTGCGATCTGGTGGTCGTAAAAGTGATCTGTTCCATTCTCGTCCACAGTGTGTGTGGATGGCTTGCCTATATCGTGGAGAAGCGCCGCCCATCTCATGGTGACGTCAGCTCTTATATTCTTAACCGCCTCAATGGAGTGTACACCCACATTGTATCTGTGATACTGGTTGTTCTGTGGCTGCTCCATCATCTTGTCAAATTCAGGAAGGATATATGCAGTGATCCCTGTAACATAGGCCTCGAGCAGCTTGTCCGGGTGATCTGATACAAGGAGCTTTGTGAGCTCCACCCTGATCCTCTCCGCACTTATATCCTTGAGGTAATGTGCCTGGATGATCATGGCCTTTCGGGTATCCCTCTCTATGTCAAATCCAAGCTGTCCCGCAAATCTTATGGCTCTGAGTATCCTAAGTGCATCCTCATCGAATCTGTCCCTTGCCACACCGACAGCTCTTATAACCTTGTCATTCAGATCCTGCACACCGCCAAACATATCTATTATGCCCTTGCTGTGGCTGTACGCCATGGCATTTATGGTGAAGTCTCTTCTCTTCAGATCCTCCTCAAGGCTGGCTGTGAACTCCACCTGATCCGGTCTCCTGTGATCACTGTACTCTCCATCTATCCTGTACGTCGTGACCTCATAGCCTTCCTTGCCCATCATGACTGTTACGGTTCCATGCTCTATTCCTGTATCTACGGTTCGCCTGAATATCTCCTTGACCTGCTCAGGTCTGGCAGATGTGGTGATATCCCAGTCCCCCGGCTCTCTTCCGAGTATGCTGTCTCTCACGCAGCCGCCGACTATATAGGCCTCATAGCCTGCTGCCTCAAGACCCTCTATAACTTTATTTGCTCCCTCTGGAATGTCTATTCTCATATATCTTCTCTCCGCATCTTTATATCTGTAAAATAATAACTTCTCCAGCAAAATGCTGAAGAAGTTATTATACATGATTATTATCTATATTTTAGTATGCTCTTCCGAAGTATACCATCTTCTTGGCCGGCTTGCCGCAGTGTACACATACATCTGAAAGATGCTCCTGTGCAAATGGCATACATCTTGTGGATGCTCCTGTCTCATCCTTGATAGCCTCCTCACAAGCTGTCTCGCCACACCACATAGCCTTTACAAAGCCCTGCTCGTTGTCGATGATATTCTTGAACTCATCCCAGTTAAGCGCTGCATGTGTATGTGAATCTCTGTGAGCCTTTGCTCTCTCGAACATATCCTTCTGGATAGTCTCAAGAAGCTCTCCAACCTTTGTATCTATCTCATCAAGTGATACTGTGATCTTCTCTCTTGTGTCACGGCGTACCAGAACTGCCTGATTGGCCTCGATATCCTTTGGTCCGATCTCAACTCTGATAGGAATACCTCTCATCTCCTGCTCTGAGAACTTCCAGCCTGGGCTCTTGTCGCTGTCATCGACCTTTACTCTGAATGCTCCAAGCTTCTCACGGAGCTCTGCTGCCTTCTCAAGCACTCCTGCTTTCTTCTGCATGATAGGAATGATCATGACCTGAGTTGGAGCAACCTTTGGAGGAAGTACAAGACCTGAATTGTCTCCGTGAACCATGATGATGGCTCCGATAAGTCTTGTTGTCATACCCCATGATGTCTGATGAACATACTTGAGCTTGTTGTCCTTGTCTGTAAACTGTATTCCAAATGCCTTGGCAAATCCGTCTCCGAAGTTATGGCTTGTTCCTGACTGGAGCGCCTTGCCATCGTGCATAAGTGCCTCTATTGTGTATGTTGCCTCTGCTCCTGCGAACTTCTCCTTCTCTGTCTTCTGTCCACGGATAACAGGCATAGCCAGTACATCCTCACAGAAGTCTGCATACAGATTCAGCATCTGTATTGTTCTTGCCTCAGCCTCCTCAGCTGTTGCATGAGCTGTGTGACCCTCCTGCCACAGGAATTCTCTTGAACGAAGGAAAGGTCTTGTCTCCTTCTCCCAACGCATTACTGAACACCACTGATTATATACCCTTGGCAGATCACGATATGACTGGATATCATTCTTGTAGAAATCGCAGAACAAAGTCTCTGATGTTGGTCTTACACACATACGCTCTGTGAGTGGATTGAGTCCGCCATAAGTAACCCATGCTACCTCAGGTGCAAATCCCTCAACGTGATCCTTCTCCTTCTCAAGAAGGCTCTCTGGAATAAGCATAGGCATGTACACATTCTCCACACCTGTAGCCTTGAATCTCTCATCAAGCTGCTTCTGTATAAGCTCCCAGATTGCATATCCTGCGGGCTTGATAGCCATACATCCCTTCACGTTGGTATATGCGATAAGTCCTGCCTTGAGGACAACGTCAGTATACCACTGTGCAAAATCTTCATCCATGGAAGTAATAGCTTCAACCATCTTCTTATCGTTTGCCATCTTATTTATCTCCTTAATTCTAAAACATTCTATATCTGCTGCATAGCTGAACTACCTAATGCATACACTCTTTAATCTACAAAATTTCAGGACGTATGTCAACACGAAACATGCCAACATCCGCCCTGTAAATACCATTTTAACTAAAACTCATCCAGATCCAGAATGGCAAATGCTCCGCCCTCCGGCTCATGCTTGAACACCATGTGTTCCCCTGTTGTCGGATGGTCAAATTCCAATCTGGACGCGTGAAGTCCTATCTCTTTATATTTCTTCTTCGTCTTCTGGAACTTAGGGTTGTACTTCGTGTCACCCCATATTCCGCACTTTCTCTTCGCAAACTGAGCCCTGATCTGATGATGTCTTCCAGTTATGAGTTCAACAAGTATATATGACAGAACTCCCTCGTCCGTATCCATGACATCCAGCACCTCATATTCCAGCTCGGAATACTTTGCTCCAGGTGTGTCCTTGTCCACGACCTTTGTCACATTGTCCTTAGTATCGTGAAGAAGATAATCCTTCAAAACTCCCTGGTCATTTGGAAGCTCACCAGTGAGGATCGCCTGATAATACTTCATCATAGAACCATCCTCGCTCTGCTTTGAGAGATTTGCAGCCGCCTCAGGAGTCTTGGCAAATACCATAACTCCGCCTACAGGCCTGTCCAGTCTGTGTATAGGCACAAGATATGGTTCCTCTTTTCTGTTCTCCTTCTCGTATATCCTGAGCTTGAGCATACTCACCATGCTCTCTGAATTGGTCTTGTCCGGCTGAGTTGGCACACCACATGGCTTTACAGCCACGATTATATCATTATCCTCATGTAAAATGTTTAATTTCATTTGTTTTCTCCTCATTCGCCGTCTGGGGCTTATTATAATTGTGATAAGAAAGCCTTACGATTACTTCGCCACTTCGTGGCTCTCGTAATCGCACATTCATTCGCATTCCTGCCTATCGGCATACATGCTCATGAATATCTGCCCATCCGATGAACATGCAGAGTTTCATGCAAGCATGAACGCTGCATGTTCGCCGTCTGGGGCTTTCTTATCACATCCTAAACCTGTAGCCCACGCCCCACACAGTCTCTATGTACTGTGGATTCGATGTGTCAAATTCAATCTTCTCTCTGATCTTCTTGATATGAACAGTAACCGTGGCTATATCTCCTATGCTGTCCATATTCCATATCTTGCTGAACAGCTCATCCTTGGAAAATACCTTGTTTGGGTTGCTGGCAAGGAAGCACAGTATATCGAACTCCTTATTCGTAAATACCTTCTCCTCGTTATCAACATACACTCTTCTGTCCGTCTTGTCTATCTTAAGACCTCTGATCTCGATGACGTCATTCTTGAGTGCCGTTGAACCAACAAGTCTCTCGTATCTGGATATGTGCGCCTTGACTCTTGCCACCAGCTCACTTGGACTGAATGGCTTTGTGACATAGTCGTCAACTCCCAGACCAAGACCTCTGATCTTGTCTATATCATTCTTCTTGGCTGTTACCATGATGATCGGAATATCCTTCTTCTCCCTTATCTGTCGGCATATCTCAAATCCATCCACCTCAGGGAGCATGAGATCCAGAAGGATAAGACTGTATTCCTCATCCAATGCCTTCTCAAGACCCTTAAGTCCATTTGTCTCTATCTCTACCTCGAAATCATTGAGCTCCAGATAATCTCTCTCAAGCTCTGCAATACTAAGCTCATCTTCTATGATCAATATCTTACTCATCTGTATCTCTCCTTTTCTTTAGTGAATTTATGATCTGCAATGATCCTTTTCTCTGACCATCCTTTTTCTGATTGTCTTTTCTCTGATCATCTTTTTTCTGTGTATCCTTTTTTACATTTGCCTGCTGTTCACCGCTGGCGTCAGAAGTATCACCCTCGATCTCCTCAACCTTTGGAATATACTTCTTCAGGGTAAATACTATCGTTGTTCCGACACCAAGCTGGCTTGTGGCATATATGTTGCCACCGTGCTCCTCAACGATCTTCTTGCATATAGCAAGTCCAAGACCACTTCCGCCTCTTGACTGTCTTGCGCTGTCAGCTCTGTACATTCTGTCAAATATATGAGGCAGGCTCTCTGAATCTATTCCACGGCCATTGTCGCTTATGGATACCTTAACCTCCGCGTCATTGTCATATATGTTGATATCTATCTGTCCATATTCCTTATCGGTATACTTGATAGCATTTGTAATTATGTTGTTGATGACCCTCTTGAGCTGGTCAGGATCAACTATGACCTTCACATCGTCATCACAATAGTTCTTGTATGTGAGCGTCATGTTCTTGGAAAGGAGCGTCGTATATACCTCCTCCATACAGTCATCAAAATAATCCTTCACCGATACCCTGTGGAACTCATATGGTATGGCGTTGTTGTTGATATTCGTATACAGTGAAAGCTCATTGATGAGGCTGTCCATCTCATTTGCCTTGCTGTATATCATCTTCAGATATCTCTCCTGCTTCTCAGGGGTATCTGCAACTCCATCCATGATTCCCTCCACATAACCCTTGATGGTCGTGATAGGAGTACGGAGATCGTGTGATATATTGCTTATGAGCTGCCTGTTCTCTTCCTCATATCTCATCTTCGCCTTGGTAAAGTCTGACAGTTTCTGTCTCATATCCTCAAATGACTCACAGAGCTCACCAACCTCATCGACTCTGTTATCGCCAAAGTCTATCTTCTCGTCAAGGTTGCCTGAGCCCATACGCTCTGCTGCCTCCTTGAGCTTGACAAGAGGATTCACAAACTGCTGGTATACAAGGAATGCCACGACACCGCTCAGGAGCATCATCATTAGAACCATCAGTATGGAATAACCCATGATGGTTCCCCTGAACTTCGCCATATAATTACCATAGTATGTGAGCATGTAAATATCTACCTGACTTCCATCCAGCACATATGATACCTGGTTGCACAGATAGAATGACGGCTGGGTTATGAGATATTCCTGAACCTTTATATCACTGTTATTTCCGGTATCAATCGAATCACCATCTATCGCATTGATATTCGAACTGTTATCATTTCTCTTTAACTGCTCCTTCAGGCTCTCAGAAAAAGGATCAACGGAACTATATATGTACTCTCCATCCTTCTTCACTGCTATATGAGTATTTAATACCGAGCTCTTTTCATCCAGGGCATCTGCATTATCCTGGGTTGTATAGTATGAAGGATCCTTCTTCACCTTGCTTATAACTTCCTCACGCAATGTGGACAGAGATTTGTACACATCATTGACCGGATCGTCCTCCGAATATAAAAGCTGCAGTGAGTGATTACGGCCATAAGTTCCAGTGATAAAATATCGCCCTATGATAGCCGTACCTATAACCATGGACAATATCGCTGCTATCCATATAAAAATTATCGCTATCTTAACTTTCTTAGTAATCTTCATTCGTGTTAACTCCCATCTTACTAGCGCTAATTATAGCATTAATCCCTATTGTTAGTGTGTGAAGTTTTTATAAACTCTCTCTCTGTTTTCTTCTGAAAATGCCCTTTTTCTTCCTCTTTATCTCCGTTGCCGCAACCTCCTGTCTGGTCTGCTGAAGTTCTCTTATGGTGGCGTCAAGCTTTCTGTATCTCGCTTCCTCCTGATCCTCCTTCTCCTTCATCAGCACATCCATCTGTTTTACCACGTCATCGGACACCGCAGCGGACACTGACTGTGTTATCACCTTAAGGTTGTCCTTTATGGAGTTGCTGATTATCTTGTCCATGATATTCTGGAATTGTGCCATCTTGAAATCAACTATTCTTGAATCATCCCCCACATCGCTGCTCACCCTTATGGTTTCTATGGTCTTCTTCTCTGTATTTTCTCTCTCTGCGATAAGCTCCGTCACCGCATCATCCGCATTTTTTTCCTCTGTGCTCTCTCCCTCGTCAAGAAGTTCATACATTCTGTGAACCATATCCTTTATCGCCTTGAGCTGTATCCCCTTATCCTTCAAAGTCTTAACCCTCTGAAGTATCTTTACATCCTTCTCACTGTAGCACCTGTGACCCATGTCATTTCTCTTGATATCGATCTCAAGCTCTTCCTCCCAATACCTAAGCACATGTGACTCAACCTCAACCTTGGCTGCTGCCTCACTTATACTGTAAACTCTCTCTGTCATCGTGTATATCTCCTCCTTGTCTCAGATCAGGTTCTGTCTTAAGTTATTTCCTGTCCTGATACAATTCTAAGGACTTTGATACACAGTCTCAACGCGAATCGTCCTCTAAATTTTCCCACTATACTTGTTTATTCTCCCATACTTATCACATTCTGAACTTATCCGTGGCAAATAGAACTTTTTCAGTATTTTTAAACAGAAAAATCCCCTGCACATATCAGTTTGCCCTTATGCGCAGGGGATAAATATCAGTTATTTATTTTTGTGATGACAAACTGTCCATCGTCGTTCAGTCTGAAATGTACATTTTTATAGTTTGTTCCAATTACATATTCGGAGCCGTCGTTGGTTTTTCTCAGATTATCCAGTGCATTCTCATCGTTCAGAGCCTTCATAAGAATGTCAGTGAACAGCGCCTTCTTATCAACATTCAACAGCTCATTTTCATTTGCTATGGACTGTCCACCACTTGTCTCCTGAGGATATAAAACCATATCCTTCATGGTCTCAAGATCTTCATCATTGAACACCTTCACGATCTTCTCAGCAAATGCTCTGCTGTCCGTCTCTATCTGCTGCTGGACATCAGCCCTGTCCGTATATCTGTTCTCAAATACTATATGTGACAGCACTTCATTGAGTACCTCATCACTGGCTGTGACGTATATATATAGCGAATAGTTAATTGTTCCATCGCTCCAGAAAGCTATACGTCCGGGATTCAGAGTGTAATAAGTAGCACTGTATCCCTGGATGTTGCCGGTTATCATGTCACCATTGCTGGTGTTCTCAACGCCCGCCAGATCGTACATCTCGTATTTGCAGGAGCCTCTGAGTTCAACCTTCACTCCGCTGTACCTGAAACTCACGATACCTATGTCACCGGATATCTTGTACTTCACATCCGTTATCTCGGAACTGTTCTTATCCACATCGAGATACACTCCTATCTGAGCCATATCCTCCGCGGATTCAACATCACCGCTCTTTATCTGGATACCGGTACTCTCCTCCTGACCGTCATCCACCTTCCCGCATCCCATGCAGATACCTGCAAAACAGATGACCGCAATCATAAATAATATATATTTTCTGCCCATGTCCATCCACGACGCTTTTTTCATATATCTATTCTCTCCACATTGAACACGATATTACCATGCTATTCCCTTATGACATCCGTTCTCTCTACACTTGTATGCCATGGTTGGATCTGTAGGATCCCATGTATGGCTGTAATCAAGCTGAACTGATGTAGGCTTAGGGAACGGGCCGCTCTTATTGCTCTCGAATATAGTTACCTTTGTTCCAAGATCGCAGTTGTCATATATCCACTTTGCATCTCCTGCCTTAAGTCTTATACATCCGTGTGAGCATGTCGTTCCGAGCATGTTATAAGCGCTGACTGATAATGTGGTAGGATCCTCCTCTCCGTAATACACAGAGTGGAAAAGTATATCACCTGTTATAAGTGTATCCCACTGTCCATAGCATGGCCCCATCAGTGTCCACCATCTTCCCTTTGCCGGGGTACAGAATGTTCCAAGAGGTGTTGTGTCACCGCCTGAACATACAAATGCCTTTACCGGAATGATATATCCCTTGTTGCCATCCTTTGCATATACAGTCACAACATTTGTGGTCTTGTTGACCTTTATCTCATAGGAATCCTGTTTTCCGAGGATCTTATCAACATCTGTGAGTCTCTTGCCACCTCTGTTGAAATAGAACTTATATCCATTCGCATATGCCCACTTGCTTCTATACATGGCACCGCTCTTACTGAAGTAATAGTATGCTCCATCCACATATCTGTATCCGGTGAGTAATGTTCCCTTGACGCTTACGAAGTAACGCTTGCCGTTGTAATATTTCCAGCCTCTGCCCTTCACCAGTGCACCATTCTTGTCAAACAGATACAGCTTGCCATTTACCTTCTTAGGTCCTTTGTATGCAACACCTGAAGCGCTGTAATACTGTCTGTTTCCAAGCTTTGTAGTATACCATCCTGTATATGGCTTTCCATTGGAACCAAATCTGTATGTCACGCCATTTATCTTTCTGACACCCTCCGCAAGATAACCATTACTTGAGAAATTATAGTAATACTTGCTATTCTTTACCTTATGTGCACCCTTATAGGCTTTTCCATCAGAACCAAAGTAATACTTCTTACCCTTTATTTTCTTCCAGGTATTCACCAGTGCCTTGCCATTTGTTCTGAAGTAATAGTAATTATTCTGGATCTTGTTAAGTCCTCTCACCATGCGGCCATATCTGTTAAAATAATATTTGTCGCCCTTGTATGTAAGGAACTTGCTCTTTAACGCCTTGCCGTTCTCATCGTAATAATATGTCTTACCGTTCTCGGTATACCAGCCCTTCTTATTCTTCACAGTGGCAGTTGCATCCGTCAATGTCGCAACACTCTCTCCGGCATCAGCCTGTGCCTCCGCAGCGTACACCGTGTACTGTCCGCCGACCCTGCTTTCTGACAGATTTGAGATTCCTGTCGCACAAGTTGACAACAATACTGCTGCCATTGTCAAAAACGCAATTTTTCTAAACTTTACCATATACTACCTCTCTTATTCCTCACATGGATTTTATTCATTCAAATGCTTCTGATACACTCTTCTCGTCTGCTGCCTTCTGATTCCTATACACATACCACACTCGACCATGGTCATGAGAAGTGCGGAACCTCCCGAGCTTATGAAAGGAAGAGTGACACCTGTATTCGGAATTACATTTGTCGCAACGCTTACGTTGATCACTATCTGACATACAAGGTGTACCATCACACCTATGACCATCATGCTTCCAAATACGTTCGATGACTCTTTAACTATAACATACATCTGGTATAACAGATAGCCATACAGAAGAAATAACATGATTGCTCCTGCCACACCAAGCTCCTCGCAGATTATCGCGAAGATCATATCATTCTGGGCCTCCGGTATAGCCGAAAGCTTCTGTGTTCCATTTCCAAGTCCTTTGCCGAAGAAAGATCCGCTTCCTATGGCATACAGCGACTGTATGACCTGATATCCTGCACTCTTCTCATATTTCTCTGTGTACAGCCATCCCAGGATTCGCTTTGCACGGAAGTTGTCATTTGACAGAAGTTCTTCCTCCGTAGGCAGGTAGCTCGTGGCTACCTTCACATAGACCACCGCCACCACCACAGCTATCAGCAATATTCCCAAATGCAGTTTCCAGTTCTTGCTGGCTATAAATGTTGAACAGTAACATATTCCAAGAACGACCAGACACGAACTCAGGTTTGTGGATATGACGAGCAGAAGTCCCGCCTGGAGTCCCACAAGCACCCACAGTATTATGACAGTCTGCCACTTGTGCATCTCTCTCCATTTGCTGCTTATAAATGAAGCTATGAATATGATCATGAGAGTCTTCACTATATCAGCGATCTGGATTCTGAATGGTATGTGAGGGATCTGGATCCATCTCGTCGCACCATTTACATTTACTCCCAATGGCGTGAGAAGCAAAAATGTCAGTATCAATGACAGAAAATATGCAGGCCATGTAAGCTTCTTATACAGACCGTATGGGAAAAACGCCAATCCCCATATTGCCAATGCTCCGAAAACGATAAACACCAACTGGCTTCTGAAATTGCTGGCAGCCGTGCCGTAACTGGATGCGCTGAATATCATTATCAGTCCAAATGCCAGAAGGAACGTTATAGCAATTATCATCTTATATATGGTTCCCGATGTATATCTGCTTTTTTCTTTGCCCGTGGAGTTATCCACAACTGATGTATCACTCATATACAAATCTCCATCTATCTGTTCATTATCTCTTTTATAAATTTATACGCACTTATCACATCTGTGTCAAATATATCCAGGCTGTCCCTGTATTCCGGTTTCTCTATCGCTCCTGAATCACAGCCGATATGCATGCTTCCATCACTGTCCCCGCTCCACGCAAGATCAATGCTGTTACCCTTATCATATCCGGTGATCTCCGCATTTTTTCTGAACACGGCATCTCCAACCTGTATACCAAGAATTGCATCACTTCCAGACAATCTAAGCTCCAGCGATGCACTTATACTGACAGGCTTCATGGAATCCATGAGATCGGCTGCCGATATATCCACATCAAACACCACTCCTGTCTCTCCGTCACTGCTCACATCCCTCTTTTTTATCACAAGATGGTTGTCAGAATTGTCAGTAACAGTGAACTCATACGACTGTGCTGTATATTTGTCTCCGTAAAATGTCAGCGACATGCTCATATCCCTGTCGGACACATGATCCGCATACAGCTTGACCAGCTCATTTTTACTGTTCACAGCAAAATAGAGCGTGATATCCCTGCCGTCTAACATTTCATCCACAAATTGCTTTATATCATGTACCAATTCTGCCGTATTGTCAATGGTATCTATCTCCGGTATGTATTTGTCAAGCATGTCATACACTTCCTGAAGATCTATATCATGTGTGCCAAAACAGTCATCCAGATAACTATAGAAATCATCCACATTGAAGATGACCGAGTACACCTTGCAGTCCTGTGCACTATCCCCAGTAACCACAGTCTGTTTTCCCTCACTCGTACCCTCCATATTGAAGAAATACTTAAGTGTCTTCTGGATAATATCTGTCTGGATATCGTCACCGTTGATGTCCGCATAATTATTTGCAGCCATCCTCATACAGTTCTCATAGGCAGTGCCAAATGAGTACACTGTGTCGCTGTCTATCCCAAGCAGTGATACCACCTGAGAATTGCTCATGTTCGTGATGAGATTGTCAGCGTACTGTATTCTGATTGCCATATCATCTATATATATGAGAGAAGTCCTCTTATTTGCATAGAGCTTGAATGTCTTGTCATCAACTCCTGCCTCCGCAAGAAAATTGTGATCCGAAGCACTTCTCTTCAGCGATATGTCAACGCTGTGATCAGAATTATCCTCAAATGAAAAGCTCTGACTGCCATTTATCATGTTCATACCCATGTCAAATGTGCCATACTGCTGATTCATCTCCGACTCTCTGGAAGAATTGATGGTATTTACCATGGCCTCCACAAGCTTTATCTGAGGTTTTCTCATAAGATGAAAAAAAATAATTGCAACAACTGCTGCCATCAGAATGATGACAGTCGCTGTTATTCCAATTATTCTTTTAAGTAGTTTACTATTGTTTTTTTTGTGCATATGTATCATGATTTTCATTCAACCAGGCTATGGCCTCACACAATCCTTCCTCGGAAAAATCAAACTGCTTCGATCCCTTCTGTTCATCCGGTGTGACCTCAAAACAGAATGGCTCCGGCCATATAAATGCCGTGAGTACAGTCTTTGTCTCCTTCGGTGCATCTTCCTCTGTCTGATCTTTTTCACCCTCCGGCTCAATCTCCACAACATCCTTCTGTATCATGTAACGGATACCCTTGTCACTGCCCTTAAAAGGCCGCGACTTGTAGAATTCCAGAGCCAGCAATTCAGGTCTGTTTATCACATATATCACCCTGTCTCTTTACTTTATTGTGAACGGATATACCTCTATGATCTTCTTGGTCGTCTCGTTCTGAAGATACAGATATGTTACACCCTTAGGTGCACTGTCACCTGATATCTTGACCCATGTTGACCAGCCGTCAACCACAGGATCTGAGAATGTTATGACGTCAGACTTGTTTCCATCCGCATACACAACGTATCCCGATATCTTCATAGAGTCATCACCGTCAAATCCAAATGACGTATGAATATATATATCTGATCCATCCTTTGTCTTGATGCTGTTAGATCCCTTATCAAGATCTTTTTCACTGCTGTTTACAAATGATTCTATATTCCACTTCACAAGCTCTGAATACAGCTTCTGAGCCTTCTCGTTGCCGTCGTATCTGAGTTCTCCGAGATATGTCATTGTAGTCTCATTGGCTGCGTTCTTATTTGCATTTGCAAATGCAAGCTTTCCATTTGCTATCTTCTTGGACACATCAGTCTTGACTACCTTCTCATAGTAATCAACTGACTTCTTGTATTCCTTGTCCTTGTATGCCTGGGCTCCAAGTGCCTGATAACACTTGTCTTTCTCAGCTACACAGTCCTTGTAATCCTTGTCCACCTTATCATAGCTCTTGATGGCATTCTCGTAATCCTTGTTCTTGTAATACTGCTCTGCCTTCTTGTATGTACACTCACTGGCCTTGTTCTTGTAGTCATTAAATTCTGACTTCATGTACATATCATACGCATCGTCATATTTGCCGCTGTCGAGCAGCTCTGATGCCTTGTTGTAATAGCACTTTGCAAGAAGAGTCTGGGAATCGCTGTACTCCTCTATGGTTGACAGAATACTGATGGCGTCATCGTACTTCTTGGCTGTTATAAGTGCCTCCGCCTTCTTATATGTACACTCGATAACCTTGTCCGATGCATCCTTGTATGAGCCTGCATTGTTGAATGCATCTATGGCTGCATCGTAGGATGCCGCATTCATCTGATCCATTCCCGCATTGTAATAACACTGATAAGCCTTATCAAATGCGTCATCGCTGCTGAAACTCTCCTCGTCACCGTCAGATGACTTGCTGTAGTTCTCTGCAGCCTTTCTGCTGTTGCCTGACTTCTTATAATATTCAGCCGCCTCAAGGTTCTTGCCTTCTTTTTCAAGACCCTCGGCATACTCATAATAAGCGTCTCCGTTTGCCTTTTTATAGGAATCCTTGAATTTTCCAAGATCCTTATACAGTGTCACGGCCTCTTCAACCTTTCCCTGGTCCATGAGGTCGTTGGCCTCGTTATACTTTCTAAACTTTGGAACAAATATAAATGCAAGGACGCCTATAGCGATGACGATAACCACTGGTATAGCTATGAGTGCGGCCTTTGCACCCTTGCTCATACCCTTCTTCTCGCCCTTTTTCTTTATCATTATATCGGCGCCTTCCTGTGGCATTATCTGAGGTTGTGGCATTCCCATCTGAGGCTGCTGCGGTGGCACAGGATTACCCTGTGGCTGCTGCATCATCTGAGGCATGCCCTGTGTTCCGCCTGTCAGGACAGTTGTGCTGTCATCGTCCTCATCGACATCCGGCTCACTTGTAAGCACAGTTGTGCTGTCGTCAACTTCCGGCTCTATCAAAGGAAATTCTTTTCCACAGACAGGACACTTTCTTACGTTCTCCCCCAATTCACAACCACAATTATCACAATACATATCTCTTCCTCCATCTTGAACTCCAGCCATTCAAAATTTGCCTTCGGCAAATGGCTGGAGCTACATGTCAAGTTTTCATAGAAAACTTGACACATCCCTTACGGATCAACCTGATTTATTACATTTATCGAACTCCATATTTAAGAATTTATCCTGAATATGAACTCCTCGTTTGAAAGCCTTATCACACTGTTATCAGGGATAGCCACATCAACATTGCTGTACACCTGAGTTCCGTTCAGGAATGTATGGTTTGTTGAGTTGTTATCTCTCAGATAATGTGTTCCATTGATACTGGTGATATAGGCGTGTCTTCTACTTATAGACTTGTTTCCTGTTACCTTATAGTCAACACCCTGATCAGCCTTGCCAATACAGAATACCTGTTTATTAATCTGAACGCTCTCACCCGTAGTCTTTCTGGTGAGGGTCGGCTTGCTGCCTGTGACAAGTGTTCTGTTGCTGAACAGTGTTGTAGGTGGCTCCTCATCCGGCTGCTCGCTAAGTCTCTTGGCTTCCTCCGCCTTGAGCTTTGCAAGGCCTGCCTGTCTCTTAGCCTCCTCAGCATTCTTGCGGGCTGCAAATTCTGCCTGCATTCTAGCCTCCTCAGCATGCATCTCCTGCTCTCTGGCACGTCTTATCTCATCTGCATACTGCGATGAAACCTTCTCTGCCCTGATTCGCTCCTCCTCGGCATTCCTGAACATTTCTTCAGCCTTAAGCCTCTCACTGTCATCGGAATTGCCCTGATATGAGTACATATCCTGAGCTGTGAGTACCGCTGTCTGCTCATAATCCTTTGCCTCAGCAGTGACCTTCTGTCTCCATATCTCGGCTTCGACCCTTGCCGCCTCGGCCTTCATACGGGTCTCCTCTGCCTGTCTGGCAACTTCCGCCTGATACTTTGCTTCCTCTATCTGTCTCTTTACCTCATTCTCGGCCTGCATTCTTGCCTCTTCAGCCTTTCTGGCTGCCTCCTCGGCTTTGTGGATTGCAAGCTCTTTATTATTGTCATTTGAAGTGAGTACCTTACTCTTGCCCTTTTCACCCTGTATTATAAGGAGCTGACTTGATGCTCTGAGATCTGACACGAATTCATTGAAATGAAATGCATCAAACTCCCTGTGATCGTTGAAATAATCAACTATCTGGTTAGCACATTCTATGGCTGGTGTGTGTGCATAGACAAATCCTGACAAGATGCTCTTCACGAACTCCCCAATGTCCTTCTTGTCAAATTTGCTTTCAAATGGAAGATACAGAAGCTGTATGGAGAAGTCACTAAATCTCACATACATATAATTCGTATCCCACACTACCTTCTCGGGTGCTAGTCCATTCTGTATGACTGACACAAGCTGCTTGCTTATGCTGAATATGTATTCCACCAGTTCATCCCTGAAAACCGGTTTCTGCATTATCTTACTAAGACTCATATCCCCATCTATTGAGAATTCGAGTTTTCTTTCCCCCTTAACAAACACTTCCCTGCACATGCTTGTGTTGCCTGCAAAAGGCACATTATAGGCATTCATTTCATATTTGCTAATAGGAGTAACCTGATCAAGTTTGTATTCAATTTTTATTGAATCTTTTAAAATTTGAGTCATACCCCACCTCCTACTATTTCAATAGCCAATATACCTCTACAGTATAACAGACAAAAAAAGCATATTCAAGGTTACAAAAAAAGGAAGATATATATTACATATATCTTCCGCTTGAGAGGTGCGAGCCGGATTTGAACCGGCGATGACGGTGTTGCAGACCGGGGCCTTACCACTTGGCTATCGCACCATATTATTTAATTAAAGCTCCCCGAGTAGGGCTCGAACCTACAACCCCTCGGTTAACAGCCGAGTGCTCTACCATTGAGCTATCGAGGAATAACGTCATAAGCATCTCCAAAAAGGAAACGCAGAAGGAGGGATTTGAACCCTCGCGCCGCGCAAACGGCCTACACCCTTAGCAGGGGCGCCTCTTCAGCCACTTGAGTACTTCTGCAAAATGCCTAAATAAAAATCTCCTACCAAAGAGTATTTAATTTTTGACGCTTGTTTATAATACCAAACCTGGCAGTGAATGTCAAGGAGTTTTTACAAGAAAATAATAAGCCAAAAATCGACAAAAAGGCGGATACTTTTTTGTATCCGCCCTCTTATCGTTTTGTAGATGTTTCTTACTATCTTATCTATAGTAGTAACTGCATCTTATATACTCACAAGCCTGTCCTCTGTAGGTCTTTCCTCTTACCTTGACAACAGGGATAACATATACTCCAAATGTAGAATATGCCTTAAGACCTCTTATTGTATAAGAGCTGCTCTTAGCACTTACCTTTTTCTTTATCCATTTTGCATTTGAAGCGTATGGATTCTTTGTATAGTATACAAGATAATACTTTGTATTTGCTACTTTCTTCCATTTAACCTTTGCAGCAGTGCTGCTTACAGAAGTTACATTACTCTTCTTTACACATGCCTGAGGTATGATTGTCTTGAATGCTGACCAATCGCTCCAGCACTTAGCACCACCATTTGCCTCTTTGTATGCACGGATTCTTACCTTGAATCCCTTGTTGTTGATTGCCTTACGAACCTTTGCGTTGTTGATCTTAACTCTGGTCTTTGTTGTAGCCTTTGTTGTGTATAATCTGGTCTTTCCGTTGAGAGAGTAGATCTGAACCTGATATCCTGTAGGATAGTCATAGTTTGGATTTGCCTTCCATCCGATTGTTATTACATTTCCACTCTTAGCTGGACTCCATATAAGAGTTCCTGCCTTTGCATCGGCAACATACTGTGGGTTAACAGGTGCTGAGTAGAGTGTACCTGTTGACTGTCCATAACCAAGTGCTATGTAGTTTGACTCTGATCTCTTATATGAATATACATAATATCCACTATAATGTGTTCCGGCCTTTGCAGGTACAGTTGCCTTGTTTGTAGTAACATTATACTGAGCCTCAACCTTTGAACCGCTGATCTTGGCAACTACATATCCTGTTACACCTGAAACTCTGTTCCACTGTAAACCGATCTTATTCTTTGTGCCTGAAGTCTGCTTTATTGACTTGTAATCTACGCTCTCAGGAGTTGTTATGACCTGAAGAGGATCTGACTGTCCAACAAGCTGCTTGTTGACATATGTCTGAACTATTACATAGTATGCTCTGCCGGCCTGAAGATTGTAAATATACTTCTTATTTGATGTTGAAGTATAAGAACTTAATGCCTGATATCCTGAAGATCTATCCTGGGATAAATACACTAAGTATTCCTCTCCATAATTACCGCTCCACTGAACTGTGACACCTGTCTTGGTATCATCTGTCTGCTGAAGATTTGTTACTGCTCTTCCTGATGCTGCCGATGCTGTTATTGTCATTGCAAAGAGCATGATTGACATGATTGCAAGGATCAATAACGATCTGTTGAAAACTTTTTCTCTTCTCATTAAATCTCTTCTTTTTCTTCTTTCCCTTGTTAATACAACAATTAATTTAATATGAGACTAACTCATATTAAAATTATACAAGTTTAATATATTTTAGTCAACATTATTGTGACTGTAATATTCAACAATTATTTTGTGCATTTTTGCTAATTCATTGTTGAGATTCTGTATACTTTTTATTTTATTCCTGTATTATTTATTCTGCTCAAGATAATCCTTTACCGCTGTTTCATACAGGTTGTGTCCCTCTGAATCTATAACCACAATAGCTGGGAAATTCTCCACTGTCATCTTCCTTATAGCCTCTGTTCCGAGATCATCGTACGCGATCACCTCGGATTTCTTGATACATTTGGAGAGAAGCGCTCCTGCACCGCCAACGGCTGCCAGATACACAGCCTTGTTGTCTATTATTGCCTGTATAACCTCCTGGCTTCTCTTTCCCTTTCCTATCATTCCACACAGACCCTTGCTGAGAATGAGTGGAGTGTATTTGTCCATTCTGCTGCTGGTTGTCGGTCCCGCCGAGCCTATGACCTGTCCAGGTTTTGCCGGTGTCGGTCCGAGATAATATATCACATTGCCGTTAAGGTCTATAGGAACTATGCCCTTCTCGTATAACTCAGTTCCACTGGCGTCCACGCATCCTGATTCCATGATGGCATCATACATTCTCTTGTGTGCGGCATCCCTGGCACTGTACACTATTCCATCTATATATACATAATCCCCTGCCTTGAGGGTCTTTACCTCTTCTCTGTCAAATGGTGCCTTTATATGTCTATCCATGATGAACCTAACCTCCTCCTATAATACTCTCGTAACGTGTCTGTTCACATGACAGCACATATTAACTGCCAATGGCATTCCGGCTATGTGAGTGGCATATGTCTCTATGTTCACAGCCAGTGCCGTGGTCTTTCCTCCAAGACCGCCAGGTCCTATTCCAGTGTTGTTGATCATCTCCAGAAGCTCACTCTCTATCCTTGCTATATGCTCTCTGTCTGAGTGAACTCCTACCTTTCTTGTAAGAGCCCTCTTTGCAAGCTTCGCAGCAAGCTCAAAGTCTCCTCCAAGACCCACACCTACGAATACGGGAGGACATGCATTTGGTCCGGCATCCTTTACAGCCTGAAGAACAGCAGCCTTCACGCCCTCTTCTCCATCTGCCGGCTTGAGCATGTACACCTTGCTCATATTCTCGCTTCCAAATCCCTTTGGAGCTATAGTTATCTCTATTTTATCTCCCGGAACTATATCATAATGTATAATCGCCGGGGTATTATCCTTTGTATTTTCTCTGATAAGAGGATCCTTTACCACTGATTTTCTCAGGTATCCGTCAGTGTATCCCTGTCTCACACCTTCGTTTATGGCATCAGTTATGTTCATTCCTTCTATATGTACATCCTGTCCAACATTCACAAAGAAAACAGCCATTCCCGTATCCTGACAGATAGGAATATCATTCTCCTTTGCTATATCCAGATTCTCACATAACTGTCCAAGTATCTGTTTTCCGAGCGGACTGTCCTCAGATTCTACTGAATCCCTGATTGCCTTCTCCATATCCTCAGACAGATTTACATTTGCTTCGATGCACATCTCCCTTACATTTTTGGTAATCTCTTCTGCTGCAATAACTCTCATCTCTTCACCGCCATTTTATAAATTTTTTTTAATCATCCAGGAACGTATCATCGTTCTTTTTGTAGTTTGGATCTCTCCTGTTCATGATGAATTTGTATATGTATAACACCACTGTAAATATCGCAACAACTATGATCATCGCCGCCAATATATATATGATGTTCATTATACTGTAAGAAAGTTCAGACGCCTTCTCGGAGCTCTGGAATATCTTGTCCAGTTTTCCTTCCGTTGTTGCCTCTGTAACCGTAGATGCAGCCGTTGTAGCCGCCGATGCCACCACCTGTATCACATTCGCCGTCATGCCTTTTACCCCCAATAATTTTGTTGTATTTTCCCATAATTCCAATCTCTTTATAATAACCTTCAAAATCCTGCGTTCAGGATTATTTTCTCCCAATGTGTAATCCAAGATAAGTATATCATAACGGCTATTTGCACACAATCTGTAAACATCCATGGACATAAAAAAAGATGTACTGTCTTGCATATTACAACACAGTACATCTATCTTTATTTGTGATTATAATTACTCCTCTGAATTACTCTCGGCATCATTCTCCGTATCGTTCTCTACATTCTCTGATACTTCATTTTCTGCTGATTCTGGATTCTCTGAGTCCTCTGCCTCTTCATCTTCATCACTTCTTGCAAGCTTTGCAACAGATGCCACAAATGTGTTGCCATCCTTGCCGATATTCATAAGCTTGACACCTGAGGTTATTCTTCCTATTACAGTTATATCTGAACAATGCATTCTGATCATGATTCCCTCATTGGTCATCATCATAATGTCATGGTCATTTGTCACGGCCTTTGCGCTGACGATGTCACCGGTCTTATCGGTTATCCTGTAACATTTGACACCCTTACCGCCTCTCATCTGAGGGGCAAATTCTGACAGTTCAGTTCTCTTTCCCATACCCTTTGTGGTTACGAAGAGAATCTCATCGCCCTGAACATCAAGCTGCATTGCTATGACTTCATCGCCCTTGTCGCATCTTATTCCACGTACACCCATGGATGTACGTCCTGTATCACGGACACATTCTTCATTGAATCTGATACACATACCCTTGGCAGTTACAAGGAATACATCATTCTCACCGCTCGTTGCCTTAACCTCTATGAGTTCATCTCCCTCATTCAGTGTTATGGCAGCCAGACCGGTCTTTCTTATATTCTCAAATGCCTCTATCTTGGTCTTCTTTACAATACCATTCTTTGTAGCCATCATGAGATACTTCTTGTCAAATCCGGCTATAGGGATTATGGCTGTTACCTTCTCACCAGGAAGAAGCTGAAGAAGGTTGACTATCGCAACACCCCTTGCATTACGTCCCGACTCAGGTATCTCGTATCCCTTCATTCTGTATACTCTTCCCATATTGGTGAAGAACATTATGAAGTTGTGGGTATTAGTAAGGAATATCTCATCGATTATATCGTTGTCGATGGTGTTCATTCCCTTGATACCCTTGCCGCCTCTGTTCTGTACCTTGAAGGTATCCTTTGGCATTCTCTTGATATATCCGAGCTTTGTCATGGAGATAACTATCTCTTCTCTCTTGATAAGCTCCTCATCTGTTATATCATCTGAATATGCAGTTATGGATGTTCTTCTCTCATCACCGTACTTGTCAGCTATCGCTGCAAGCTCAGTCTTGATAACTCCGAGAAGCTTATTCTCATCTGCAAGTATCTCCTTGTACTCAGCTATCTTCGCAATAAGCTCATTGTACTCGTTCTCGATCTTCTCTCTTTCCAGACCTGTCAGAGCACGGAGTCTCATATCAACGATTGCTCCGGCCTGTGCCTCGGAAAGTTCAAATCTTTCGATCAGCTTTGCCTTAGCCTCTCCAACATTCTTTGAATTTCTGATGATCGTGATGACCTCATCTATGTTGTCCAGTGCTATGAGATAACCCTGTAATATGTGGGCTCTTTCCTCAGCCTTGTTCAGATCATACTTTGTTCTTCTTGTGACAACATCCTCCTGATGCTTCAGGTAGTATGTGAGCATGTCCTTGATGTTGAGTATCTTAGGTACTCCATCCACCAGAGCCAGCATGATACATCCAAATGTATCCTGGAGCTGTGTGTGTTTGAAGAGCTGGTTGAGTATTACGTTGGCATTGACATCCTTTCTAAGCTCAATGACAACTCTCATTCCCTCTCTTGAAGACTCATCTCTTATATCTGTGATTCCATCGATTCTCTTGTTCTTGACAAGATCGACCATATTCTTTATAAGAAGGGATTTATTTACCATATATGGTAGTTCGGTTACAACAATGCGGTGCTTTCCGTTGGTCATTGTTTCGATTTCTGTGATTGCACGTACTTTTATCTTGCCTCGACCTGTTCTATATGCATCGTTTATTCCCTGTCTGCCCAGTATCTGTGCGCCTGTAGGGAAATCCGGACCCTTTACTATGTCCATGATCTCATCTATCTCTGTCTCACGTCCTTCTTCCACTCTGTTATCGATGATCTTTATGGCTGCATCGATAGTTTCCTTTAAATTATGTGGTGGAATATTGGTAGCCATACCTACTGCGATACCTGATGTACCATTTACCAATAGGTTAGGATAACGTGATGGTAGTACCACAGGTTCTTTCTCTGTACCATCAAAGTTAGGTGTGAAATCAACTGTATCTTTGTTTATATCTGCCATCATTTCCATGGATATCTTGGAAAGTCTTGCCTCTGTATATCGCATGGCAGCGGCATGGTCACCGTCGACCGATCCAAAGTTTCCATGTCCATCCACAAGTGGATATCTGGTATTCCACTCCTGAGCCAGCTTTACAAGTGCCTCGTATATTGAACTGTCTCCATGTGGATGATATTTACCCATTGTATCACCGACGATACGGGCACATTTACGGTGTGGCTTATCAGGTCCATTGTTAAGTTCTATCATAGAATGAAGTATTCTTCGCTGAACAGGTTTAAGACCATCTCTTACATCAGGAAGAGCTCTGGCAGCGATAACGCTCATGGCATAATCTATATATGAACGCTCCATTGTTTTTTTCAGACCAACTTCATCTATTTTATCAAAAATCTTATCGTCATCCATTTTTTGATTTCCTTTCTCTCGATATCGGTTATGTTTTATCACATTTATTTAATCAATATACTATATATCGAGATTCTTTACATACTTGGCATTTGTCTCTATAAACTCACGACGTGGTTCAACCTTATCTCCCATGAGTACATTGAATGTCATATCGATCTCTGACTCATCGTCATCATCAATTGCCACTCTGAGAAGAATTCGTTTTTCTGGATCCATGGTTGTCTCCCAGAGCTGTTCTGCATCCATCTCTCCAAGTCCCTTGTATCGCTGTATCTTGTTGTTCTGATCTCTTCCGACTTCATCAAGTATACTGTTCAGCTCATCATCACTGTACGCATACCATACCTTCTTGTTCTTCTCCAGCTTGTAAAGTGGTGGCTGTGCCAGATATACATGTCCCTTTCTAATAAGATCAGGCATGAATCTGTAGAAGAATGTGAGGAGAAGAGTTGCTATATGAGCTCCATCCACATCGGCATCGGTCATGATGATGATCTTGTTATATCTAAGCTTCTCTATATTGAAGTTCTCATGGATACCTGTTCCAAATGCGGTGATCATGGCTTTGATCTCTTCATTTCCAAGGATTCTGTCTATTCTTGCCTTCTCAACATTAAGGATCTTACCTCTGAGTGGAAGTATGGCCTGTGTTGCTCTTGATCTCGCTGTCTTAGCTGAACCACCGGCGGAATCTCCCTCGACTATGTAGATCTCACAGTTCTTTGGATCCTTGTCTGAACAATCCGCAAGCTTTCCAGGAAGTGCCATGTTGTCTGAAAGATTTGCCTTTCTTGCAACATCCCTTGCCTTTCTTGCAGCTATTCTGGCTCTCTGTGCAACAGCCGCTTTATTCACAATTATCTTAGCAATCTGCGGATTCTGCTCAAGATAATATGTAAGCTGCTCAGTTACAACACTCTCAACTGCAGGTCTTGCCTCTGAATTACCAAGCTTCTGCTTTGTCTGACCCTCGAACTGAGGATCACTTATCTTGATAGATACAATGGCTGCAAGTCCCTCTCTCAGATCATCACCCGAGAGATTGTCATCCTTCTCCTTGATAATATTATTCTTTCTTGCATAATCATTGAACACCTTTGTTATGGCTGACTTAAATCCTGTCAGATGTGTTCCACCCTCAGGTGTGTTGATGTTATTTACAAAGCTGTATGTGGATTCATTGTATGAATCATTGTGCTGAAGTGCCACCTCAACACTTATTCCATCTCTGACTCCCTCACAGTAGATTACCTCATTGTACAGAGGATCTCTGTGTCTGTTCAGATATGTTACAAACTCCTTTATACCACCCTCATAGTGGAATGATCTTACCTTCTCAGGAATAAGTCTCTTATCTGTAAGACTTATCTTCAGGCCCTTTGTAAGGAATGCCATCTCACGAAGTCTGTTTCTCAGTATATCGTAATCGTATATGTTATCTTCAAATATTGTATGATCCGGCAGGAATGTAACCTTTGTTCCTGATACTCCCTCAGGTGCTTCACCTATAACCTGAAGCTTGTACATAACCTTGCCCTTCTCATATCTCTGCTTGTACACCTTGCCATCTCTGGTAATCTCGACTTCAAGCCATGTTGAAAGTGCATTTACAACTGATGCTCCAACACCGTGAAGTCCTCCGGATACCTTATATCCTCCACCGCCGAACTTTCCGCCGGCATGAAGTATGGTAAATACCACCTCAACAGCAGGTATTCCCTGCTTTTTATGTATTCCAACAGGAATTCCTCGTCCATCATCCACTACGGTGATGGAGTTATCCTCATTTATATACACCTGAATGTGGGTACAATATCCTGCCAGAGCCTCATCTACAGAATTATCAACTATCTCGTATACAAGATGGTGAAGTCCAGTGGAGGATGTACTTCCTATGTACATACCAGGTCTCTTTCTGACTGCTTCCAGTCCCTCCAGAACCTGTATCTGTTCAGCTCCATAATTATCATTTTCCATTGTCATGCTTCCTCCGTTCTTACTCTGGTGGCCGTTCCCTCTACCACGCTATAAACATTGTTGATTATTACCTGCTCTTTAACAAAATCATCATATCCCGTACAGGTTATGATAGTCTGTATATCTTTTATCTCTTCTATCAATGCATCACGTCTGCTGGTGTCCAGCTCGCTCATGACATCGTCCAGAAGCAATATCGGATTATCATTGATTATCCTTTTTACAAGTTTTATCTCCGCCATCTTGAGTGACAGGGCAACTGTTCTCTGCTGTCCCTGTGAACCATATTTTCTGGCGTCTATTCCATTTATGAGAAAACTTATATCATCTCTGTGTGGACCAGACTGTGTACTTGAATATCTGATATCCATCTCAGTCTTTTCCTGAAGTGTCTCATCGAATTTATCTTCATCGACATTGCACTCATACACTATCTCTAGCTTTTCCTTGCCCGATGTGAGATGACTGTGGATCTCCCCAATTATCTCATTCATCATGTCGATAAAATTTCTTCTCTCTTTTATTATCCTCGACCCATAGTCCACAAGCTGCATATTCCACACATCCAGTGTATCCATGAGACTTCTGTTATGATAAATCTGCTTTAACAGATTATTTCGCTGATTGAGTATCCTGTTATATGATGCCAGATTCTGATAATACAATCTGCTTATCTGACACAATTCAAGATCCATGAACCTTCTCCTCTCGGCTGGTCCATTTTTAATGATAGTCAGATCTTCAGGTGAAAAGAATATGACATTGAGAAGACCATATAATTCCGTGGCCCTCCTTATGGGTATGCCATCGATCGCCACTCCCTTATTTTTGCTCTTTCGAAGATGCATATCTATCTTGTGCGATATGTCTTTCTTGTTGACAAATAATCTTATATGACTCTCGTCTTCACCTATCTTTATGATATCTTTATCCTGCGTATTTTTTCTGTGTGACTTCGTAGTCGCTGCCATGTATATGGATTCAAGTATATTTGTCTTGCCCTGGGCGTTATCGCCGTACAGGATATTCGTATTTTTTCCAAATTCTACTTTCACATTACTGTAATTTCTGTAATTACTCAGCTCTATCGACTCTATATACATAACCTTCACCATCTGCAAGATGGCGACCACAATTATTTCTGAATACTTATCTTATCACCATCAAATTCTACTTCATCACCATCATAAAGCTTTCTTCCACGTCTGGTCTCTATCTCACCGTTAACCACAACCAGTCCCTGAACTATGACCTCCTTTGCGTCAACTCCTGACTCCACCAGACCGGCAGCCTTAAGCGCCTGTCCAAGCTTTATGAACTCATCTCTTAACTTGATTATCTCCATATTCTCACCCCTTCTTACTCTTCGTTGATTCCCATAGGAAGGATAAGGTAGATATATGTCTCTGCATCATCCTTGATAACACATGGAGATTTTGTATTGTTGAAATAAATAGTTACATTCTCATCGTCAATTACTCTGAGTGCATCTATTATAAGCTTTGGATTAAATCCAATGACAAGATTGTTACCTTCCTTCTCGATATCTATCTCCTCATTCAGAGAACCGATGAGAGAACTGATCTTGAGACCGAGAGTTCTGTCATCAATGCTGAGTCTGATAGGCTTCTTGTCTGAATCCTTTATAAGAAGAGTTGCTCTGTCCAAACTGTCAAGGAACTCTCTCTTGTTTATCTTCATCTTGATCTGATAATCAACTGAGAGCATATGGCTTATTCTGAAATACTCGCCCTCTATCAGTCTTGAAACAACCTTTGTATTGTCAAACTCAAATAATATATTGTTGTCAGTGAAATAAATATTTACAGGATCATCAACTCCACCGTTCATGATCTTACTTATGTCGCTGAGGGATTTTCCTGGAACTACAACCTTAATGTCTGAATTATCTCCCTTGAGCTCTATATATCTGATGGATATTCTGTGTCCATCCAGAGAAACCACGCTGAGCTTATTGTTTGATACCTCAAATAACTCACCGGTCATAAGCTTATTGTTCTCATTATCTGATATAGAGAATATTGTCTGATTGATAACATCTCTCAGCGCAAACTGAGAGATGGTTATGAACTTATCCTTTGATACAACAGGAAGATTGGAGAAATCCTCTCCTGACTTTCCAGGTATGTTGAACTCAAGTCTCTCACACTTGATAAGTGTCTTGCTGTCCTTATCACTCTCTATAGTTATGTCGCTGTCAGGAAGCTTTCTTATGAAATCTGAGAAAAGCTTTGCCTCGAGTGCAACCTTTCCTTCCTCTATAACAGTACCGTCAACATAACTTTCTATTCCTATCTCCATGTCATTAGCTGTGAGCTTAATAACACCGCCTGCAGCTTCAACCAGGATACAAGACAGTATCGGATGGGTCGTCTTGTTGGAGACAGCCTTTGATACGATATTTATACCCTGAAGTAAGTTAGATTTTCTTATGGAAATTTTCATTTTAAGTGTGATCTCCTTTCATGTCCAAATATAATGATCATCAAAATATGATATGTGTGTATAACTTCAAATAACAACAAACAATGCGAGCGCTTAACTATAAATATATTAAGATAATTAGTAGTATCAGTAGTAGTGCTTTTGATAATGTTGAAAGTGTATCAAGCCCTTACAAATCAAGGCTTTGAGAATTATGTGTCCATGTTACTAATCAATTTTAATCTGTTCATAAACTGACCATTTACCAACATGGCAAAATCCTGTTCATCAGGAGTAAGAACAATTCTCAAACACATAACAACATGTAACAAACATCAAATAACAATATACAATCACGTTATGTTTGTAAGGTTATAAACAAATAAGTGAGTTTATAAGATAAAAATGTGGATAACTTGCTATTTTTGTGGATTAAGCTTCTTGATTATGACGTCAACCATCTCAGCAAATTCCGGATCCTTCTCAATCTTATCTTCAACCTTCTGTATATTGCTGTGCACGGTGGAGTGATCCTTTCCTCCAAATGCATCTCCTATACTCTTCAGACCCTTGTCCGTGTACTTCCTGCACAGGTACATGGATATCTGACGGGCAGTGGCTATATCCTGGCTTCTCTTCGTGGATACGATGTCACTGACTGATATATTAGTATGCTCTGAAACCGTGTTGATAATGAGCTCAGGTGTTATGGTAACCTTGGAATCCTTGGATATGAAATCCTTGAGGACGTTCTTGGCAAGTTCCTCAGTGATCTTGATATCTCCGAGCTCTGAATATACGCTGAGCTTGTTGAGCGCACCCTCAAGCTCACGTACGTTGTAGGTTATATTGTTGGCGATATACTCAAATATCTCCTCGCTGATGATATCGGTAAGTCCCTTTATCTCAGCCTTGTTCTTGAGGATAGCCATACGTGTCTCATAATCAGGAGCGTGGATGTCGATAGGAACACCCCACTCAAATCTTGATCTGAATCTCTCATCCAGAGTCTTGATCTCCTTTGGTGGCTTATCCGACGACAGGATTATCTGCTTACCTTCGTCATGAAGAGCGTTGAAGGTGTCAAAGAATTCCTGCTGCGTACTTGCCTTACCAATCAGGTACTGGATATCATCAATCAGAAGAACATCCACTGTTCTGTATTTGTTTCTGAATTCTTCAGTTTTATTCTTGGAGATTGCTTCTATGATCTCATTCGTGAATTTGTTCGATGGCACATAGAGAACCTTCATATTACTATTGTGCTGGAGTATATAGTGGGCTATGGACTGCATAAGATGAGTCTTGCCCAGTCCTGATCCTCCATACAGGAAAAGTGGATTGAACTTGTCCTGTCCAGGTGAATCGGCAACTGCCAGACATGTTGCGTGAGCGTGCTTGTTACTCTCACCAACAATAAAGTTCTCAAATGTGTAGTCAGGTCTGAGATTGCTCTTGGCAATGGCATCGTTGTAGTCCTCTGAATATGTAGGGGACTTTTCATCCTTTCTCATCTGACTCTCGAGTGTGAATATAACCTGAATTGAATCGTCCTGAAAGAGCTCTCTGAGAACTGTTTCAAGATATATATCAAATAATTTTCTCTTGAGAAATTCTACGCCTCTCTGTCCGTAATCCTCGTCCAGAGTGAAATAGACCTTGTTATCCTCAACGGAATATATCTTGAGAGGTTCGATCCATGTATGGATCATGATATGGGAAATTCCATGTTCATTTTCAAGTATATTCAAAATGTCATTCCACTTGGCTAATATTAAGTCCTTCATCGTAAAAAACCTTCCTCAAAAAAATAATTCTTCCTATTATTAATAACACTATTACATTTTATAATAAATGCACCCCTATTTCAAGCATATTAAGGTCAAAAACAAGATAAATTGCCTTTATTTTGATTTTACATGCTTATACGGTTAGGTACACGTATTTGGGGGTAAAATCAAAATAAACGAGAATAAGGGGCAAAAAATGAAAAAGTTAATAAAAAATCTTATTTGTGTATAATCCACATGGAATGTTGATAACTTTGTTACATAAGTTTCATAATAATTATTATTTTCAAACTTATGTAAATATAAAAAAATGACTGTTTTATATTTGTGAACATCACAAACAGCGATAAATACTGGGTTTTTTAGAATTAAACCCACAAAAGTAAAAAGTTATCAACAAGTTACCAACAAATTGTGGATAACATTATGTAAAGCGACTGGTAACAAAAATTAAATGCTTACAAAAATGTGATTAATCTATGAAACCACAACATTTTGTGATTAATATTAATGTATCCACCTAATTAATCCAGAACGATTCGTCACCTTTATCAAATAGTGGCTGAAATCCTTATAAAATATAGGAAAAACGGCAAAAAAGGCTTGACTCACATTACCTATTTATTTATAATAGGCAAGTAAATTTGTAAAGAAGGAGGTGTTTTGTAATGAAGATGACATTCCAGCCTAAGAAGAGACAGAGATCTAAGGTTCATGGCTTTAGAAAGAGAATGAGTACTGCTAATGGCAGAAAGGTACTGGCCGCTAGAAGAGCTAAGGGAAGAAAGAAATTATCAGCGTAAGGTCACATGGTTGTGACCTTTTTTTATAGGGTCACAGCAACAGTTTTTCTAATAATCAAAGTTTCGGTGGTTACACAATGAGTAAGATGATTACATTAAAAAACAGCAGAGAGTTTGGCAGTGTGTACAGCACAAAGAATTCGGTAGCCAATAAATATTTAGTTATGTATCTGAGAAGCAACGGCTTGGATTACAACAGACTCGGAATCTCTGTTAGTAAGAAAGTTGGTAACAGTGTGGTAAGACACAGGGTAACCAGATTGATTAGAGAAGCTTACCGATTAAACAGAGCAAATATTGATGTTGGCTATGACATAGTGATAGTAGCCAGACCGTCATCAAAGGACAAGAAATGTCAGGACATTGAGAGTGCTTTGATGCATTTGTGTGGGTTAAAGAAGATAAGCCACATAGGGTAAAAAAATGAAAAAAATATTTATTGGTTTAATCAAATTTTACAGGAAGTATTTGTCACCGCTTAAGGGACATGCTACCTGCAAGTATTTTCCTACTTGTTCGCAGTATGCAATTGAGGCTATCGAAAAGTATGGAGTTTTAAAAGGTGGTCTCCTTGCAGTATGGAGGATACTTAGATGCAATCCTTTTTCAAAAGGAGGATATGATCCAGTTCCATAAAGGAGAAAATTATGTTTCTAACTAGAGAAGATGGAATGATACTCGGACCAGTTTGTTGGGTTCTCGGTAAGATATTCAACTGGATATATATGTTCGTTGGATTTATCGGAAATCATATGGGAATCACATATGTCAATTTAAGCGTGTGTGTTATATTGTTCACATTTGTACTGAGAGGTGCACTGTTCCCATTATATTTCAAACAGCAGAGATCTACCAAGATCATGAGTTTCATCCAGCCTGAAATTGCCAAGGCAACAAAGAAATATAAAGGCAAGACTGATCAGGACTCAATGATGAAGCAGCAGCAGGAAACTCAGAAGATCCAGAAAAAATATGGTGTCAGCATGGCATCAGGATGTCTGACTTCGCTTATACAGCTGCCTATATTCTATGGTCTGTACAGGGTTATCCAGAACATACCTGCGTATGTTCCTTCAATGACCAAGAAGTACAGCGAGATCGTGGACATATTGAGTACAAAGACTGATTATATCAAAGCTATAAGTGATGTAGCCGGAGAGTCAAAGATCAGCACTGTGACAATGGCTCTTAAGCAGATGGGAGATGATCCTACAAGAAACCAGATCATTGATGTTCTTGACAAGTTTGCCAAGAGCGACTGGGATAAATTGATAAGTAATCTTGATCTTGCAGGCAATGCTACTCTCACAAGCTATGTTGACCAGTTCCACAACATGAATCAGTTCCTGTTTGGACTGAATATTGCAGATGCACCGGGATGGAAGCTTTCAATAGCTTTGGTGGTTCCTATCGTTTCTGCTCTCCTGCAGTTCTTACAGACAAAGATATCCATGAAGTCATCACAGAATAACAACATGGATAGCAATCAGCAGACAGCCAACAACATGATGAAGGGTATGATGTACTACATGCCTATCATGTCACTTATATTCTGTATAACTCTTCCTATAGCTATCGGTCTTTACTGGATAGTTGGTTCTGTTATTATGATAATATCTCAGCTTATAGTTGATGCTTATTATAATCATCAGGACAAGGATGAGCTGCTTGCAAAGTGTGCCGAGAAGGCTGCCAAGAAGCAGGCAAAGAAGAAGAACCCTGACAAGAAATCTTTCTATGAGAGAATGATGGATGCTCAGAATGGTAACGTTCCAACAGAGAACAGTCAGTCAGAGAATATAAATAAGATGGCTTCTTCAAGACTTAAGAGTTATGTTAATCCTGCACATTCAGTGAATGTTGACAGTGATGATGTAACCCGCAGAGAAAATGTAAACTATAAACCAGGCAGTATAGGAGCTAAGGCGAATATAATGCTTAAGTACCAGAACAATAGCAACGATAAGGGAGGAAATAAATAATGGAATTCTTAGAATTCAAAGGTAAGACCAAAGATGAAGCCCTTATGCAGGCCAGTGTTGAACTTGGAGTCCCTAGTACAGATCTTGAGTATGAAGTTATCAGCGAAGAGACAAAGGGATTTCTTGGTATAGGTTCAAAGCCTTGTATCATAAAGGCAAGAAAAAAGAAGACATTCCTGGACGATGTTAAGGAGTACCTTGACAGCCTGTTCAAGGCTATGGATATCCAGACAGAGATCCAGATGGATTTTGATGAGGAAGAGAATGTTCTGTCTATCAATCTTGAGGGACCAGAGATGGGAATTTTGATTGGAAAGCGTGGACAGACTCTAGATGCTCTTCAGTATATTATAACACTTGCTATCAATAAGAAGAGCGAGTCACGTATCAGAGTTAAGCTCGATACAGAGAACTACAGAGCAAGAAGAAAAGAGACACTTGAGAATCTTGCCAAGAATATAGCATTCAAGGTTAAGAGATCAAAGAGATCATTTGCTCTTGAGCCAATGAATCCTTATGAGAGAAGAATAATCCATGCTACTCTTCAGAACGACAAGTATGTAGCAACCAGAAGCGAGGGCGAGGAGCCATATCGTAAGGTTATTGTATATCTCAAGAAGAAATAATAGTCACGCTGATGCGTGTAAAGATCATCGCAATATTTTATGGTGACAGGAAAGAGATCATTTGAGAAAATGGTCTCTTTTTTGTTGCAGTTTAGTCTTTTTATATGGAAAATGAATTGGTAATGTTGTACACTACATAGATAGGTTGTTTAATCACGGTGAAAGGAAAAGTGTAAGACAGATATGTTCAAGGAAGATACCATTGCAGCTATAACCACCGGTATGAGTAATGCCGGAGTTGGAATAATAAGGATCAGCGGAGACAGGGCATGTGAGATAACAGACATGTTGTTCCGCGCTGCAAATAAAAATAAAAAAGCGGTAAATATGAAATCTTACACTGCTGCATTTGGTGGTGTGTATGAGGATGACAGAATGATAGATGAGGCTATACTTCTGGTCATGAAGGCTCCCCATACGTACACATGTGAGGATGTGTGTGAACTTCAGTGTCACGGAGGCATAGTAGTTCTCCGAAAGATACTTGATCTGGTAATAAAATGTGGTGCAAGGGCAGCCGAACCTGGAGAATTTACAAAGAGAGCATTCCTCGGTGGAAGGATAGATCTGTCACAGGCAGAATCCGTCATGGATATAATAAATGCAAAGAATGACTTTGCAGCCAGAACGTCTGTGGAGCAGCTTCAGGGAAGACTTAGGGATAAGATCATTGATATGAGAGAACAGATTCTGTACAATGTGGCGTTTATTGAATCTGCTTTGGATGATCCTGAACACTATAGTCTGGATGGTTTTCCACAAAAGTTAGAAATAATTGTGGATAACCTTGTAGATAGTGTGGATAACCTTTTGACAACATTTGACAATGGAAAAGTGTTGTCTGAGGGAATAAATACGGTTATTGTTGGTAAACCGAATGCGGGTAAGTCTTCGCTGATGAATATGTTTGTGGGCGAAGAAAGGGCGATTGTAACAGATATGGCCGGCACAACCAGGGATACGCTCAGTGAAGTGATAAATGTAAGAGGTATAACTCTGAACATAGTTGACACTGCGGGAATAAGAGATACAGATGATGTAGTTGAGAAGATAGGTGTGGATAAGGCATTAGAGTCTGTGGATAAAGCTGATCTTGTGCTCTATGTGGTAGACAGTTCAATTGACCTGGATGAGAACGATCACAGGATCATGTCCAGAATACAGGATAAGAATGTTGTTGTGATACTCAACAAATCTGATCTGGAAAAGAAGATAGACGAATCGGATATTAAGAAATATATAGATGCAGATATAATTCAGTTGTCAGCACTGACCGGTGATGGCAGTGAAGAATTGTATGAGCTTCTGAACAGGATGTTTTTTGAGGGTACACTGACATATAATGATCAGCTTTATATCACTAATACCCGACACAAAAATGAACTTGTGTGCACCAAAAATGCGCTGTTAAAGGTTAAAGAAAGCATAGATATGGGAATGGAGGAAGACTTTTTCTCCATTGATCTCATGGATGCGTATGAACATCTCGGTTTGATAATAGGTGAAACTGCCAGAGATGATCTGGCTGATAAGATATTTAAGGAATTCTGTATGGGAAAATAGATTGCAGGATATAAGGTACTGGAAGGAGGACATTTGTATGCCTGTTTTGAATGAAGAATATGATGTGGTAGTTGTGGGGGCAGGACATGCAGGATGTGAGGCAGCTCTTGCAAGTGCAAGACTTGGTCTGAATACTATTATTTTTACGGTGAGTATGGACAGTGTGGCCATGATGCCATGTAATCCGAATGTAGGAGGAAGCTCTAAGGGACATCTGGTAAGGGAAATAGATGCACTTGGCGGAGAGATGGGCAAGAATATAGACAAGACGTATATTCAGTCAAAGATGCTTAATGCGTCTAAGGGTCCGGCGGTTCACTCTCTTCGTGCCCAGGCAGACAAGGCAAATTATTCCAGAACCATGAAGCACACCCTTGAGAATACGGATAATCTCACATTGAGACAGGCAGAGGTGTCGGAAATTATTATCGAGGATAATGTGGTTAAGGGTGTAAAGACATATTCGGGAGCAACTTATTTTGCAAAGGCTGTGGTTCTGTGTACAGGAACATACCTCAAGGCGAGATGTATATACGGAGATGTCGTATATCACACCGGACCTAATGGACTTATGGCAGCTAATTATTTGTCAGATTCCATGAAGAATGCAGGGATAGAGATAAGAAGATTCAAGACGGGAACCCCTGCCAGACTGGATAAAAGAACGATAGATTTTTCTCAGATGGAGGAACAGAAGGGCGATGAGAAGATAGTTCCATTCTCATTTACAAATACTGAGGCGGATATAAGACGTGATCAAATATCATGCTGGCTCTGTTACACAAATGAGAAGACACATGAGATAATCAGAGATAATATAGACAGATCACCTCTGTTTTCAGGCGTGATCGAGGGTACAGGACCAAGATACTGCCCTTCCATTGAGGATAAGGTTACGAAATTCCCTGATAAGACCAGACATCAGATATTTATTGAGCCTGAGGGTGAATATACGAATGAGATGTATATGGGTGGAATGAGCAGCTCTCTTCCTGAGGACGTTCAGTATGAGATGATACACAGCATGAAGGGACTGGAGAATGCAAAGATAATAAGGAATGCTTATGCCATCGAGTATGATTGTATAAATGCCATTAACTTAAAACCTTCTCTGGAGTTTAAGAGTGTATCAGGACTTTTTGGTGCCGGCCAGATAAATGGAAGTTCAGGATATGAGGAGGCTGCAGCCCAGGGTATAATGGCAGGAATCAATGCTGCCAGAAAAGTACAGGGCAAAGAAGCGGTGGTTCTTGACAGATCACAGGCATATATAGGAGTTCTTATAGATGATCTTGTCACAAAAGAGACATCGGAGCCATACAGAATGATGACATCCAGAGCTGAGTACAGACTTCTTCTCAGACAGGATAACGCTGATCTGAGACTCACGGAGATCGGACATGAGATCGGTCTTATAGATGACAAGAGATATGCTGCATTTACAAAGAAGAGACAACAGATAATGGATGAGATACAGAGACTTGAGAGCACCATGGTTGGAGCAAATTCAACCATACAGAAGTTCCTTGAGAATCTTGGAAGTACAGGACTTAAGACTGCTGCATCTCTTGCAGAACTTATAAGAAGACCGGAACTGTCATATGAGGCGATTGATCCAATAGATGAGGGAAGAACCAAACTTCCGGATGATGTTATAGAACAGATAAATATAACCATAAAATATCAGGGATATATAGACAGACAGAATCAGCAGGTAAATCAGTTTAAGAAGCTGGAGAAGAAAAAGCTGCCGGCAGATATTGACTATAATGATATATCAAATCTCAGAATCGAGGCCAGACAGAAGCTGTCTCTCATCAGACCTGAAAATATTGGACAGGCGTCAAGAATATCAGGAGTTTCTCCGGCTGATATATCAGTATTGCTGGTGTATCTCAAGATGAAGGGTAGAGACTAAACTGGTATAGAAGTTATTCAGAATAATTTGTTGAAGGAGAACAATATGGACAGATTAAATTCCATAACAAAACAGTTTGGTCTGGAATTGAGTGATAAGCAGATAGAACAATTTTCAAAATATTATGATATTCTGGTTGAGTGGAATAAGGTAATGAATCTTACAGCCATAACTGAGAAGGAAGATGTAATAATAAAGCATTTTGCTGACAGTCTGCTTCTTTCAAAGTATAAAGATCTTCATGAGAATATTGACGTTATAGATGTTGGTACAGGTGCAGGATTTCCGGGAATTCCTCTGAAGATTGCTTTTCCAGAGCTGAATATAACACTTATGGATTCGTTGAATAAGAGATTAAAGTTCCTCGATGAAGTTATAGATGAACTTGGACTGCAGGATATCCACACTGTTCATTCAAGAGCAGAGGATGGAGGCAGAGATGAGATGCATAGAGAAAAATATGATCTGGCTGTATCCAGGGCAGTTGCCAATCTTGCAACTCTGTCGGAATGGTGTATTCCATTTGTCAAGCCGGGTGGATATTTTGTATCTTATAAGTCAAATGCTTTGCCGGAAGAGATGCGGGATGGAAAGAAAGCAATCAGGATTCTTGGGGGACAGGTCGAGAACATATTTAATACGAATATACCGGAGACCAATAACCAGAGAAGCTTTGTGTTTGTAAAGAAGATTGCAAATACAGACAACAAGTACCCGAGAAAAGCGGGAGCTGCTAAAAAGCCAATAGCATAAAAAAATAAAACAGCCTCAAATGGCTGTTTTATTTTTTAGTTTGAAGATTTCATATGTCTTTTTTCTTTTCTTTTTTCACGAATATCTTCCTGTTTTTGTTTAATTGCCTCTATACCCTGTTTGTCGATAGGTTTTATTGTCTTGTGAACATAATAGTTATTGTTTACAGATTTGAATTTTATCTTGCCACAAAAATAACCATGCATCCAGCATTTTCCAACACACATGTACGATGATGGACTATTTGCAAACCAGTCAATATGTGTCTTGACCTTCTTGCTGCATTTGTAACAACGAATCTGAGTTACTTTTTCATCATCCAGTGCTGCATGTTTATTTCTGAAACCCCTTGAGATATATTCGTACTGGTTATTATGAGATACTTCAATCTCTTCTTCTTTATTCTTAGGTGTTATATAGAGATCAAAGCTGTAAAGCTGATTTATATTCTTGGCTTTCATCTCTTTCATAACAAGTGCGGTGTATCTTGCATCGTTGAGAGCTGTGTGAAATGGTTCATTTTCCGGAATATTCATCTCACTGACCGCTTTTTCAAGTTTACTCATACTCTGAGGTATTCCTGAGGTATTCGTAACGCTTGCATATATACTTTGGAGATTCAGAAACTTAAGTGGCCTAGGAAGCTTGTCCATATAATAAAAGTCCATATTAGTCTGAAGCTCTGTGAGGTCCATAGGTCCCCATGTGCAGAATATGTAATCTTTTCCACACCAGTCAAGAAATTCTGAACAGACTTCCTTGAATCCTCTTCCGAGACTCAGGTCATCCTCATCATAGTTCAGAATTGTTCTGATCTTTGAATGTAATTTCTTATAAATTTTTGGTTTGATAAGACTTGAGTATTCGTCAATGATGTTGAGATTCTTATCTACCTTAACGGCACCAATCTCTATAATTTCAAAAGGCATACGTGGATGTTCACCCATATGCCCATTGTAGCTTTGATTCCATTCAAGATCCATAACAATATAATTCATAGTCATGTCCCTTTAGAAAATTTATTAGTGAAAAATAGTGCACCTGACGGGATTCGAACCCACGACCTTCCGCTTAGGAGGCGGACGCTCTATCCTGCTGAGCTACAGATGCACATCAATTATAAGTGTAACATTTATAGAGTTTATAGTCAAGGATTAACTATATGCCCCTGAAGCCACACATCACCCTTGAATCTTCTTCCCGGAGCAGGTTCACCCAGAAGATGGTTTTTGTTGATCGCTACGGTAAATGTCAGATCATTGCTTTCTACATCAATCAGATATATCGATTCATTTGTATAGCTGTTGGTTGTCTCGATATATGATGTGATAGTTCCTATAACTGCGTAGTGATCAGTCTCAATACCGACAGGCATGAAGCTTGATTTCACTATGGACAGAACATCCTCTTTGTGAGTCCTTCTTCCAATGGTGTTATAGGTGTCCATATCTTCAAGAGTAAGACTTTCTATTGCGTCCGGATCACCCTTCTTTGCAGCCTCGATGAGTTTACTTCTCTTTGCATTGCCGTAGGATGTATTTTTATCACTGTGATCATCCACATCAAGAATGATCATACCATTTACTGACAGACCGGAAAAATACGCCTTTGAAAAGTACTTGTTTGATCTGTTCATCCACAATGATTTTTCATAGTCTGCTATGTTGGTTATGAAGAAAATAAGAGTCATTCCAAGACTGAAATCACTGCTAACACCGGCATATGCTCTCTTGTCAGAATATTTCTCAACGTATATATTTTCGTCATCGGTCAAAAGCTTTGATGTGACGTAAGGAAAATAATACTCAATGGATATTGAGCCATCCTTTGACATTTCACCTACAAGCGATATTCCAAATCTCTCCCCAAAGTCTTTGCTGAATTGTACAAGACAGGTGTCAGCACTTATAGTTGATATAAATTTCCTGTCAGGCGATTCAAGAATCTGCCTGTATATAGGTTCAAGCTGCTGTCTGTTTTTTATGTTAGTAAAGCCTATAGATGGAAGAAAACTATGCATTCCGACACCTCCCTTGTTGTATGTTTTTATTTATATTATTACTTTCCTGTCTTCTCAAGATACTCTTTTCCACCCATGTATGGACGAAGCTTCTCTGGAATTCTGACTCTTCCGTCAGCCTGGAGATTGTTCTCAAGGAAAGCGATAAGCATTCTTGGTGGAGCAACAACTGTATTGTTGAGTGTATGAGCGAGATACTTCTTGCCATCCTCGCCCTTTACTCTGATCTGAAGTCTTCTTGCCTGTGCATCGCCAAGGTTTGAACAGCTTCCAACCTCGAAGTATTTCTTCTGACGAGGTGACCATGCCTCAACATCTACAGACTTAACCTTGAGATCTGCAAGATCTCCAGAACAACACTCAAGTGTTCTTACAGGGATATCCATTGATCTGAAGAGATCAACTGTGTTCTGCCACAGCTTGTCAAACCACATCTTGCTGTCCTCAGGCTTACATACAACGATCATTTCCTGCTTCTCAAACTGATGGATTCTGTATACACCTCTCTCCTCAATTCCGTGAGCACCCTTCTCTTTTCTGAAGCAAGGTGAGTAGCTTGTAAGAGTCTTTGGAAGCTCATCCTCAGGAATGATAGTGTCGATGAACTTACCGATCATTGAGTGCTCTGAAGTTCCGATGAGATACAGATCCTCACCCTCAATCTTATACATCATGGCATCCATCTCAGCAAAGCTCATAACACCTGTGACAACGTTGCTTCTGATCATGAAAGGTGGAATACAATATGTGAATCCTCTGTCTATCATGAAATCTCTTGCGTATGAGATAATAGCAGAGTGAAGTCTTGCTATGTCGCCCATGAGATAGTAGAAGCCGTTTCCTGCAACTTTTCTTGCTGAATCGAGGTCAATTCCTCCAAGTGCCTCCATGATATCTGCATGATAAGGAATCTCAAAGTCAGGAACAACAGGCTCACCATACTTCTGAACCTCTACATTCTCTGAGTCATCCTTTCCTATAGGAACTGATGGATCAATGATGTTAGGAATTATCATCATGATCTTCTTAACCTTCTCCTTGAGCTCAGGCTCTAAAGCTTCAAGCTCCTTGAGTCTTGCTGATGTCTCAGCAACCTGCTTCTTAACTTCCTCAGCCTCTTCCTTATTTCCCTGAGCCATAAGAGCACCGATCTGCTTTGCTATTGCATTCTTGTTTGCTCTGAGTGTATCAGCTTCCTGCTGAGCAGCGCGAGCCTGTTTGTCAAGCTCTATTACTTCATCGACAAGTGGAAGTTTGTCATTCTGGAATTTATTCTTTATATTCTGTTTTACTACGTCTGGGTTTTCTCTTAAGAATTTAATATCAATCATGATATCCTCCTATTAAATATATAAATTTATTTGAAAATATATTATAATAATGTAGCTACATAATATATTTTCATGTTTTTGTTTCTTTTTATTTTCTTGTTTATTTTATAAATCTTGTTCTTATCGTTTTAGCGATTTTACGTTTTATACGCTTTTTTGTTTTATACGCTTTTGTATTTTATATACTTTTGTGCTTTATACGCTTTTCTATTTTATGTGTTTCATACACATTTGTACGTTGCATGTTTTGTATAATATTTTTTTGAAATATGGTTATTTTAGTTTGTTTTCAGCTATTTCATCCTCGAGGGTTTTAGCTCGTTCAATAGCCTCTTTTTCCTCTTCTGACAGTGCAACATATGCTTCACCACCTATGATCTCTTTTGCATAGTTAAAACAGCCTTCTCTGGTATGCATACAGTTGAGTACGACACCATTGTTCTCTGTATCCAGAAGAGCAAGTGCAAAACTTAGATTACCACCCATTCCTTCAAATGCATTATACTTTACAAGACCAATTTTACTGACACATGCTGAAAGATGACTCTGTATTTCCTTATGTTCCTTTGTGAGTCGCTTGGAATTGTTTTTTACAGCATCCATCTCAGCGAATCTTTTCATGATAATATCTTCAAGATCACCTGCCTGAGTTCCGCTCAACAGCCTTTTTATCTGTTTGTTTCTATTTTTAATATTGCCCATCAATATGAATAATAGTACAAACAAGGCTATTATGAGAACCAGCATACCAATTAGTATGTAGGCAGGATCAATACCTATTTTTTGTAATATGGAACTTTCCATTATAATATTGTCCTTCCTTGATTGTGCATATGTATGATGCAGATGGTTACTACATCATTTCTTTATTGATTGAGTAAAGCATCTCTGTTATTCGGTCAAGCTCGTCCTGAGAATAGTAGTTTATCTCAATTTTGCCTTTGTCGTTATTAGATGCCTTTATAGCTATCTTTGCACCTAAAATTGACTTTAATTTGTTCTCTATATCAGAATAGAAGACGGATAAATCCTTTTGAGGCTTCTGTTTTTCCTCTTTTTCCGGTTTTTTCTCCAGAATTGCCTTTACATATGCCTCTGTTTCTCTAACACTGAGCTTCTGATCGTATACAATTGCAGCCGTTTCGTACTGTAATTTGGGATCTTCTATAGGAATAAGTGCTCTGGCATGTCCTGTTGATATCATATTATACATGACCATCTGTCTTACATCCTCGCAAAGCTTCAGAAGTCGGAGAGAATTGGTTATGGTTGATCTGCTTTTTGATACTCTCTCTGCAACTTCTTCCTGCTTGAGATTATATTCCGATATAAGAGATTCATAAGCCTCAGCTTCTTCAATTGGATTCAGATCTTCTCTCTGAATATTCTCTATAAGAGAAATCTCCATTATTTCTTTGTCAGTATAATCACGTATAACTACAGGAACTTCCTTTATTCCTGCCATTCTGGCAGCTCTCCAACGTCTTTCACCTGCAATTATCTCATAATAATCGCCTTTTTTAGTGACAATCAGAGGCTCAAGAACACCATATTTCTTAATGGAATCAGATAATTCCTGTAATGCCTCTTCATCAAACTGCTTTCTTGGCTGTGACTTATTTGGCTCAATGAGATTGATTTTAATCTTCTGTTCAACCTCTTTTACAACTTCCTTCACAACCTCTTTGGTTACTGTTTTTACCTCTTTACTTGTGTTTTCAGAGGAGTTTTGCTGATTACTTCTACTTCGGGACGGCTTTGAAGCCTCTGAAGTGCCTAAAAGGTCGTTCAAACCTCTTCCTAAACCTTTTTTTTGTGCCATATTAGCCCTCCATTATCTATAGTAGTCATTTTCTATAACTTCATCTGCCAACATCATATAATGCTCAGCTCCGGCTGATCTTGGATCATACTCAATTATTGGCATTCCGTAACTTGGCGCTTCAGCAAGTCTGACATTTCTCGGTATAACTGTGTTGTATATGTGTTGTTTGAGGTTTTCTTTTACATTTTCAACAACCTGAACTGATAAATTGGTTCTTGAGTCAAACATTGTAAATACAACACCTTCTATAGTAAGAAGTCTGTTCAGATTTTTCCTTATCAGTTCGATAGTGTATACCAACTGTGAGAGACCATCCAGTGCGAAAAATTCACATTGAATAGGTACAAGTACCGTATTTGCTGCTGTAAGAGCATTTACAGTAAGCATTCCAAGTGCAGGAGGACAATCAATGATAACGTAATCAAATTTGTTCTTTACCTTCTTGATATGTGTCTTAAGAATGTGCTGCATATCCTCCATTCCGACAAATTCAACCTCAGCACCTGCCAGTTCTCTGTTGGCAGGAATGAGATTAAGACCAGGATATACGTTTATGAGCATACATTCTCCTATGTTGCACTCATTTCTCAACATATCATAGACTGTGTATTCAAGAGAATCCCTGTCTACACCTAATCCACTTGTCATATTGCCCTGTGGATCCATATCAACGGCCAGAACCTTTTTACCCTTTGCTGCCAGACATGCGGCAAGGTTTATGGCTGTTGTTGTCTTGCCAACGCCACCTTTCTGGTTAGCAATCGCTATAATTCTGCCCATTTTGTCTCCTTTTCATTCAAAAAAAGAATGTTTCACGTGAAACATTGTTGTTTGCTTATTTAATATAGATAAAATATGATGATATTTTATGTTATAAATAGTGCTTGTCTATTATAGCACTTATAAAGTGCTAATTCTACAAAATACAGAAAAAATATGATGTTTAATAAAATGTTTCACGTGAAACATTTTATTATCTAATGAATGGATAATATCGTATACAAAGTGGCAATTAAACTGTGTAAAATCTGATAAACAGTGGGTGCATGTTTTGTATTCGTTATATGGGTAAAGTTTCACGTGAAACATTTTATAATTGAATTAATGGTTAAAAAGGCAAGTAAAGTATTGACTATGCTTGAAAGTTCTGGAAATTCTTTGAAAAATCAGAATAATAGACAAGAAAGTACAATTATTATATGTGGATTACTTAGACATATAAATATTATATGTAATGATGAAAATGTTTCACGTGAAACATGAATATTATCAAATAAATCAGAAAAGTAGTTCATGGAGTGATAATTGAGTTGTAAAATACTTTGTAATAATGTAAATGAATAATAAGGTAGCAGAAACGACAAACATGATGTAAAAGATTTATAAGTGTAGAAAACAAATGTATGTGATATCTGAAGTTTGAGTTGAAATACGTTTATCATAAAGTTTCACGTGAAACATTCAAATATATATAATATTAAAGCAAAATTAAATATACAAATGATCTATTTATTGAAATTATTTAAATCACCATATAATTTATTAATTAACAGCTTTAAAGATTCTGTATTCATAAAAACGCAATGTAGAATATAGAAGTATATAAAGGAATAGAACAGAAGAGATTATATAATACGTAATATGGTTAGAAATATGATTTTGTTATTGTAATAAACAATTTCTTCACAAAGAAAACTGTAAAACTTAGAAAAACAAGAGAAGAATACCTAAAAATATTCAGATATAAGAAAAAATACCTGAAGTAAAGATATTCAGAACAAAATTATCTAGGATAATAATTTCGAAACAATGATGTCTGGAAGATAGTGTTTAGAAGATAATATTCAGAACAGAAATATCATGAGTAATATTATTTAGAGAAAAGTATCAAAAACAATAATATCTATGACAATATAATTTAAAATGGTTCCTGGAGATATATGAGAAAAAGAGAATGTTTCACGTGAAACATTCTCTTTTTCTTTAACCAGGTTATATGGTCATATATTAATATAGAAGAAACACTGATTACATTGCCTCTGGAGCTTCGATTCCAAGTAGGTTAAGTGCCTCAGATATTGTATTCTTAGTGAGATATGTGAGCATAACTCTTGCATTCTTGAGCTCAACATCATCTACATTGATTCTTGTTGAGTTATAGAACTTGTTAAATGCCTGAGCAACATCAACTGCATATCTTGCTACAACAGATGGCTCATACTTATCAGCAGCATCCTTGATCACAGATGGGAATCTGTTGATCTCTTTTAATAACTCTATGGCATCCTGCTCTGTAATGAGACTGTAGTTAACCGGTTTTGATGGATCGAATGACTCAGCAAGTCTTACAACGCTGCAGCATCTTGCATGTGTATACTGAACATAAGGACCTGTCTCACCATCAAAGTTGAGAACCTTATCCCAGCTAAATGATACATCCTTGATTCTCTGGTTATATAAGTCATTGAAAAGAACAGCACCAACACCAACTTTCTTGGCTACATCCTCCTTGTTTGGAAGATTTGGGCTCTTTTCGGTGATTATCTCAAGACTCTTTGCAATGGCATCCTTCAGAATATCCTCTGCGTATATGATATTACCGCTTCTGGTAGAAAGCTTTGCTCCCTCAAGACTTACAAGACCATAAGGAATGTGAACAAGCTGATCCTTTGCCCATTCGTTTCCAAGAAGCTCAACTACCTTGAATACCTGTGCAAAATGAAGTTTCTGCTCCTGACCGGTTACATATAAGCACTTTGAGAAGTGATATGTGTCTTTTCTATAGAATATAGCAGCAAGATCTCTTGTTGCGTATATTGAGCTTCCGTCTTTCTTGGTTATGATACATGGAGCCATATCGTAATCTGAGAGATCAACGATCATAGCACCTTCGCTCTCCTTCAGAAGACCGGCAGCCTTAACCTTGTCCACAACAGCCTGGCACTTGTCTCTATAGAAACTCTCTCCAAGATAGTAGTCGAAATCCATTCCGAGGAGGTTGTATGTTCTCTTGTATTCAACAAGACTTATATCCTTGAACCACTGCCATATGCTGAGTGCTTCCTCGTCTCCATTTTCCATCTTGTTGAACCATGCTCTTGCCTCGTCAACAAGTTCTGGATTCTTGTCAGCCTCTTCATGGAACTTCACATACAGCTTCATGAGCTCTGAGATTCCATCCTTCTCAACAGCTTCCTTTGAACCCCATGCCTTGTAAGCTACGATAAGCTTACCAAACTGTGTGCCCCAATCGCCAAGGTGATTTATTCTTACAACATTGTATCCAAGCTTGGAATGAATCTTGTAAAGAGAGTTACCGATTATTGTAGTTCTGAGATGGCCAACGTGGAAATTCTTTGCAACGTTAGGAGATGAGTAGTCAATACATATGGTCTGTCCCTCGCCTATATCGGATTTGCCGAAGTCATCTGTGTTGGCTGCCTCTATCATTGTCTTTACAAATACATCTTTCTTGATATAGAAGTTCAGGTATGCACCTGCTACATCGATCTTCTCGATGAAATCTACATCTCCTATGGCTTCCTTTATATCGGCTGCAATCATATTTGGGGCTTTTCTGAGCACCTTTGCCAGTCTGAAGCAAGGAAATGCAAAATCACCCATATCAGGGCGTGGTGGGATCTCGATTGAAGCCATGATATCTGACATTTCGATTCCTTCTACGTTATTTGAGATAAGCTGTGCAATTTTTTCTTTCATGATAATGTTCCTTTTATGTTTATTTTATTCGAAATATATATGTGTTGATAAAACAACATATACACAATATAGCACTTTGTTACTTTAATATATCCAACCTGTAAACTAAGTAATATATGTCTTTCAACAGATACGTTATTATTCAAGTGGAATAGTAAATCTTACATTTGTTCCGGTTTTTGAATCTCCATCGATCTTCAGAGTTCCATTTAACAGATATATGATCTCCTTGATTCTGTGGAGACTGCTGTACCATGGACTGTTGGTATCATAATTGTTGTCTATACCCACGCCATTGTCGTTGATATATACATCTATGAGCTTACTGCTCAGATATATCTTGATTGAAACCTTGTTGGCATTTGAATGAACAAATATGTTGTCCATAATATCTTTAGTTATTGATAAAAGATATGTAGCTACAATACCTGGAATATTCATGGCATAATCAGCACAGTTGATATCGTATGATATGCCACATTCAGGATGTTCATCCTTGTAACCCTGGAAAAGTTTCTCAAGATGATTCCATACAGGCTCTTCGCTGTCTGATTCTCCAGAGAGAGAATTGGCAAGTTCATCTACATGGTCGGCAAGTTTTGCCGTTGATGAGGTGAGCTCTTCGAGTGTGACCTTAGCTCTGTTGATATCTGATCTTATAAGCCAGGACAGTACATCCAGCTTGTGTGAATTGGAGTCAAGAACATCTGTGATGTCGGATTGAATCCTGTCCGCAAGCTGTTTTTTCTCATATTGGTACAATCTGAGGATATTTTTTCCGTGATCCGCTGCTGTCAGGGAATCAGTATCTGGTCCGTCTGTTTCTGTTGTATCTTCATTATTAATAGTAGATACTTCCTCAGTCACCTCCGTCAGAAGATCATCTATATGTCTGTTGGAGGTGGATAGATCAGTTATACGCTTCTTAAGCAATGCGGTTTCTTCTTCGTCCTCTTTGATCTGAAGATGAAGAGTCTGCTGCATATCCTGAAGCTCCTTTAACTGAAGCTCTATCTGAGTAGCCTTTTCCTGCTGTGAGGTGGTGTCTACTGAGAATGGTGAAAATACATTGTGACCAGTGCTTGTCTTGAAGGAGTATACATCTAATGTCTTTATAAGCTGGTCTATCTTTGCCTTGAGTTCAAAATCTTCAGTTTTGAGTGACTGAACCTGCTCAAGCTTGCTGATATATGAATCATTGAAGAAATTCAACAGATCCTGATTGGTCTTGCGCACCAATTTGAGACTTTCTATAGAAGATGTATCCATGATGAAACTCCTTTCAATAAATTTGCTGTAATCTTCATTGTAGTATACCAAAAACTGTGTGTCAACAAATGCAAAATCAACGTTTATTTCTTTTCTCTGTATGCGACGAGTCTGTTGATAGGTGTTCCCATTGCTGAGAATTTGGTCTCATACTCGGTCATGATGTTGCCTTCGTTGTATTCTGAATTGTGAAGGTCATATGTGTAGTTCTCAAGGATCCATCCTGCCTCGGGAACCTGTTCCAGAGAGAAATCAAAGAGTCCTCTGTTATCAGTCTTAAATATAACTCTTCCCTCAGGGGCGAGGAGCTGATCATACAGACCAAGAAAATGTGTAGATGTGAGACGTCTCTTGGCATGCCTGTCCTTTGGCCATGGGTCCGAGAAATTGAGATATATTCTATCTACTTCATTTGTATCGAATACGTCAGTTATATATTCGGCATCCATTCTTATAAAGTAGAGATTCGTCATCTCAGGTTCAAGCTCTCTTTTCTCAAGGGCACGCACCAGGACACTTGAATACTTCTCTATGCCTATGTAATTGATATCAGGATTGCGTCTTGCAAGCTCCATGATAAATTGTCCCTTGCCCATGCCTATCTCAATATGTATAGGGTTATCGTTGTCAAATAACTCATGCCAATGCCCCTTCATGCCTGTTTCATTGTGCACTACATAGTCATTTGCTGCGATAGTCTCTCTTGATCCTTTTACATTTCTCAGTCTCATAGTAATCTCCATCTATTTATTGTAAAAATCTTCTTTTTATTGAAAAAGTCATACCTTATAATAATAACATAGGCGAAAATGATATTCAAACAATATATATAACTGGTAATTTTGGTATGGGATAGGAGCAGAGTAATACCGAACAAATAAAAATGAAAAAAGTTGAAAAAAACACTTGCATTATGAAAAAAACTAATGTATACTCTAACCTGTTGTGACGAACACAACATAATAAATACGGGCCGCTAGCTCATTTGGTAGAGCACCTGACTCTTAATCAGGGTGTGCGGGGTTCGAGCCCCCGGCGGCCCACTACAAGGTGGATTGACTGCAATATAATTGTGGCTGGTCCATTTTTTTGTCACTCAGTTTGAAATCATTTGCTGGATGTCAGAAAAGTTGAAAAAAATGAGAAAAACACTTGCATTATTCTCAGAACTGATATATAATCTATTCTGTTGTGACGAACATAACAAATAAATACGGGCCGCTAGCTCATTTGGTAGAGCACCTGACTCTTAATCAGGGTGTGCGGGGTTCGAGCCCCCGGCG
>NZ_JBEHVP010000003.1:204328-324302 GCF_040227275.1 Coprococcus sp. RTP31081st1_H1_RTP31081_211007
GCCCACTACAAGATGGATTGACTGCAATATGTTGTGGCTGGTCCATTTTTTTGTGCAAAAATCCATGGTCTTTTATTTATTTCCTTATTTGAAGATGTGTAGGTTACACGCCTTCGTTATCGAATGCTGGAATGAAGCTCTCTTTTGCTGTCTCACCCTCCTGTATAAATCCATTTTCAACGCCGATATCAATGGCATAATCCACAAGCTCATCGTATTCAGAAGAAGTTATAGTTCTGCCAAGCTCTGGAAATCTATTCTCAATTCCCGGCATAGGGGTGTACTGGTTCATGATGCTTATATATATTGAATCTTTGTATGTGTTATATAGATATGTGATTATTGACTTGGAATCATCCAGATGATCAGGAAGCTGCAGATGACGGACGATAACACCTCTCTGCATAATTCCGTCGTCATCAAAGCGGGTCTGGTCTCCTCCGCATTGTCTGACCATCTCAGATATGGAGGCTTTGGCATGTTCAGGATAGTCTGGAGCATTACTGTATTTTGCGGACAGATCCGGTGACATGAATTTGAAATCAGGAAGATACACGTCTATATAGCTATCAAGTAGCTGTATCATCTCGGCCGTTTCATAACCACTGCAGTTATATACAAATGGAAGCTTGAAGTTCCGTGATCTCGCCATGTCTATAGCTGATATGATCTGTGGTATATAGTGATCCGGTGTGACAAGATTGATGTTGTTGGCACCCTTATCCTGAAGCTCAAAGAAAATGTTGCACAGCCTTGATATGGATATATCCTTGCCAGCCTTGCCTCCGGATATGGCTTTATTCTGGCAGAAGCAGCATCCAAGTGCACATCCGGAGAAGAATACGGCACCTGAACCGTTCTCTCCGGATATACATGGCTCTTCCCACATGTGTAGCGCTGCACGGCTCACCCTGACTGTGTCTGTCATATGGCAGGCACCTGTGTGACCGGATGTACGGTCTACACCGCATTTTCTTGGACACAATATGCAGTTGTTCAGGATGTGCCGGATATCCATATTATTTACCTCCAAAATAGATGATAATTGTTATTAACTGATAGGTGAATTAGTATTTGTCAGGGTCAAATGTGCTTATGAGATCAGCAAATTCCTGAAGATCAGCATTTGCTTCCATGTGCTCTATCTCACCCCTATCCATAAACTCCGCAAGGGAAGGATTGATAGGCAGACGGATCGCGTGCCCTATATACAGGTCTCTTATGACCTGCTCAAGCTGGCTCTTGCCAAATATATAGTGCTTGTTATTGCAGTCAGGACAAATGAAATATGACATATTCTCTATCATACCAATGACAGGGATATTCATGCTGTCTGCCATGTGAACAGCCTTTCCAACGATGACAGATACGAGATCCTGAGGGGTGGTAACTACCACAACTCCATCTATAGGGATGGACTGGAATATGGTAAGTGGCACGTCACCGGTTCCAGGAGGACAGTCGATGAACATATAGTCTATGTCTCCCCAGATGATGTCTGAGTAGAACTGCTTGACTGTTCCCGCTATGATAGGTCCTCTCCAGAGGACAGGTGTTGTCTCGTCGTCCAGAAGAAGATTCACAGACATGATCTTGATTCCTGTTTCCGTCTCATCGGGATACAGGAAATCTCCTTCTGCCTCTGGTGTCTTATGTACGCCAAATGCCTTTGGAATAGAAGGTCCTGTGATATCTGCGTCAAGTATGGCTGTCTTGTAACCCATGCGCTGCATGAGAACGGCGAGCTGACAGGTTACTGAGGATTTGCCGACTCCTCCTTTGCCGCTGACCACGGCAATAATATGTTTTATATGTGAACCTGGATGTGGCTCTATGATAAGACTCTGTGGTTCTGTTCTGCTGGAACAGCTCTGACCACAGGTACTGCAGTTGTGTGTACAATTCTCTGACATGATACTCTCCAATCTACTGCACATGGATGTCTGTGCAATCTGTGTTGTATGCTAAGTTACGCATTTGATTAATATATATCATTAAGAGGTTACAAAGTCAACGAATGCAGGTACTATGAAATTTGAGAGGTGAGTTGAAATTGACGGGTGTCAAATATATAATCAGAGACATGATAGTATACGGATTGTAGAGTTGAAATGAAATACCTGATAGAAAGTATTCTAATAAAGTAATTCGGCATGAAAAATACTATAAAAAGGAGAATATAGCATGGGAGTTTTATCAAATATCGAGCCATATGGAGTTTTTCATTTCTTTGAGGAGATATGCGGGATTCCACACGGATCGTCGGATACAAAGAAGATAAGTGATTATCTGGTGAAGTTTGCCATAGACAAAAATCTGAGATATATACAGGATGAGAGCAACAATGTGATCATATTCAAGGACGGAACTGCCGGGTATGAGGACAGTGCCCCTGTCATGCTACAGGGACATATGGATATGGTATGTGAGAAAGATGTTGACTGTGATATTGATTTTGAGCGGGACGGACTGAGACTAGTGCTTGAGGACGGAGTGATATCCGCTGATGGAACCACCCTTGGCGGAGATGACGGGATAGCTGTGGCATTTGCACTGGCTATACTGGATGCCGATGATATACCACATCCACCGATTGAGTGTGTATTTACGGTTGATGAGGAGATAGGAATGCTGGGAGCTGCGGCGATTGACTGTAGTCCACTTAAGTCACGGATCATGCTCAATCTGGATTCTGAGGATGAGGGGTATCTGCTGGTGTCATGTGCCGGAGGTGCGTGTGCTACGTGCCATATTCCGGTTGAATATGAGAATGCAGAAGATGATCATTTAGTTGTGAAAATTATTGTAGAGGGTCTTACCGGTGGACATTCCGGCGTGGAGATCATAAAACAGAGGGCAAATGCCGACAAGCAGCTTGCAAGACTTCTATATAATATAGGAAGGGATGTTCCATACAGACTGATATCTATACAGGGCGGTCTTAAGGACAATGCAATACCTAACAAGGCGGAGGCATATGTGGGTATTGATCCGGAGGATGTGGATAACTTTGTAAAATCTGCGGAAAAGAATGAGAATATTCTGAGGCATGAATTTGGAAATACTGATCCAGAGCTTGTAGTGAAAGTAGAAACGGATCTGTCAGATGATCTGGGTTCATATAATAACGCGGATGATGTGCAGAACGATATGTATGGTAGAACCATGATCAACAGAGTTATGACAGAAAAGTCATCGGATATAGTTATCAGGAGTCTTATGATGATGCCAAATGGAATTCAGAAGATGAGCAATGATATAGAAGGGCTTGTGCAGACATCGCTGAATCTTGGAATATTGAATACAACTGAGGATGAGGTCACAGCAAGCTTTTCAGTAAGAAGCAGTGTACAGTCTGAAAAGGAAAATCTGATAGATCAGCTCCGATGTGTATCTGTCTCGGCTGGTGGAAGTCTGGAAGTGCAGGGGGATTATCCTGCATGGGAGTACAGACATGATTCTCCTCTCAGAGATATTATGGTGGATGTGTTTGAAGAGCAGTATGGAAGAAAGCCTGTTATACAGGCGATTCACGCCGGAGTGGAGTGTGGACTTTTCGCTGGCAAGATGCCGGGTCTGGACTGTGTATCATTTGGCCCGGATATGAAGAATATCCATACAAGCAGAGAGTCTATGGATGTTGCCAGTGTACAGAGAACATGGAGGTATACACTGGGTATACTTGAGAAATTGAAGTAATTGACAGCAATATAATTCCAATAAGGAGAAGAATGATGGAAAAGGTAAAAGGATTCTTGAAGAAGAAGGACATTGTGTTCAGTGTCAAGAGATACGGAATAGATGCCCTGGGTGCCATGGCACAGGGATTGTTCTGTACTCTGCTTATCGGAACTATCCTGAACACACTTGGCAATCAGTTTGGTGTGCCATTTCTTAAAGCGGTTGTTGCGACCGTGAATGGGACAGATTATACAGTTGGAGGTCTCGCATCTGCTATGGCAGGACCTGCGATGGCGGTGGCTATAGGATATGCTCTTAAGGCACCACAGCTCGTATTGTTCTCACTGATAACAGTTGGATTTGCGGCAAATGCCTTGGGCGGCGCAGGAGGCCCGCTGGCAGTTTATTTTATTGCAGTTATTGCAACTGAACTTGGAAAGGTTGTCTCAAAGGAGACAAAGATTGACATACTGGTGACACCTCTGGTTACCATCGGAAGTGGTGTGGCTGTGTCTGCACTTCTTGCACCTACACTCGGTGCCATAGCCATGAAGGTCGGAGATCTCATCATGCTGGCTACAAACCTTCAGCCGTTCTGGATGGGTATTGCGGTATCAGTTCTCGTCGGTGTGGCACTTACACTTCCGATATCATCCGCTGCGATATGTGCGGCATTCGGACTTACAGGTCTGGCCGGCGGTGCTGCTGTGGCGGGATGTTGTGCGCAGATGGTTGGATTTGCAGTTATGTCATTCAGAGAGAATAAATGGGGTGGCCTTGTTTCACAGGGAATCGGAACATCAATGCTCCAGATGGGTAACATCATCAAGAATCCGAGAATCTGGATCGCACCTATAGTTACCTCTGCGATCACAGGTCCTCTTGCAACATGTCTGTTCAAGCTTCAGATGAATGGAACTCCTGTATCATCAGGTATGGGTACATGTGGTCTGGTTGGACAGATCGGAGTATACACAGGCTGGATGAATGATATCGAGGCGGGAAGCAAGACAGCGGTCACAGCTATGGACTGGGTTGGTCTGATCCTAATCTCATTTGTACTTCCTGCAGTTCTCTGCCCGCTCATCAACATGGTGGTGAGAAAACTCGGCTGGGTTAAGGATGGAGATATGACTTTATCATAAAGATTGGCTGAAATCCGGTGGAAGAAAATTATCTCAAAATTGTTTCCATCAGGCAGATTACAACAGAAAAGATACAATATTTTCGCAAATAAGATTGAAATTGGCTCGAAAGATACAAATTTACAGATTTTGTGTCTTTCGGGCCTTTTTATATGGAAAAGGAGATAATATTTTCCTAAAATGGGTGATTCAGAAGGAAAAAGATACAAAATATATGGTGCTTGATTTGTGGAGTGAAAATACAGCAAAAATGAGCAGACGATAGAAAAATCAAGAATACAAAAAAAGTCCTTGCCTTGAAGTGAACTCCAAAGAGTATTATTAGATATGTCAGAGAAACAGTTCCTGACGTTTTTCGAAAATATGGTAGTTAAAACAGACAGGAGGACGCTTTAATGAAGAAATTAGGAGCATTTTTAGTGTGTGCTGTTATGGCTTTTGGACTTGTTGGATGCGGAAGTGGTGACAGCACAGAAAGTAAAAGTACCACACAGGCAGAAACCCAGACAGAGGTTGTTACGGATGCGGTCAATGAGGCCGATACAAGCAACGACAACGCTGACTCTACGGTATCAGAGGAACAGACCAGCGAGGAAAGCAGCGCTGATGAGACAGACAATGTTGACACAGAGACAGGTAAGACTCTGGTGATCTATTTTTCAGCAACTGGAAATACAAAAGATGCTGCAGAATATATAGCGGCAGAGACAGGAGCAGATATATTTGAGATCACCCCGGCCCAGGAGTATACATCGGATGATCTGAACTACAATGATGACAGCAGCAGGGTATCAAAGGAACACAATGACGAAAGCCTCAGGGATGTGGAGCTTACCACCACTGAAGTTCCTGGCTGGGAATCGTATGATACGGTATTTGTAGGTTATCCTATATGGTGGGGAACGTCTGCATGGCCGGTAGATTCATTTGTCAAGGCAAATGACTTCACTGGCAAGACTGTATATCCGTTCTGCACATCGGCGAGCTCAGGACTGGGAAGCAGTGCAGATGATCTGGCTTCTGAGGCAGGAAGCGGAGACTGGAAGGATGGTCAGAGATTCTCGTCGGGTGTGACACAGCAGGATGTGGCCGACTGGATAAGCGGGCTCGGCCTTGGACAGTAATGTGTCAGATAAGTAACTGAACAGATGTAATAAACATAGCTGGAAATAATTTGAAATTGAAATAAAAAGAAACAGGAGGATATAAAAATGTTAAAAGAAACTTACACACTTAACAATGGAGTAGCAATTCCAAAGCTTGGACTTGGAACATGGTTCATCGACGATGACAAGGTAGCAGATGCCGTGAGGGAGGCCATAAAGATAGGTTACAGACATATTGACACTGCACAGGCATACGGCAATGAGCGCGGAGTAGGCGAAGGAGTTAGAACCTGTGGTATTCCAAGAGAAGAACTGTTCGTAGTCTCAAAGGTTGCGGCTGAGCACAAGACATATGAGGAGGCCAAGGCGGGAATCGATGGAACGCTTGAGAAGATGGGACTTGACTATCTCGATATGATGATCATTCACAGCCCACAGCCTTGGGTAAAGGTAAATCAGAGCGATGACAGATACGTGGAGGGCAACAGAGCAGCATGGAGAGCACTTGAGTAGGCATACAAGGAAGGCAAGCTCAAGGCTATTGGTATATCCAATTTCCAGATCGGTGATATCGAGAGCCTTATGGAGACTGCTGAGATCAAGCCTATGGTCAACCAGATACTTCTTCACATCAGCAATACTCCGATAGAACTGGTGGATTACTGTCAGAAGAACGATATACTTGTTGAGGCTTATTCACCTATCGCACATGGTGAGATACTCAATCAGCCTGAGATCAAGGCTATGGCGGACAAGTATGGTGTGACTGTTCCACAGCTCTGCATCAGATATACTATCCAGCTCGGAACAATTTCACTGCCAAAGACGGCCAATCCAGAGCACATGAAGAGCAATACAGAGGTCGATTTCGAGATAAGTGCAGAGGATATGGAGGCTCTTAAGAATTTCAAGAAGATCGAGAGCTATGGAGCGAGCAGTGGTTTTCCTGTATATGGTGGACGTATATAATAAAGAAAAGTTCATAGCTATAGTGGACAGCCGTCAGGTTTGTATAGTTTGCAATCATAAATATCTTGCATAATATAATAGTTACCTTATAATAGAGATGTTGCTAATTTTATACATTTAGGAGGAAATGAACAATATGAAAAAGGGAACAAGTTATATTGTAGTGGCTGCAATGATGATGGGATTGATGCTGACAGGCTGTGGGGGCAATGACAATTCTGTAACTAAGGCTACAACTGAAGCTGAGACAGAAGCAGCAACAGAGGAGCAGGATACTGAAACACAGGACACTGCAGATGATACTGAGGACAGTTCGGTCGCCATTGATGAGGAGGACACAGAGGAAGATACAGAGGACAGTGAAGAGGCAGAAGCTGATCCTTCAATAGTAGGTGTATACACCAAGAATGGTTATGAGAATTCGTATTTTGGATTTAAGATCAACCTTGAAGGAAGCTATGGAATTCAGACAAGAGGTTCATTACTGACTGCCACCGATATCTCTGAGGTTGTGGAGGATTCCAATAGCGATGAGACTGTACAGAGGGCATTGGATAATCTGGACAATAGCTTTACGGTAGGAAACGATTATGCATTCTGTGCAAATGATGGTACACACTATATTCTGCTCAAAATAAAGTCCCCTAAGGGTGGTGGAAATTACGGTTATGATGTGTGGGCTGATGAGAATACAGTAGCAAAGGCAACTGTTGCTCAGATGGATACTGTTATTACATCTACAGCAAGTAGAATTGGCGCTGAAGCAAGCAATATTGAGACTGATTATTCCAAGTGTACAGTATTTGGCGAAGAGCACTACATATGTACAGCAACGGCTGATATGTCTGGAACTGAGTACTCTCTGACAAATGTAATAGTAAGATCAGATGACGGAAAGTATACGATGATAATAGCTATAGAGACACTTGGTGACAGAAATTATCAGGATATTCTGGATAACATGTTCAGTCCATTATAAATTTTACAACTTTACTTTTTCAAAAACAAAAAGTATAATACACATCGAAAGCGAGTGGCAAAGATTGCGTAAATCCAGTTTTGTCACTCGCTTTTTATGTGTATATATAATAATTTTCTAGTGTGTAGCTATTCAGCGTAAGTCCAACTAACTTAGGCGGTAGCTGCTTTTTTTGTTCAGGGAAAGGAGTTTGAAGAGTGGAAGAAATGGATAAGAACAAAGAGGAAAACAGAGAGAGAAATAAGATGAAAGATATGCCAGTTGGAAAGCTGATGATCCAGATGGGTATTCCTATGATTCTTTCCATGGCGCTTCAGGCGGTGTACAACATCGTAGACAGCGCATTTGTGGGAAATATGAAGGTGGGAAGTGAGGCCGCGTTAAATGCCCTCACGCTGGTATTTCCGGTGCAGATGCTCATGGTTGCTCTGGGCATAGGCACGGGAGTCGGCACAAATGCGTTTATTGCCAGAACCCTTGGTCAGGGTGATAAGGAAAGAGCTGCCAAGGTGGCTGGCAACAGTCTGTTTCTCGGTGCTGTAATATATGTGGTGTGTTTGTTATTTGGAATATTGGGAGTGAGGACTTATATAGTCTCACAGACTATGGACACGCAGGTCACAGAGATGGCTGTGGATTATCTAAGAATATGCTGTGTGTATTCATTTGGAATAATATTCTTCTCGATGTTTGAGAAGCTGCTTCAGGCAACTGGCAGATCCATGTATTCAACGATAGGTCAGGTGATGGGAGCTGTCATAAACATCATACTTGATCCGCTTCTCATATACGGAGTGGGACCATTTCCTGAGATGGGTGTCAGAGGAGCCGCCTATGCGACTATTATAGGTCAGATAGCGTCTGCGGTTCTGCTGTGCGTGTTCCATCTGAGACTTAATAAGGAATTTGAACATGGATGTGCATACATGAAGCCTGACTGGAGAATCATCCGGGGAATATATGCCATAGGACTCCCGGCCATCATAGCCCAGGCACTTATGTCCATCATGGTATACGCGCTGAATCTCATTCTCAAGTTTAACCAGTCGGCGCAGACTGCATATGGTCTGTTCTACAAGGTTCAGCAGTTTGTGCTGTTTCTCGCATTTGGACTCAGGGATGCGATCACCCCGATCACGGCATACAGCTATGGAATGGGTGACAGAAAGAGGATAAATGATGCGATTAAGTATGGAATAATCTACACAATAGTGCTGATGGTGTTTGGAATGGCTGTGACAGAGCTGTTTCCAGCTGCATTTGCCGGACTTTTTAATGCGGGACAGTCCAGAGTGTATTTTATAGACGCTATGAGGATAATCTCCCTAAGTTTCGTATTTGCCGGGGTAAATGTTGCATTTCAGGGAATATATCAGGCCCTTGAAGGCGGTGTGGAATCGCTTGTGATATCGCTGCTCAGACAGTTGATAATCATCCTGCCGCTTGCCGGAGCATTTGCGGCTCTGGTCAGAGGCGGTCAGGCGGATGTATCACTGATATGGTGGGCATTCCCGATCACGGAGATCGTGTCGTGCGTGGTGGGCATGGTGTTGCTGAGAAGGAAAATGAGGAGGGTTACTTCTTCCCTGCACCTTTCATCATTGACTTAAATGTCAGCATGAATGTTGCGCCGCATGAGAATGCGGACACTATGTCGCTGATAGGCTCGGCGTAGTAAATACTCATGACTGAGTGCGTGCAGTATGGCAGGATGATCGCGAGTGGGATTATCAGTATGACCTTTCTCAGCAGTGCAAATATAAGGGATTTGCCTGCTTGTCCCATGGATATGAAGGACTGCTGACATCCGTTCTGTATGCCAAAGAACATCATTCCGAATATGTATATCGGAAGAACTTTTGCACAGAGTGCCTTGAGTGCTTCATCTGATGTAAATATTCCGGCAGCCACGGACGGAAACAGGAATGCGGCCCCAGCCAGGACAAATGACACTATGATGGACATGGTTATCAGTATGGTACATGTCTTCTTCACTCTGTCCACGTTGCCCTTGCCGTAGTTGTAGCCGATGATGGGCTGGACTCCCTGAGAGAAACCGCTCATCGGGATAAATATAATCTGCATGATACTTTGGAGTATGGTGAATGATCCCACGTACAGGTCATCGCCGTACTTCTGGAGCCCGTGAGTGAACACGATGGTTATAAGGCTCTCCGTGACCTGCATGATAAATGGTGACACACCGAGAGCTGCAATTGACAGGATCAGCTTGCCTTGTGGACGCATCATCTGCGCTGATATGCGAAGACTAGCCTTGTCGGATGTCAGAAATCTGATAACCCATGCCGCACTTATCGCCTGGGATATGACGGTCGCTATGGCCGCACCCTTGATTCCGAGGTTCAGTGCAAATATGAATATCGGATCGAGGATGATGTTGAATATGGCTCCTATGAGCACAGAAAACATGGCGGTCTTTGACTGTCCCTGGGCTGTGATAAATGTGTTCAGTCCGGTGGTGATCATGACAAATATAGTGCCTATAAGGTAAATGCTCAGATAGTCATCGGCATGTGGATAGGTGGCATCGCTGGCACCGAAGAAATACAGAAGCGGTTTCTTCAATGTGTAGATGACAGCCATAACAATAACTGTAAATATGATGAGCAGGGTTACGCCATTTGACAGGATGCGCTGTGCCTTGTCCCTGTCGTCTTTACCGAGAGCAATGGAAGCCAGAGGTGCTCCGCCCGCGCCCACGAACACGCTGAATGCACTTACAAGGGTGATGATCGGGAGACACAGTCCGATTCCGGTGAGGGATGCTGCGCCTACCTCGGGGATATGTCCTATGTATATTCTGTCCACTATGTTGTATAAGAGATTGATGAGCTGCGCCACAAATGTTGGAATGCCCATGGAGAGCATAAGTTTAAATATCGGCGCCGTGCCCATCCTCTCTTCGGAATTTGAAGAAATTGTACTTGTGTTCATAACTACTCCTTAATGTTGATAACTTTATAAAATCCGATGAAAACTCCGTCGTTCATCGTGGGGACGGAGGTACCTGTCCCATCCGTCCCCTAGGATATTTCAGTTGGGTGAAGAAGTCAATCAGGAAATAATTAAGAAAGTATAAAATAAATGATAAGTGGAAAAAGTCCAGTAAATATGCGGTAAACAGTAAAAAACAAGTGAAAATATGACAGAAACTTGAAAAATTAATCTTGACAAATTTACTAGGAAAGCGCATTATGGTTACAAATATAAGATAAACCGTTGATCAAGAGGAGTAGCGGCATATAACATGTTCAGAGAGTTGCAGGTGGTGTGATTGCAGCGATGGGAGTGCAGGTGAATGGACTTGTGAGGGCAAACCGAAAGATTTGAGATTCAAGTAGGGGAGACGGAGACCTACCGTTATAGAAGGTACATATATGATTGTATATGGTCGAGGGCATCGATATATATAAATATATATAAATTATTTATATATATTTTTTTTTATTTATTGATGAAATTAGGTGGCACCGCAGGAGATTAGATTTCTTGTCCTAATGTTTGTAGGATAAGGAATTTTTTTTATGTCCTGTGGTTTTTTTATATTAATTGGCAAGGAGGATAAGACATGATAAGACCAGAACTTAACGAGGCAAAGAAATATGCGGCAGACGGATATAGGATGGTTCCGGTGTGCTGCGAGATGTTATCGGATGTGATCACACCTATCAACTTACTCAGAAAGCTGAAAGCGGCGAATGAGCACTGTTACATACTTGAGAGCGTGGAGAATCAGGAGGTGTGGGGACGCTACACATTTCTTGGTTATAATCCAAAGCTTGATGTCACATGCATGAATGGGCACATACAGCTCAAGGATATAGATGGAAATGTGATAAAGGAAGCGGATGACATTCATCCTGAGGTATTCATAAGAGAGATTCTCAAGGATTACAAGAGTCCGAAAATAGAAGGACTTCCAACATTTACAGGCGGGTTTGTCGGTTACTTCTCATATGATTATATAAAGTACAGCGAGAAGAAGCTTGTGATCGATGCCGATGACGATGAGGAATTTCAGGATCTGGATCTCATGCTCTTTGACAAGGTCATAGCATTTGACAATTTCAAGTCAAAGCTGATCCTCATTGCAAATGCTGACACGTCCGATATAGAAGCCGGATATGCAAAGGCACTTGCTGACATAGAAGATATGAAGAAGCTAATCCTCGACGGAGAGATGGCTGAGATAGAGCCAGTTAAGATGAAGAGTGATTTCAAGCCTCTGTTCAATAAAGAAAAATATTGCAGCATGGTCGAGAGGGCAAAGAAGTACATATTCGAGGGAGATATCTTCCAGGTGGTTCTGTCCAACAGACTTGAGGCTGAGATGGAGGGTTCACTGTTCAATACATACAGGGTTCTCAGAAGCACAAATCCTTCTCCGTATATGTTCTACTTCAGCGGCGACCAGATAGAGGTTGCGGGCGCATCGCCTGAGACACTGGTAAAGCTTGAAAATGGCATGCTTCACACATTTCCTCTTGCTGGAACGAGACCGAGGGGAAAGACAAAGGAAGAGGATATGAGACTTGAGGCCGGACTTATGGCGGATGAGAAGGAGCTGGCGGAGCACAACATGCTGGTGGATCTCGGAAGAAATGATCTTGGTAAGATAAGCAAGTTCGGAACTGTTGAGGTTGAGCAGTACATGAAGGTTCAGAGGTACTCACATGTAATGCATATAGGTTCAACAGTCAGGGGGGAGATCGACGACAGCAGATACGATGAGCTGTCAGCCGTGGATGCGGTACTTCCGGCCGGAACCCTCTCAGGAGCACCGAAGATCAGAGCGTGTCAGATCATCAATGAGCTGGAGGACAACAAGAGAGGAATATATGGCGGTGCCATAGGATACATAGATTTCACAGGAAATCTTGATACATGTATAGCCATAAGGATCGCATACAAAAAAGGCGACAAAGTATTTGTCAGATCGGGAGCGGGAATCGTCGCAGACAGTGTTCCGGAAAATGAGTTCCAGGAATGTATCAACAAGGCAAAGGCAGTTACGACAGCACTCACAATGAGCGCCTTTCATGCGCATGCACAATACATATAAGGAGGACAAAATAAATGACAATACTTATAGATAATTATGATAGCTTCTCCTACAACCTGTATCAGCTTGTGGGGGCAATAAATCCGGATATAAAGGTTATAAGAAATGATGAGTTCACCTGTGAGGAGATCGAGGCGATGAATCCGGATCACATAATCATCTCACCGGGACCCGGAAGACCTTCGGATGCGGGAATGTGTGAGGAAGCGGTGAGATATTTTGCAGGAAAAGTACCAATCCTCGGTGTGTGTCTCGGACATCAGGCGATTTGTGAGACATATGGTGCGACAGTCACATATGCAAAGAAACTTATGCATGGAAAGATGTCGCTGGTTGATGTGGATCTGAACTGCAGATTGTTCAGAGGACTTCAGAGCAAGATACAGGTTGCAAGATATCATTCACTGGCAGCAGCAGATGAGAATTTCCCTGAATGTCTGGAGGTCACAGCCAGGACGGAGGATGGAGAGATCATGGCAGTAAAACACAGGAATTATGAGGTATATGGAGTTCAGTTCCATCCGGAGTCGATATTGACACCGAAGGGCAAGATAATGCTCAGAAATTTTTTAGAGATATAAAATAAGGAGGATATGGCGATGATACAGGAAACTCTTAAGAAGGTAGCAGCAGGACAGGATCTTACATACGATGAGGCATATGCCAGCATGGATGAGATATTCAGTGGACAGGTGCCGGGAGAGACAACGGCGGGATATCTCACAGCGCTTCACATGAAGGGCGAGACGCTTGACGAGATAACAGCCAGTGCAAATGGAATGAGAGACCATGCGGAGTCTCTTCCACATGACGGAATAGATGTTCTTGAGATCGTGGGAACAGGCGGAGATTGTGCGAATTCATTTAATATATCGACAACGAGTGGTATAGTTGCAGCAGCGGCCGGAGTACCGATTGCAAAGCACGGCAACAGAAGCGTATCGAGCAAGAGTGGCGCAGCGGATGTACTTGAGGCTCTTGGTGTAAATATCTCCATATCACCTGAAAAGATGGGCAAGGTTCTCGCTGAGTGCAACATGAGCTTTATGTTTGCCCAGGTATATCATAAGGCGATGAAATATGCAGGTCCGGTCAGAAAGGCACTTGGAATACCGACAGTATTCAATATCCTTGGTCCTCTTACCAACCCGGCAAAGGCTCAGATGCAGATCATGGGAGTATACAAGGAGGAGCTTGTTGATCAGATGGCTCCTGTACTTGTTGGTCTTGGCGTAAAACGGGGACTTGTCGTATACGGACAGGATTGTCTGGATGAGATATCCATGAGCGCACCTACAACAGTTGCAGAGATCAAAGATGGCGAGATCACAAAGTACGAGATCAAGCCAGAGAATTTCGGATTTGAGAGATGCAGCAAGGAGGATCTGGTGGGCGGCGATCCTGAGGAAAACGCGCAGATTACCCGCGATATCCTGTCAGGCAAGATCAAAGGAGCCAAGAGAAATGCAGTTGTACTGAACGCAGCAGCTTGTATCTACATCGCAGGCAAGGCAGATTCCATAGCGGATGGAATCAAGGTTGCAGAGGACGTGATCGACAGTGGCAAGGCTGCTGAGACGCTTGATGCATTTGTAAGACTGACAAATGAGTAGATAAGTTTTATCGCAGACTATGATAGAAAGTTGTATAGAGAGGTAAGAGATGATATTAGATGAGATAGATGCAAAGACAAAGGAACGTGTGGCGGAGCAGAAGAAAAAAGTTCCTCTTGAGGAGATGAAGAGACAGGCACTTGATATAGTTGCCAGAGAGACGGATAACGGCAGCAGCCCATATAGTAAGTTCCCATTTAGGGATAATCTGGCAGCGGATGGAATATCGTTTATCTGTGAGGTCAAGAAGGCATCGCCTTCCAAGGGGCTTATCGCACCGGACTTTCCCTATGTTGAGATCGCAAAGGAATATGAGGCGGCTGGTGCTTCAGCCATATCGGTGCTCACTGAGCCGTTTTATTTCCAGGGAAGCAATCAGTTCCTGATGGATATAAAGAAGGAGGTAAATATACCGCTGCTGAGGAAGGATTTTACAGTTGACGAGTATATGATATATGAGGCAAAGGTCATAGGAGCCTCGGCGGTGCTTTTGATTTGCGCAATACTGGATGACGAGCAGCTTGGATTATACCTGCAGCTTGCGCATGAACTTGGGATGTCGGCTCTGGTTGAGGCTCACGATGAGGATGAGGTCAGACGGGCGATAGCCTGCGGAGCCGGCATCATCGGAGTGAACAACAGAGATCTCAGAACATTTACGGTGGACATCATGAACAGCGTTCGTCTTAGAAAGCTGATACCGGATACGGTGCCAGCCACCCATATGGGGACGGAGGTACCTGTCACTGATACAGGAGCTGCGGCTGACACTTTAGCACCCCAGAAGATGGTGTATGTGTCTGAGAGTGGAATCAAGGCAAAAGAGGACATAGACAGGCTCAAGGCAAATGGAACTGATGCGGTGCTCATAGGTGAGACATTTATGAGAAGTCCCGACAAGAAGAAGTTGTTTGCGGAACTTAGAGGCGAGTAACATATTATATAGAAGAAACACAATACAAAAGTGTAGAAATTACATTTGAAAATATATCTGAGAAGACAAAAACAGGAGGAAAAACATATGTCAAAAGGCAGATTTGGCGTTCACGGCGGCCAGTATATTCCAGAGACTCTGATGAATGCGATGCTGGAGCTGGAAGAGGCATACAAGAAATATAAGGATGATCCGGAGTTCAACAGAGAACTCACAGAGATGCTCAACGAGTATGCGGGAAGACCTAGCAGACTTTACTATGCGGAGAGAATGACAAAGGATCTGGGCGGTGCAAAGATCTACCTCAAGAGAGAGGATCTGAACCACACAGGAGCGCACAAGATCAACAACGTAATCGGACAGATGCTCCTTGCCAAGAGAATGGGCAAGACAAGAGTTATCGCGGAGACCGGTGCCGGACAGCACGGTGTTGCAACAGCTACAGTTGCAGCCATGATGGGCATGGAGTGTGAGATATACATGGGCGAGGAGGACACGATCAGACAGGCTCTCAACGTGTACAGAATGAGACTTCTGGGTGCAAAGGTTCATCCGGTAAAGACAGGAACAGCCACACTGAAGGATGCTGTATCCGAGGCATTTCGTGAGTGGACAAGCAGGATCGATGACACACACTATGTACTCGGCTCAGTCATGGGACCATATCCTTTCCCTGAGATCGTTCGTGATTTCCAGGCTGTGATCAGTAAAGAGATCAAGGCACAGCTCATGGAGAAGGAGGGAAGACTTCCTGATGTCGTCATGGCATGTGTGGGCGGCGGTTCAAATGCCATCGGAGCTTTCTATGATTTCATACCTGACGAGAGCGTCAGATTGATCGGCTGTGAGGCAGCAGGCAGAGGTGTTGATACATTTGAGACAGCGGCAACCATCGCAACCGGAAAGCTTGGTATATTCCACGGCATGAAGTCCTACTTCTGTCAGGATGAATTTGGTCAGATCGCACCTGTACATTCGATCTCAGCGGGACTTGACTACCCGGGAATCGGACCTGAGCATGCATACCTTCACGACATCGGACGTGCAGAGTATGTGGCGATCACAGATGACGAGGCTGTGGATGCATTTGAGTATCTGTCAAGGATCGAGGGAATCATCCCTGCGATAGAGAGCGCACACGCTGTGGCTTACGCCATGAAGCTGGCACCTACAATGGACAAGGATAAAATAATAGTGATCAATGTATCAGGACGTGGTGACAAGGACGTTGCAGCCATCGCAAGATACAGAGGGGAGGATCTTCATGAGTAATATATCAAAAGCATTTGAGCATGGAAAAGCATTTATACCATTTGTGACATGTGGCGATCCGTCGCTGGATGTGACAGAGGAGGTAGTATACGCAATGGTGGAGGCCGGTGCAGACCTTATAGAGCTGGGAATCCCATTCTCAGACCCGACAGCCGAGGGTCCGGTCATTCAGGGCGCAAATATAAGAGCGCTTGCAGGCGGCGTGACGACAGACAAGGTATTTGACCTTGTGAGAAAGCTACGCAAGAAAGTGACAATACCTATGGTGTTCATGACATATGCAAATGTCGTGTTCTCGTACGGTTCGGAGAGATTCATCAGCACATGCAGGGAGATTGGCATAGACGGTCTGATCCTTCCTGACATTCCTTACGAGGAGAAGGACGAGTTTGATGGAATCTGTAAGCAGTATGATGTGGATCTCATTTCACTCATCGCACCTACATCCCATGAGAGAATATCCATGATCGCAAATGATGCGAGTGGATTTGTATACTGCGTGTCATCACTCGGTGTAACCGGAACCAGAACCAAGATTACCACAGACATAGGAGCAATGGTCGATCTGGTGAAGAAGGCGAAGGACATCCCTTGCGCTGTAGGTTTCGGAATATCCACACCTGAGCAGGCAAAGCAGATGGCGGAAAAGTCAGATGGTGTCATTGTCGGTTCAGCCATCGTCAAGCTGTGTGCCCAGTACGGCAAGGACTGTGTGCCTTATGTGAGAGATTATGTGAAGAGCATGAAGGATGCGATAAGGTAGGAAATTATAGATACTAATTGGGGTATGCATTTGTGGATGCATATTTAAGAGAGTCGGAGAAATCTGGCTCTCTTGTGTTTTATAGATATATTTATAAATATGTTGACACCTCAGTTAGTTTTTGATATAACATATACATCAGCGATTGCTGATATCCATAATGAAAATTGAATAAATCATATTTTAAGTAGAAGAGTTTGAAAACATGATGAGTAGCAAGTGCTACAAGTCTGCGATCATGACTCTTTTTTTGTTGCCTTTTGGGCATGGGGCAGATTTCAAATGAAAACTGAATATGCATCTGCCCGGTATCCGGGGCAGCAAAGAATACGGACACAGCGACTGTCGTCGGCTGAAAAATGACAGACCGAGGAGCAGGCACCATGGAGGTGTGAGCTGGTGAAGCTTCAGATAACACATTGACAACATTTTGTAGATTTATTTTAGGTTTATTTTTTCATTATGGAGGTAACGATTATGAGATATTCATTTACAGAAAAGACATCACACAGACAGCAGGAGACAGCATACATGCTTTACATGATCATCGGCAGCTATTTTCACAGATGCAGCTGCAGATCAAAGGCGTTGGAGGAGAATCTCTTCCTTTATTATAAGGAGCTTCAGGAGAAGAGACAGGTGGAGAAGGAGAGACAGATCATCAGAGTCAGCGAGGGTGTGCTGAAAGACAATATGACAGATCTTGCGGAGATGAATGCTGAGGTGGTTATCTCAAGGGCAGATGATCTGTATATATTAAGATTTTACACAGGATTTGAGAGAGTCGTGGTGACTGTCGATGAGAAAGGCTGCTATGAGATAAGCCTGGGTAGGGATGAACTAGCGGTATAGAAGGTGTTGTGAGCAAACAGATGAAGTATAGTGGCAGTTGTTCAGGGCATAAATAAACTTGAGCAACTGCCGTGTTTTTACTTGATATGGGAACTAATGTTCGATATAATAGATGCAGGTTTTAGCCTAGAGTAGGAGACTTTTATGGATCATTTTGAATTGGTATCGGAATACAAGCCCACCGGAGATCAGCCGGAGGCAATAGAAAAATTGGTAAAGGGTTTTCAGGAAGGCAATCAGTTCGAGACGCTGCTCGGTGTAACCGGATCTGGTAAGACATTTACCATGGCGAATGTTATACAGCAGCTTAATAAGCCAACACTGATACTAGCACATAACAAGACTCTGGCGGCGCAGCTTTATGGGGAGATGAAAGAATTTTTCCCGAACAATGCGGTGGAGTATTTTGTATCATACTACGATTATTATCAGCCGGAAGCATATGTGGCGTCTACGGATACCTATATTGCAAAGGATTCGTCTATTAATGACGATATTGACCGGATGAGACATAGCGCCACAGCAGCACTCATAGACAGAAAAGATGTCATAGTGGTTGCATCTGTATCGTGTATATATGGCATCGGTGATCCGGACGAGTACAGGAATCAGATGTTGTCGTTCAGAGTTGGCATGATAAAGGACAGAGATCAGGTCATCGATGAACTGACAGATATACAGTATGACAGGAATGACATGGATCTGCAGAGAGGTACGTTCAGAGTGCGCGGGGATGTACTTGAGATAATTCCTGTGTCAACATTTGACGATGGAATAAGGATAGAATTCTTCGGGGATGAGATAGACAGGATCACAGAGTTTGATCCGCTCACCGGAGAGGGAAAGAGAGATCTGACATATACATGCCTGTTTCCGGCATCTCACTATGTGGTTGGACAGGAGAAGATGGAGAAGGCGCTGAAGAGGATAGAGGCGGAGCTCAAGGACAGAGTTGCTTACTTCAAGTCAAAGGATAAACTCATCGAGGCACAGCGTATCGAGGAGAGAACTAACTTTGATATGGAGATGATGAGAGAGACTGGATTTTGCTCTGGTATAGAGAACTATTCCGGTCCGCTGGCTGGAAGATCAGCCGGAGAGACGCCGAGCACACTGCTGGATTTCTTTGATGATGACTTTCTTCTTATTATAGATGAGTCACATATGACTGTGCCTCAGGTTGGCGCGATGTATTCGGGAGACCGATCCCGTAAGATGAATCTGGTTGACTATGGATTCAGGCTTCCATCTGCACTTGACAACAGGCCGCTCAACTTCTCGGAATTTGAGCAGAAGCTTGATCAGGTCATGTTTGTATCAGCCACACCGGGCAAATACGAGGAGGAGCACCAGATGCTCATGGCTGAACAGATCATCAGACCTACGGGACTTCTGGATCCGCCGGTTGAGGTCAGACCGGTTGAGGGACAGATAGATGATCTGCTGAAAGAGGTCCGCAAGGAGACTGAGCAGGGACACAAGGTGCTTGTAACAACACTTACCAAGCGTATGGCTGAAGATCTCACCAGCTATATGAGGGATAATGATATAAAGGTGAAATATCTGCATTCGGATATAGACACTATGGAGAGGGTTGAGATAGTGAGAGATCTCCGTCTTGGCGTATTTGATGTGCTTGTTGGAATCAACCTTCTGAGAGAGGGACTTGATATACCGGAGATCACTCTGGTGGCAATACTGGATGCTGATAAGGAAGGTTTCCTGAGATCGGAGACATCACTCATCCAGACCATAGGAAGAGCAGCCCGAAATGTGGATGGACATGTCATCATGTATGCGGATACTATCACGGGTTCTATGAAGTATGCCCTCGATGAGACGAGCAGACGTCGTGAGATACAGCAGAAGTATAATGAGGAACATGGAATAACCCCTAAGACTATAGAGAAGAGCATAAGGGATCTCATAACCATAGAGGTGAAGAAGGAGGAACTTCCAGAGGAGGATAAGGACGCTGAGTCCATGACGAAGAAGGAGCTTCAGAAGGTTATCGCCAAGCTGACTAAGAAGATGAATATGGCGGCAGCAGACCTCAACTTTGAGGTGGCGGCAGAGATCAGGGATCAGCTCAAGGTGTATAAGGCGGCACTGAGAGATTATGATAAAGAATAGATGGATGCAGGGTAGATAATTAAGATATAACAAATATAAATGATAAAGAGAAAAGGTTAAATCAAGATGGAAGACAATAAGAATTATGAACGAAGTGAGCATCTGGAGAATACAACGGATGCGAGCATGAAAGATGATGATTATTTCAACGCCAGCAGGAATATTGACAGGAAGTATATTACTATTGAGGGCGCACGTGAAAATAATTTGAAGAATATCAATGTCAAGATTCCAAGGGACAAATTTGTTGTCGTGACAGGACTTTCGGGATCAGGTAAGTCTTCACTGGCATTTGACACGATATATGCGGAGGGACAGAGACGATACATGGAGTCGCTGTCCTCCTATGCGAGACAGTTCCTTGGACAGGCTGAGAAGCCGGACGTGGACAAGATAGAGGGACTTTCCCCTGCAATCTCCATAGATCAGAAGTCAACAAACAGAAATCCTCGATCCACAGTTGGCACTGTCACTGAGATATACGACTATTTCAGACTTCTCTATGCCAGAGTGGGAATACCACACTGCCCGAACTGTGGTAAGGTCATAAGCAGACAGACGGTTGATCAGATGGTGGATGAGATCATGAAGCTACCTGAGAGGACAAAGTTCATGGTGCTTGCGCCTGTGGTCAGAGGCCGAAAGGGAGAGCATGTAAAGCTGCTGGAGAAGGCAAAGAAGAGCGGATTTGTCAGAGTGGTTGTCGATGGCAGCATGTATGAGCTGTCGGAGGAGATAAAGCTCGATAAGAACAAGAAGCACAGTATAGATATAGTCGTCGATCGTCTGGTTGTAAGACAGGATGTGGAGAGGCGACTCACAGATTCCATAGAGACCGCACTTCAGCTTGCAGAGGGGCTTATGAAGATTGAGGTGATTGGGGAGAGGGATGAGAATGGTGTTCAGAAGGAGAATACCATTATCAATTTCTCAGACAGCTTTTCATGCCCGGATTGCGGAATCAGCATAGATGAGATAGAGCCGAGAAGCTTTTCGTTCAACAATCCATTTGGCGCATGCCCGACATGTGCAGGTCTTGGCTTCAAGATGGAATTTGATCCGGATCTTATGATACCCGATCAGAGTTTGTCGATAAATGATGGAGCAATTGTGGTTCTGGGATGGCAGTCGTGCAATGATGGCAAGAGCTATTCCAATGCCATACTCAGGGCACTCAGTGCGGAGTATGGATTCTCTCTTGATACGCCATTTCAGGATTATCCACAGGATATAAAAGATCTCTTATTATATGGAAAGAACTCTCGCCCGGTTAAGGTGCATTATAAAGGACAGCGCGGGGAGGGAGTGTATGATATAACATTTGAGGGACTCATAAAGAGTGTTGCCAGAAGATACAGGGAGACATCTGCGGAGTCCACAAAGGCCGAGTATGAGACATTCATGACTGTAACTCCGTGTGAGGTCTGTGGTGGTAAGAGACTTAAGCCGACAGCCCTTGCTGTTACAGTTGGAGATAAGAATATTGCCGAACTTACAGAGCTTCCTATCACAGAACTTGCAAAGTTTATGAAGGATCTGGAACTCACTGACAGACAGAAGATGATAGGTGCGGCCATACTCAAGGAGATCAGGTCGAGACTGCATTTTCTTATTGATGTGGGACTTGACTATCTGTGTCTGAGTAGAGGTACAAGCACGCTCTCAGGTGGAGAGGCACAGAGAATAAGACTTGCCACGCAGATAGGTTCAGGTCTGGTCGGAGTTGCATATATTCTGGATGAGCCAAGTATCGGACTTCACCAGAGGGACAATGACAAGCTGATAGCAGCGCTCAAGAATCTGAGAGACCTTGGAAATACGCTTATCGTTGTAGAGCACGACGAGGATACCATGAGGGCGGCGGATCACATTATAGATATAGGACCGGGAGCCGGTGCAAATGGTGGATATGTGGTAGCTGAGGGTACGGCTGATGATATTATGAAATGTGAGAATTCTATCACCGGTGACTACTTAAGTGGCAGGAAGAAGATAGAGGTTCCGGATGTGAGGAGAAAGCCAACCGGATGGCTCACTGTCAAGAATGCTTATGAGAACAATCTCAAGCATATAGATGTGGACATACCACTTGGAATCATGACATGTGTGACGGGTGTGTCTGGTTCAGGAAAGAGTTCTCTGGTAAATGAGATCTTGTACAAGAAGCTGGCGAGAAGACTCAACAAGAGCAGGATTAAAGCAGGAAAGCATGACCATATCATCGGTTATGATGCTTTGGATAAGATTATCAATATAGACCAGTCACCTATAGGTAGAACGCCGAGATCCAATCCGGCTACCTACACAGGTACGTTTGACCTGATAAGGGATTTGTTTGCTGGAACCAAGGATGCCAAGGCAAGAGGTTACGGTAAGGGAAGATTCAGCTTCAATGTATCTGGTGGACGATGCGAGGCGTGTCGAGGAGATGGAATAATCAAGATAGAGATGCACTTCCTGCCAGATATATATGTGCCATGTGAAGTGTGCGGAGGAAAGAGATATAACAGGGAGACTCTGGAGGTCAAGTACAAGGGCAAGAGTATCAATGAAGTCCTTGACATGACAGTTGACGAGGCATGTGAGTTCTTTGCAAATGTGCCAAGGATACTGAGGAAGATAGAGACTCTCCGTGATGTGGGACTCGGATATATCAAGCTTGGACAGCCGTCCACCACTTTGTCAGGAGGAGAGGCACAGAGAATCAAACTTGCAACTGAGCTGTCAAGACGTGGAACGGGAAAGACTATATATGTGCTTGACGAGCCAACCACCGGACTTCATTTTGCTGATGTTCACAGGCTTGTGGATATACTCAGAAGGCTCAGTGAAGGCGGCAATACAGTGGTGGTTATCGAACATAATCTTGACGTTATCAAGACCGCAGATTATATTATTGACATGGGACCTGAAGGAGGTGCTGGCGGTGGAACAGTCATTGCCAGAGGAACTCCGGAGGAGGTAGCAAAGATACCTAAGTCGTATACAGGACAGTATCTGAAGAGGTATCTCGGCATGTAAGGGATGTGTCGAATAATTACATCGGAGGTAGATGACAACATGGATGAACAGAATAGAGTAGAAGATATTGACGGAGTTGATGGCGGGTCGACTTCTGAGCAGAATGTGGAGCAGGAAAAAGCTGTGATGGCTGAGCAAAGTCAGGCACAGAATGGTCAGGGAGCGCAGTCAGCTCAGCAGCCATATCAGCCGCGGTATGAACAGCCAGCGCAGCAGTCATATCAGCCACAGGCACAGTATAGCCAGGGTGCACAGCCAATGCAGCCACCATACCAGCAGATGCAGCAGTATGGTCAGCCGGTACAGCAGCCATATCAGCCACAGGCACAGTATAGCCAGGGCGTACAGCCAATGCAGCCACCATACCAGCAGATGCCACAGTATGGTCAGCCAACCCAGCAGCCATACCAGCCACAGTCGCAGTACGGCCAGCCGGTACAGCCAACGCCATACAACAACCCTATGGGTTATATGGGATATGAGAACAGGCAGAACATACCTGGTGATGTGAAGAAGGGCTCTACACATGTACCTAATGTGTTAAACCTGATCGGTATTATCATGGCTGTTGTATCAGTATTTATTCCTTATGCATATATGGGTACAGATGCCAGAAGCATAGTTGGAGTGTTTGGTATAAATATATTATCCATGCTTGTTGTGGCGGTAGTTATCATAGCAGACGTGATCTGTGCATTTATCAACAAGGCAGGCTGTTATATAGCAGACCTTGTTATATCTATAATTGTTGGCGGAATATTGATATTTGAATTTGTTCTGTCATTGATAGATCTTGGAAAGCTAGATGCAGCGGCAAATGCAAGACTCGGAGTCGGTGCATGGATCAGCGTGGCAGCGGCACTTTTCATGCTGATATCAGTTCCTATATGGTGGACGATCAGCAGGAAGAAGGACAAGGCAGAGAATCAGGATTAGACAATTAATATTAGTAGAATGTATGATATAAAAATAAGAACCCCATCATGGCTTATACAAGCTGTGATGGGGTTCCTTTAAGTTTACGTGAGCGATACTTGTCCGAAAGCTGTCGAACAGTTTATCGTTACATTTGTTAATTGTTCTGTTAAAGAATTAGTCGTTAGCCTTACCAACTGATCCGAAGAGTTCCATCTTCTCCTTAACAGTAGCCTTGATAGCCTCGAAACCAGGAGCGAGAAGCTTTCTAGGATCAAATCCCTTGCCCTCAAGATCCTTACCAGCCTCGATGTACTTTCTTGTAGCATCTGCGAATGATAACTGGCACTCTGTGTTAACGTTGATCTTTGAAACGCCAAGTGAAATAGCCTTCTTGATCATGTCAGCTGGGATACCTGTACCACCGTGAAGAACTAATGGCATAACGCCTGTCTTCTGCTGGATAGCATCAAGTGTCTCAAAGCTAAGTCCCTTCCAGTTAGCTGGGTACTTACCATGGATGTTACCGATACCAGCAGCAAGCATATCAACGCCGAGATCAGCGATAGTCTTGCACTCCGCTGGATCAGCGCACTCGCCCATACCAATAACTCCGTCTTCCTCACCACCGATAGAACCAACCTCACACTCGATTGAGAGGCCAAGCTGATGAGCTACGTTAACGAGCTCTGTTGACTTAGCAAGGTTCTCCTCGAATGGATAGTGTGAACCATCGAACATGATTGAAGTAAATCCAGCCTTAACACACTTGTAGCATCCTTCGTATGTTCCGTGATCAAGGTGAAGAGCTACAGGAACTGTGATTCCAAGTGACTCATCCATAGCCTTAACCATTGCTGCAACTGTCTCAAATCCTGTCATATACTTTCCAGCGCCCTCTGAAACACCAAGGATAACAGGTGACTGAAGCTCCTGAGCTGTGAGGAGAACAGCCTTTGTCCACTCAAGGTTGTTGATGTTGAACTGTCCTACTGCGTAGTGACCAGCCTTAGCTTTCTTTAACATTTCTGTTGCTGAAACTAACATTTGTAAAATCCTCCGTAAAATTATATTTGGATACAACGTACCCACTTACGCTGATTATACCCCATATAATAAGAAAATAAAAGAATTTTTAGCCAAAAGTTCAACATATAGTTAGTTTGAACTTATCGATAGAAATGAAAAAAATAAAACATTTATAAAGAATAGCCCGCCTTAATTGCATTGAAAAAAATTAAATGCTATGATTTGCCAGTAATAATGACAAAACTATCAAAGTGTAATGCATATAGAACATAATACGTTATGTGTATGCACACAGACGTGGCGCAAAGCACCTTACTATGCTTTTGCACAATATAATCTTAAAAAGGGAGGACGTAATGCTTCAGCTTAAGAACATCGTGAAGGATTACCATACTGGTGATGAAGTTGTTCAGGCGCTCAAGGGTGTATCTGTGAACTTCAGAAGAAATGAGTTCGTGTCCATACTTGGTCAGTCGGGTTGTGGAAAGACAACGCTTCTGAACATAGTGGGCGGACTGGATCAGTACACCAGTGGAGATCTGGTTATCAATGGCAAGTCGACAAAGGATTTCAAGTCAAGAGACTGGGATTCATATAGAAACAATTCAGTCGGATTCGTATTCCAGAGCTACAATCTGATACCGCACCAGTCGGTATTGTCAAATGTAGAGCTTGCGCTCACTTTGTCAGGAGTATCAAAGGCAGAGAGAAGAAAGAGAGCGAAGGAGGTTCTGGAGAAGGTCGGTCTGGAAAATCAGATTCACAAGAAACCAAACCAGATGTCCGGTGGACAGATGCAGAGAGTTGCCATCGCCAGAGCACTCATAAACGATCCGGATATTCTGTTGGCGGATGAGCCAACGGGTGCACTTGACACAGAGACAAGTGTTCAGATCATGGAACTGCTCAAGGAGATAGCCAAGGACAAGCTGGTTATTATGGTCACGCACAACCCGGAGTTGGCACAGCAGTATTCAACAAGAATCGTAAAGCTCCTCGATGGAAATATAATAGATGACTCCAATCCATTCTCAGATGAGGATGAAGCAAAGGAGGATGACGGAAGTTATGAACCTAGAAAGACATCCATGAGTATGTTCACAGCGTTCTCGCTGAGTCTGAACAACCTCATGACCAAGAAAGGAAGGACATTCTTAACAGCATTTGCCGGAAGTATAGGAATCATAGGAATAGCGCTTATCTTGTCGCTTTCATCCGGATTTCAGAAGTATATCAACGATGTGCAGGAGGAGACGCTTGCCACGTATCCGGTGCAGATAACGAAGAAAGCGATGGATTACGATGAGCTGCTCTCAAAGATGGTAGGTAACAACGAGGAGGATTCAGATCACAATCACGCTGGCGAGGACAAGGTATATTCGGGAGATATCATGGGAGACATGCTCGTGTCCATGGTGTCAGATGTGAAGGAGAACGACCTTGAGTCATTTAAGAATTATATAGAAGACGATGCAAACGGTTTCACCAAGTATACAAGTGATATAACATACACATATGATACACCATTATATGTGTTTAACGAGAACAGTGCAAATGGCGGTGTTGCCCAGGTAAATCCAAGCACCACAATGACAGATATGGGATTTGGAGGTATGGCGGAGGCACAGGAGTCAACGGCAGATTTCATGTCGGCATTCAGCTACGGTTCATCGTCAATGGACATGTGGACACAGATGCTTGACAACGACACTCTGCTCAAGCAGCAGTACGATGTGCTGGCAGGACACTGGCCTGAGAATAAGAACGAGGTTGTACTTGTCGTCGACAAGAACAATGAGATAAGTGATTTTACACTGTATACTCTTGGACTTAGGGATTCAAAGGAACTGAGCGATATGGTTTCAACCATACTTGCTGGCGGAGAGGCACCGGAGCTTGAGCAGATGGTGTTTACATACGATGACCTTCTTAATCTCAAGTTTAAGGTTGTGCTTCCGGGCGATCTGTACAAGAAGAATGATGATGGAACATACACAGATATGAGTTCTGATGCTGATTTTCTGAAGTCTGCTGTGGCCGGGGGCCTTGAAGTAAAGGTGTCGGCAGTAATCAGGGCTTCGGATAAAGCGTATGCAACTACCATGCAGCCGGGATATATAGGTTACACATCGGAGCTTGCCAATTACATAGTTTCAGAGAACGAGAAGACAGATGTGCTTAAGGCTCAGATGGATAATCCTGATACTGACATGTTCACAGGAATGCCATTTTCAGATGGCAAGGAACTGACAGCGGATGATGTGGATATGGATTCTGTTATGCAGCAGCTTATGGCTTCAGGTCAGGTTACTGAGGACATGCAGGCACAGATGGCGTCCATGACCAAGGATCAGCTCTTCGATATGCTCAAGGGTTACGGTTTCTTCCAGGAGTCAACATCTACTTATGAGGATAACATGTCAAAGCTTGGATATGCAGAGCTTGCAAAGCCGGCTTCCATCAACCTCTACTGTGCAGAATTTGCGGATAAGGACGAGATAACAAAGCTTATAGACAAGTACAACGAGGATTATCCTGACAAGGAGATCACATACACTGATTACATCGGAATCATGCTGTCATCGGTGACCAAGATCATCAACGCGATAACTTATGTACTCATTGCATTTGTGGCAATTTCATTGATAGTTTCATCCATCATGATCGGAATAATCACATATATCTCAGTTCTTGAGAGAACAAAGGAGATTGGTATTCTGCGAAGCATAGGAGCTTCAAAGAAGGATATCTCAAGAGTGTTCAATGCGGAGACATTTATCATAGGTCTCTTCTCAGGACTCATAGGAATCGGCGTGACGGTGCTGATCAATATACCGATCAGTAAGGTGATAGAGAGTTATATCAACGTTGCCGGTGTATCGGCGCTTCCTTGGAAGGGTGGAGCGATGCTGGTAATCATCAGCGTTATACTGACATTGATCGGAGGACTTATCCCATCGAGAATTGCAGCTAAGAAGGATCCTGTTATAGCGCTCAGAAGTGAGTAATTATAAATTATCTGAATACAAAAAGAAAAGGCTGCCATCTCTGGCAGCCTCTTCTTTTTGTATTAAAAGGGAGTGACTGCAACTACATTATGTGAGGGGAGGGTGTTGCAGTCGTTTATGAAAAAGGGGATGTAAACAACTCGCTTACGCTCTCGCTGTTTACATTTAATAATATACCGAGAAAATGTGTTCTAATTTTGGAGAAGTTGTGTAGAAAATGTGTTTTTCGGGTAAAAATATGAAGATGCTGTAAGAAATTTAAAGGATATGAAAACAGCATAAGGCAGACATGGCTAGAAATTAGAAAGGTAAGTAAAGGTATGAGACAAAATGTGTATTGTCCTGTTTATTTTTGCTGATCATATAATGTATAATGATAGAAATGTATTTAGGAGGATAAACAGATGGCAGGAAGTCATATAGCAATACCAACCATTCTTAAGATCGGAAAGGGAACCCTGAATGATCTGGGCAAATATATAAGTGCTTCCGGGATGAAGAATGCTGTTATTTATTTTGGGAATGGGCTCATAGACATGTTTGGACAGCAGGTCATGGATTCTCTGAAGAAGGAAAATGTGACAGTTGTGGAGTACAGAGAGCTGGATTCCACCAATATAGAGGATATAATCAAGCTGGCATTTGATATAGATGCGAAGGCCCAGGTGATCGTGGGTATCGGCGGAGGAAAGGTTATTGATGTGGCAAAGTATGCGGCATATCTCAGAAAGCTTCCTTTTATAAGTATTCCGACATCGGCGTCATCGGACGGATTCTCAAGCGCCAGCGCATCACTTATGGTAAATGGACGCCGTACCTCGGTGCCTGCAAGGATGGCATACGGAATCATAGCGGATACGGAGATAATCAAGTCTGCACCGGAGAGATTCCTTTACTCAGGAATCGGCGACATGGTATCCAAGATCACATCTCTCTACGACTGGCTTTTCGAGTCAGACCTTGGATATTCAGAGATGAATGATTTCGCGGTTATGATCGCGAAGAAGGCGGTGAACAGCTTCGTCAGAACACCATTTGAGACGATCAAGGATGACCTCTTCCTGAAGGAGCTTCTCGATTCCCTTGCCATGAGCGGTGTTGCTAATGAGATTGCAGGCGGAAGCACACCGACATCCGGAAGCGAACACCTGATCTCACATGCACTTGACAAGATGCTTGAACAGCCACAGCTTCATGGAATCCAGGTGGGAATTGCCACATATATCATGGCGGTTGTCCAGGATCACAGATATGTCAGGGTAAATGCTATATTTGAGAAGACCGGTTTCTGGGATTATGTAGCTACACTTGATCTCAAGAGAGAAGATTTCGCAAAGGCGATAGACATGGCACCACAGATAAAGCCTCACAGACACACATACCTTCATGAGGAGAAGTACAGAGAACTTGCCAAGAAGGTTCTGTATGAGGACGAGGTTCTTAAGAGAGTATTCGACTAAGAAAAAAGGTGTGAAGAATGGTACTGCAAGGTGGAAAACAGTGTATCGTGTAAAACAATGAACAGTATGTGGATGCCAGCCGTGGGGGGCATTGTCAGGAGAGTATTATATGGAAGAAAACAATTTCGGCTATGGCTTTGAACATGATGACTATGGGAGCTTTGAGCAGGATATTGACCAGGACACAGCATATGTGATCAGACCTGAGCAGATGGGCGGTGGAGCTTCCCCGCAGCCACAGATAAAGAGGACGATCCCTATAGTTACGATTGCATTGATAGTGGCAAATGTCATAGCTGGCATCATGTGCATCGGTGTGGACAATTACTCCAGAACCGGTGGACTCAACTATCAGTACGTGAAGCTGAATGGCGAGTATGGACGACTTATATCGGCGATGTTCCTGCATTCTGGCTTTGATCATCTCTTTGGCAATATGTTTGCACTATATATGTTTGGCTCCACGGTGGAGAGAAAACTTGGCTCCCTGAGGACGACTATCATATACTTTGTATCAGGAATTGTTGCCGGGATCATATCCATGAATGTGTATCATATGACTGATCCTGACAGAATGCATTTCTCTATAGGAGCATCAGGGGCGGTGTTCGGAATCATATGTGCTGCTGTGTTCCTGACATTCATGGGCAACAGGAAAGCAAGCAGAAAAGATATGATGGTATCCATAGTTGTTGTGGTCATATATGCTCTGTATACAAATGAGAAGAATATAGATATCTATGCGCATGTGGGTGGTGCGATCGTGGGAGGAATCCTTGCATTTGCACTGAATATCAAGCGGTGGGAGAAGTTTAGGGAGAACAAATTCTGCAAGCTTTTGGCAGTCATACTCACATTGTCCATGTGCGTGACAGGTATCGGTGAGGCGGGGATCGGCAAAGATGCAGCCGATCTTCCGGATAAGAGGATAGATTATATAAAGGAATAGAAGATATTCCCGGATGGAGACACAACCTATGGGGATGGTCTGGATGCCTATTGCAGCGATGAACACTGGCAGGCATTTGTCGCGACGGACGGAAGTCAGATAGTGCAGTTTGAAGGGAATGCCACATATAAGGGGCAGCAGGTGACGGTCACAGTCCAGTTTCAGATAGAGGGTGACTGCGAGGGCTATCAGCCGGGATATGTCGGGCTGAATGATGTGGGACAGAACAGTGAGAGTGCCACGGAATTCATGTTGACAGTGTGTGGAAGATCGATAAATGAGCTGAAGTACGGAAGATAAATATCGTTGTGTGAACAAATGTGTCATGGTATACTAAATCTGTATATCCATATGCGGATAGAGAAGATATGTGTCTCAGAATATGGGCAGATATATCAGGAAAAGTATATGGTATAAGATCTATTATAATCAGGAAAGTACAGAGATAGAGAAAACATGGCACTCAAATACGTGATGATAAATGACATAATTGAAGAACATAATGCAAGAATGCAGAATCTGAGGAAATATTACCCGTTTTTTGTTCTGGCTGAGACCACATTTGCGCAGTATAAGGAAGGTCGTTATGCACAGCTGGACATGGGTTATATAACCATGGCGATTCTGCGTTTTTTTATTCAGGAGAACAGCTTCAATGAGCGTGAAGTGTCATACGATGAATATGAGGAATTCATGGGGCAGCTCCTTGACCGTGATTTCGATGTGGAGATTGCGGGAGATGACAGGGCTGACCTGATAATGTATATATTTGACAAGATCAAGAACGACGGAAGAGCATTTGAATTCACGTTCTATGATCCGGGAAAGAAGCAGCGCAAGACGGGACGAGTGAAGCTGATAGACAGCCATATAGTGGATGGCAAGGTTCTGTATTTCATCACTGCGGATGGAATCGAATTCTATCTGGACACCAAGGAGATCAAGGACGAGAGCAAGATCAACGTGCAGCAGCTTCTTCTGGAAAAGATGATCGTTGGAGAGAACTTCCGTGGCGGTATCGAGGTCGTGCGCAGGATCAATAGCGAGGTGAACAGGCTGATCCGCGAGAAGGATGAGATAGTAAATCTTCTGTCCATCGACGTGTTCAAGGGCGCGGAGGAGTACGAGAATTATATGAAGACCGTCGGCAAATGGTTCGCTGACGAGCAGAAGCTCTTTGCCAAGAACAAAGCTCTGGTGGACAAAGCGATCACTAAGGCGAGCTATGATAATATGGGCAAGGGCAACCTGAAAGCTATGGAGGAGATAAGCCAGCTTGAGCTTGAACTCAAGAGGACCATCATCAAGCACGGAAGTCTGATAAGCAGCACAATGGAGCTGCAGAACATATCAGACAATATCATACACAAGGCAAAGCTGCAGAAGCTTAGACCTGCATTTGACTTTGCAGGACAGCTTCAGAGTATCATAAAAGAGGACAGACCGGATAAGATACTCACCATACTTGCGCCTCTCTTCGCTCCGAGGATCGTGAAAACGTTCAGCATGACATCCATAGATCACATGCTCACGCTGAAGTCCGAGGACAATGCGAAGACCACAAAGGTGAAGAAGGAGCAGCTTGATCCGAGCTTCCGTTACGAAGATGAACTGCTCGATGAACAGATAAGTGCCAACTTCACAAAGCTGTTCCACGAGCTTCTTGACCAGCTGAACAAATGGGGACACCTGAGTCTCAAGGAATTCAATGGAATACTTGAAGTTAAGTTTGGAAAAGAAATCTATGACAACAAAGATTACTATTCCTTCCTCACACACCTGGCTCAGAAGGACAGGTACAGCGTGGATGAGATACTGGCAAAGCCGGACACTATGCTGGAGGGAATGTTGGTAGATCACATAGAGAGAATAAAGAAAGTTGACGAAAAAACGCTGGCGGCATCTGTATCTGGAGATCAGGCTGGTGGCAGCAGATCCGGTCTCTCCCGTGAGATGTATGCACCGGAACTCACACTGGATGCGTTCAGAGGCATGACATTTACACTGGAATTCCATCCAGACGAAGAGATACAGATTGGCGAGGACATGTACGTTACGGGAATTCAGTTTAACAAAACCAGCTGAGAGTGATTGTACGGAGAATAGGAGAAAAAGATGGAAAGTAAGAATCTGGACAAGGCGATAGAGATATATTCCAAGTTAATATCAGGTGAGGAGATCTGCAAGAAGCATCCCGACAACGGCCCGCTGTACGATGAATTCTACGGCAATGCCGAGGTGTACGACATCGTCATGAATATGATGAAGAAGATGAACCTGTCACTGTACGAGTACAATGACAGCTTGTATATAACAGCCGGAGAGGGCAACAGGGTATTTGGCTATACGAATGACGACATGAAGAAGCTTCTGGGACTTCGTCTGAACAAGGAGCTCTATCTGTGTTACTTCATTATGTATATGACACTTCTCTATTTTTACAAGGATTCATCCAGCTATCAGTTCAGAGAGTATGTGAAGTCAGAGAACATTATAGATGAGACAAGCAAATATCTTGCGGACATAACGAAGAAGCTTGATGTTCTGTCAACTGATGAGGTGGAGCAGGACAGCTTCAAGGCGATAGCGCTTCTGTGGGATGAGCTCCCGGCGGTGACGGGCAATCAGGAGGGCGACAGCGCCAGGGCGTCCAAGGCATCCCGGGCGGGTTATGTGAAGCTGGTGTTCAACTTCATGTTGGCCCAGCGGTTATTTGTGGAGAATGCGGACAGGTACTATCCGACAGACAGGATGAAGGCTTTGTCGGAGAACTATTTTGAGGAATACAGAGGACGGCTGTATCAGCTGCTTGGAGGTGAAGAAGAGGATGCCTAGTATCAACAGGATAAGGGTCAACAATGTAAAATATAACTTTGGTACACAGCAGTACGATGACTTCACCATGAGAATGTATGGCAAGAACACGCTGTACGATCTGGCAAATGGAGGAGGAAAGAGTATCCTTATGCTTCTGCTCCTTCAGAACCTGATACCGAACTGTACTCTGGATGAGAAGCAGCCTGTGGAGAAGCTTTTCCGTGCGGGCGGCGGCAACACAGTCATCCATTCGCTGATCGAGTGGAAGCTTGACGAGGCGGATATAAAGGATGGCTACAGATACATGACCACCGGATTCTGTGCCAGAAAGGCAAAGGATACGGCGGATGCCGGGGAGGTACAGAAGGACACTGCATCCATAGAGTATTTTAATTACTGCATTTTCTACAGGGAATATAACAAGAATGACATAGTGAACCTTCCTTTGTCGGAGGGGAATGAGAGGATCACATTCAACGGTTTAAAGACATATCTCAAGGATCTCGGACACAGGGATATGAGCCTGGAGGTCAGGGTATTTGACAAGAAGGGTGAGTACCAGAGATTTATAAGTGGCTATGGTCTCCACGAGAGCCACTGGGAAATCATACGCGGAATCAACAAGACAGAGGGGCACGTAAGAACGTATTTTGAGACAAATTACAGGACCACAAGGAAGGTCGTGGAGGATCTGCTTATAGAGGAGATCATAGAGAAGGCATTTGCCACAAAGACAGGACGAAACGGTGAGGAAGACACCATGGCAGAGACTCTTCTCGACATCAAGGACAAGCTGAACGTTCTGGCACAGAGAAAGCGTGACATAGCCAACTATGACCACCAGATAGAATTGATAAATGTGCTCGAGGGCAAGGTGAACTCATGCATAGGTCTCTACGAGGACAACGACAGGATATGTAAGGGCCTGGCCGATGTGTATGCCACAGGAAGGGCGTGTACACAGGAGGGCGACACCCATATGGAGGAGCTGGCGAAGGCAAAGGCTGACGCCGGGGAGCAGATGGAACAGCAGAACAAGCGTCTGGCAAATCTCAGGGTCACCAGGGATTATCTGCGCCTTGAGGACATGAACCGCAAGATGGATGACACTGCCACGCAGATAGAGGACAATGAGAAGAAGCTTGCGGAGCTGAAAAACCAGATCGGCTACAAGGAGAGTGTAAATGACTACCTTGTATACAGGGAGAACAAGCGACAGTACGAAGAGAGCAGACTGATAGTCGACAATATAAGAAACAACATCGGATCATCCAGTGAGAAGATGGCGGTGTATGCGTACAACAGACGCATCCGTGATGAGAAGAAGCTTGCAGAGCTCATGGCGGCAAGGGAAGAGGCCCAGACCAGCTATGATCACGCACTTGAGGAGGCGGAGTACTGTAGAAAGGTCATGAGGGAGGGCGAGATCGCCCAGGCGGTGGCGGAGAACAATATCGCTGATGCCACAGCCAAGATTGATGAGATAAGTGCCCGAATAAGTGAGATGGCTGCATCGGTCAACCTGCTCGTAGTGGGTGATGTGAAGGATATGATGAACAAGGCTCAGGAGGAGTCTGACAGGATACTTGCTGAGATGACAGAGTTGGAGATAGCCATAGCAGATGGCAGGACAAAGCTGTACGATGACAGATACAGACTGACGACTGTGCAGGCTGAGTATGATGCGCTGGAGAGAAGCTGCGAGGATGCAAGGCTTGACGCCGAGGCGTACAGGCAGTCGGGAAGCCAGCTCGACAGCATCATGGCAGTATACTCTGTGGAGAATCCACAGGATATAACAGGTGTTATAAATGACAGGATTAGGGGCACCATAACAGAGACGATCAAGCGCCAGCAGGAGATCGACAGACTGACAAAGCTTGCGAAATGCTATGAGGATGGCAGACCATTTCCGCCGTCGGAGGGTGCTGAGACTGTGATAAATTACATCTCCACCAGACATGGGCTCATGGCCATGCATGGTGCGGATTATCTGTCGGCACTCCCGGGTGATACAAAGGAGGAGCTGCTTCAGGCAAATCCATACCTGCCGTACAGTGTTGTGACAAAGGGATTTGATAGTCTGGAGGACGATATAAATCTCGGTTCGATAGACACCGGCAGCGAATGTGTAATGGTGTACGATATGGATAAGCTTTCAGACTCAGCGATAGTTCCCGCCGAGAACATGCTTATCATAGGAAGAGACAGGAAATATTTCATGTCTAAGGACTCCATAGAGGACGCCAGAAAGGCAAATGCTGATAAGATAGCAGGTCTCACGGAGGAGATCAGTCTGATAAATGAGAAGCTTGCGACTTATCAGGAGGATCTTGCATTTGTTACAAGGCTTGTGGATGCGAGATATACAGGTGCCGAGGACAGGGAGAGAGAGCTGAACCAGGCACTGCTCGATAAGAAGGATGAGCTTGAGGAGCTTAAGACATCGATCAAGGTTACGGAGACGGAGCTTAAGAATAACACCGAGAGATATGGAGACCTGCAGCAGAGTCAGCAGAAGGAATCTGACAGAAGACAGACATTTGTCATGATAGAGCAGCTGTCGGATCTTGCAAGACCGGAGGAGCAGAGACTTGCCGAGTATAAGCAGAGGAAGTCTGACCTTGTGGCAAAGCTGTCAGGACTTCAGAGCGATGTGCTGAAGTGGTCGACGACGGTTGGAGAGACTGAGTCAAAGCTTGCGGGGCTTACAAGGAATATAGAGGATATCCAGTACAAGTGGACGGAGTATTTCGAACCGTATCTGCCGAAGTCTGAGAATGCGGGAGTTGCTGAAAATACAGATGGTGCAGGCGTGGCTGCTGCGGCATGGCAGGACGGAATACCGGAGGAATACAAGGAGACTTTGGACATTTCAGATGAACGGCTTGAACAGGAATTTATGGCTATGCTGGCGGTTTCAAAGGAGCATGCGCCGGATCTTGAGGACAAGAAGAAGCTCATGGATGCGCTGAAGAAGTCAATGGACAGAATACAGAAGACCATAGAGAAGAGAGGCTTTGACATGGCGGTATTTGCCGGGGCAGGAGAGCTCTATCCGACGTCTGAGGACAATCTCAGGGAGATGGACGATGAGATGGCAAGGCTCACGTTGATAGAGGCGTCGCTGATGCAGCAGCAGAAGGCTGACCAGAAGGCGTATAGCAAGCTTGAGGGAAGCATAGAGTATGCGATAGAGAACATCAACCGCACATACGGCGATGGCAGCTATGTACGTGAGGAGATATCTGCAGCCGATGCAGATACAGCCATAGCCAATGGAGATGCGGTGCTTGCGGATATGAACCGCATATTCAAAGAAGCTGAGAAGGCGTACAGCGATTACTATAAGCAGTATGGTTTCATGGTGGATCTGTACAAGGATGTAAAGAGAATAGTCGATACAAATGACATAGATGTGTCCGGTGGAAATGTACTGGATGAAGACATGGATACCCTCAGACAGTTATTTGAGACAAGTCTCATGAAGTACGACAGGAGCATGAAAGCCCTTGACCGCGCGAAGAATGAAATCATGAGATTCAAGGGACAGACGGCGGATACACTAGTGGAGATGGGTGTATTCGAGATGGCCAATACGATCAGACAGGATGTGCAGGTTCCGGATACCTACAGTCAGACAAAGGAACTTCTGGCAAATCTTCTTCAGATTATTGAGTTCATCAAGCTGGAGAAGGAGCGCGTTGAGAAGGGTATCGAGGATATGGTTGCCATCAAGGAGAACTTCGAGAATCAGTGTGTACAGAGATGTATGGATGTGAAGACTGAGCTTGAGAAGCTTCCAAAGCTGTCACGTATCACGGTGGGCGATGATGTTATCAAGATGGTCGATCTCACCATACCTTACGTGAAGGATGAATTTGTAAAGCAGAGGATGTCTGATTATATAGATGACATAGTGAAGGGTGCGGATGCCTACGAGGATGAACGAAAGAGGATCAAGTACATCCGTGACTGTCTGGGCCTCAAGAAGCTGTTCGGTGTCATGGTTACAGATATGAATGCCATCAGACTCAATCTCTACAAGAGGGAGAGGATAAAGGAGCAGAGCCGGTATCTCAGGTATGAGGAAGCTGTTGGAAGTACAGGACAGTCCCAGGGTATCTACATTCAGTTTCTGGTTGCTGTCATCAACTACATTGCAGGAATGTACAGCCTGGCACCGGAGGAGTCGGTACAGTCTAAAACAATATTTATTGACAACCCGTTTGGTGCGGCGAAGGATATATACATATGGGAGCCTATATTTGCCATGCTGGCAGCTAATCATGTGCAGCTCATCGTACCTGCCCGTGGCGCGACACCGGCCATCACAGGACGCTTTGATGTGAACTATATCCTGGGACAGCAGATGGTGGGCGGAAAGCAGCAGACGGTAGTGGTGGACTACACCAGTAAGACGGATCAGGAAGAACTGGAATATCAGGAACTTTCCTATGAGCAGGCAACCTTCGACTTCATCTAGGGGGATTCAGGTTATGAGTTTCACAGTTTGCCTGAGTGATGTGACATTAAAAATGCGGGATATAGACGTAAGATGATAACATTTAAAATTCTATAAGGGAGAATGTATTATAATGACTTGGAACAGGAAACAGCTTAAAAAGGGAGCGTGGAACACGGTATTTAAACGTGGACTTATGGCTTGGATGGCTATGGTCGCTGTGTGTTTTATTTTCTCTTATCTTGGGGTAGATGATTCTTCCCAGACAAAATTCGTGAAGGGAATAGATCAGGTGCTTGGACAGGAGACCGAGCATGAGGCTGACAATGTGACCATACTCAAGGAGTATGTAAAGAATATGCCGATGATTGAGCATATGTCGGAGAAAAAAGCCGAGACAGTAGCCCGTGCGATAGACTCGGTGACGGCGAAGCAGACCTGGATCATCAAGCTTTTAGGCGCCAACACGGCATATGTGGAGAGAAATCCCGGCGAGGTCATAGTGATGCTCCTGATATCTGCTCTTATCATGGCTGTTGTCCATTTCTTTATACAGAGTGCGGCGATAGTGGGCAAATGCCGTTATGCCATGGAGTGCAGATACAGTGACAAGGTGTCCGTCAACCGGATGTTTGCACCTTTCCACAGACATTATTTACTCAGACTTATGTGGGTCATGTTCTGTTACAATGTTGTTATGACACTCTGGTGGCTCACGATAATCGGTGGTGTGTACAAGTATTATCAGTATAGGATGGTTCCATATCTCCTGGCGGAGAATCCAAGACTCAAGTGGAGAGATGCGAAGAACATGTCAAGGGAGATGACGAGAGGCTATAAGTGGAAAATGTTCCTGACGGATCTGTCGTGCATCCACGTGTGGATGATCAAGGCTATACCGGTTGCAGGACTTCTGGTAGCATTACCGTTTCAGATGGAGCTTGATGTGGAGATGTACTTCTGGTTCAGACAGAATATAGGTGTGGAAAATTTTGTCGAGGAAGCATTCAATGCTGCACCATATAACAAAAAGGCTATCGAGGCTGCTTATCAGTCGGCAGGAGACGCGGGAGTTGCTGAGGTATGGACTAAACCGGCCTATATTCTCCAGGATGTCGCGGTCGAGGTGCCTGAGGGAATGAAGGTGAAGAGTGAATACAGTCTCAGGGACTTCATTTTCTTCTTCTTTGTGTTCTGTTTTATAGGATGGCTGTGGGAGGTCGTACTCTATATAGTTATGGATCATGTTCTTGTAAACCGTGGAACCATGTATGGACCGTGGCTGCCTGTGTACGGAGTCGGCGGCGTTGCTATCATATTCCTGCTTGACCGCTTCAAGGCAGATAAGGCAAAGCTGTTTGCTATGGCGATGGTGGTATGTGGAATCATAGAATTCATAGCAAGCTGGGCACTGGATTTCTTCTTTAATTCACAGTATTGGGACTACAAGAACGAGTTTCTTAATGTAAATGGAAGAATATGTCTGGTGGGACTTCTTGCATTTGGTTTGGGCAGCCTGTTTGGAGTGTATATAGCGGCACCGAAGCTCAGTGAATTTCTGAATTCCAAGAGCAAAAAAGTGCAGAACATTATATGTATCACATTGTCGGTATTGTTTATCATAGATCTGATATGCTGCGCCATATTCGGATTTAACAAGGGCGAAGGAGTTGGCGGCACATATTAGGAACCAATATGACGAAGTCATATAAAAAGGAGGAATCAATATGACGGATATACAGAATGGTAAAATGATTGATCCGGGGAAACAGTCCTGGAATATAAAGGCAGGAGTATTCAGCTCCTGTATGCTGCATATCATTGCGATGGCATGCATGCTCAGTGATCACATGTGGGCAACGTTGTTTCCGTATGTGGATATACTTACGTGCATAGGAAGAATAGCATTTCCGATATTTGCCTTCATGATAGTTGAGGGATTTTATCACACCAGTAATTTCCGCAGATATCTGTGCAGAATGCTGATATTTGCGGTGATATCTGAAGTTCCGTTTGATCTTGTGTCCGGAGACAGTGTCCTGTATCTGTTTCATCAGAATGTACTTTGGACATTTCTCATAGGATTGCTGCTGATAGCATTGATAGACAAGGTGAGGAAAACGGGCAAGGTATGGCTGTGGATCCCGGTTGCGATTGTTGTGACTCTTGTGGGATATGTGATAGGAACGATCACCATGGTTGATTTCTATGGAGCGGGAGTTGTCATGGTTATAATGTTCTATCTGTTCCGGGGCAAGGAACCATGGAAATTGATAGCACAGCTCGTGTGTATGTATTATATCAATGCACAGCTGCTTAGTGGATATTGTTATACATTTAGTATAGCGGGACATAGCTTTGAATTCCCGCAGCAGGCGTTTGCGCTAATCGCATTGCCAGTGATATGGCTATACAATGGAAAATTGGGATACCATAAGAAGTGGTTTAAATACTTCTGTTATGCATTTTATCCGGGACACTTGCTTGTATTGTACATAATCTGGCAGATGGTGATGTAGACATGGTATGAGCAGAGAATCGGTGGGTTTTGCAGATATTTGAGAAAGGAAGAAATAGTATGAATGCGGCTCATAAGATAGTGGTTTTGGTTGGCAGTATATTCCTTGCTGTCGGCGTTTTCGTGGGAATTATATTTGCAATTGTGGCGGAGCCGGGAAAATTCCCCCTGGCTATGTTGAGCCTTCCGGGAGGTTTCTTACTGATCGGTGGGGGCATGGATATAGTGGTGGCGATATTGGTCCACAACAAGAAGATGATAGTAAAAAAAGGTGTGAAGTATCCTGCAAAGATATATGGATACACAGAGAATACTTCTGTTAAGGTGAACAATACATATATGATGGACACGATCGTGCATTACTTTGACAGCTACCATGTCGAGCGGGAGGCTATAATACCAACTGGATTCACAAGGGGTGCCGGCATGTACCCGATAGGTCTGACGATAGATATATTCGAGTACAACGGCAAATACGGCTATGATCCGGATTCAGTAAGGGATGAGAGGCTTCCAGGTGAAGAAGAGCTCATGGACGACAAGCCGGTGGCGCCGGATAAGCTGAGACTTGTGGCGGTCAGATGCCCGAATTGTGGTTCGAGTTTCCGTGCAGCGACTGGATATTCCAGCAAATGTCCTTATTGTGGAAATTACTTGAATGTGAATATGTAAGCCTGAAAAAGAGCGTGGGTGAGTCGAACCCACGCTCTAGCAAAAAGGAGATAATTTTATGCACAAACCTACGAAACAACAACAAAAAGATAAAAACAAGCCGTTATAGAAGATTCCACTAAAACTAAAATGCCGAGAATGAGTCAAAACTGCCCAACTCAATATGCAATTTTACCCGTGTTAAGCAAAAAATACACCTGACATATAACTATTAACCAGTGTGAATTGGTAAAAATATCTATAAAAAAATCAATAAATCACAAAATTTTGCTAATTAATCCAAAAATATTCTATTCTTTCAAATCCCGTATCAACTTATAATGAGTACAGTCAATGAGGCAAGACGAAAAAATAAAACACACAAAGCCAAAGGATGTGTTAAGTTTCAGAAAACTTAACATGCAGCATCAGCCCTTGCCGAAGGCAATTACAAATGGGCTGATGTTCAAAGAACAGGAGGGAATGTAATATGAGAAAAAGAAGAATTTTAGCTGTAGCAGCAGCTGCAACACTTGCTTTATCAATGGTAGGATGTGGATCAGGCGGAAGCTCAAGTGGCGGAAGCTCAAGCAGTGGAGTAGCCAACAAGGACAAGCCACTTTGCTGGTTCAACCGTCAGCCATCTAACAGTTCAACAGGAGAGCTTGACAAGGACGCTCTTAGCTACAACAAGGACACATATTATGTAGGATTTGATGCTAATCAGGGTGCTGAGCTCCAGGGCCAGATGGTTCTTGATTACATCAAGGCAAATGCAGCAACGATCGATCGTAACGGTGATGGAGTCATCGGATATGTACTTGCAATCGGTGATATCGGACACAATGATTCAATCGCACGTACAAGAGGTGTTCGTTCAGCACTTGGCACAGGCGTTGATGCAAGCGGAGCAGTTGATTCAACACCAGCCGGAACAAACGTAGATGGTAAGGCAACAGTAGTACAGGATGCTAAGCTTGATGTTGATGGCAAGACATATACGATCAGAGAGCTTGCATCACAGGAGATGAAGAACTCAGCAGGAGCTACATGGGATGCAGCTACAGCTGGTAATGCAATAGGAACATGGACAGCATCATTTGGTGATCAGATCGATGTAGTTGTTTCAAATAACGATGGTATGGGAATGTCAATGTTCAATGCCTGGGCAAAGGACAACAAGGTTCCTACATTTGGATACGATGCTAACAGCGATGCAGTTGCAGCAATTGCAGAGGGCTACGGCGGAACAATTTCACAGCATGCAGATGTTCAGGCTTACCTGACACTGAGAGTTCTCCGTAACGCACTTGATGGTGTAGATGTTGATACTGGTATCGGTACAGCAGACGAGGCTGGAAACCAGCTTGAGGAAGGTGTTGACTACAGATACAGCGCAGACGAGAGATCATACTACGCACTGAATGTGGCAGTAACAGCAGACAACTATCAGGATTTCACAGATTCAACAAAGGTTTATGACAAGGTTTCAAAGCAGCTTGACTCAAGCAAGAGCCCAAGCAAGAAGGTATGGCTTGATATCTACAACGCTTCAGATAACTTCCTGAGCTCAACATACCAGCCACTTCTTCAGAACTACGATGACCTTCTTAACCTGAATGTAGATTACATCGGTGGTGATGGACAGACAGAGTCTAACATCACAAACCGTCTTGGTAACCCAGGCGAGTACGATGCATTTGCAATCAACATGGTTAAGACAGACAATGCAGCATCATACACATCAATTCTCTCTAAGTAATATAAGTTACCTGGATGATTGATCAATAGGAAATGATTTAACTCAGAGGGGTGTCAGACTAAACATTTGATACCCTTCTTTTACTAAGAGCATGTATCAAGTTTTCTATGAAAACTTGATATGTAGCATCAGCCCTCGCCGAAGGCGACTATTAATGGGCTGATGTTCAATGAAAGGAAGTAGAGATATGGCAGAAGATAAGAATAAATACATCTTATCGATTCAAGGCATGAGCAAATCATTCGGCAGAAACAAGGTTCTTAACCATATTAATTTGAATGTTAAACCTGGTTCGATCATGGGACTTATGGGTGAGAATGGTGCCGGTAAATCGACAATGATGAAGTGTCTCTTCGGAACCTATCAGAAGGACGAAGGCACAATAATATTAGATGGAAAAGAAGTAAATTTCTCTGGCCCTAAGGATGCACTCGAGAATGGAGTTGCGATGGTTCATCAGGAATTAAATCAGTGTCTTGAGAGAAGCGTTGTTGACAACCTGTTCCTTGGACGTTATCCAAAGAACTCTCTTGGAGTCATCGATGAGGGCCGTATGAAGAAGGAAGCTTCAGACTTGTTCAGAAAGCTGGGTATAACGGTCAATCTTACACAGCCGATGAAGAGAATGTCAGTTTCCCAGAGACAGATGTGTGAGATCGCAAAGGCTATCTCGTACAATTCCAAGGTAATCGTACTTGATGAGCCTACATCATCATTGACAGCACCTGAGGTTGCAAAGCTTTTCAAGATGATGAGACAGCTCAAGGAGCAGGGAATTTCCCTGATCTACATCTCACATAAGATGGATGAGATATTCGAGATCTGTGATCAGATATCAGTTCTCCGAGACGGTAGTCTGGTCATGACAAAGGATAGCAAGGACACCAACATGAATGAGCTTATATCAGCCATGGTTGGTCGTTCACTTGATAACAGATTCCCACCGGTCGACAATACGCCGGGTGAGACGATCCTCTCAGTACAGGGACTCTCCACAAAGTATGCACCGAAGCTCCAGAACATCACATTTGATGTGAAGAAGGGTGAGATATTCGGTCTCTATGGTCTGGTTGGCGCAGGTCGTACAGAGCTCCTGGAAACTATATTTGGTATTCGTACAAGAGCAGCAGGAAATGTAATGTATGGTGGCAAGATCATGAACTTCACCGGTCCAAAGGATGCTATGGATCACGGATTTGCCCTCATCACTGAGGAGAGAAAGGCAAATGGTCTCTTCCTCAAGGCAGATATCACCTTCAATACCACCATTGCAAATATGAACCACTACAAGAGCGGCGTGGCACTGTCACATGACAGCATGGTTCGTGCCACAGCTGAGGAGATCAAGGTCATGCACACCAAGTGTATGGGACCTGACGATATGATCGCCAACCTGTCCGGTGGTAATCAGCAGAAGGTTATCTTCGGAAAATGGCTTGAGCGTTCACCAAATGTATTCATGATGGATGATCCTACAAGAGGTATCGATGTAGGAGCCAAGTATGAAATATATGAACTTATAATCAACATGGCAAAGCAGGGCAAGACTATCATAGTTGTCTCCTCTGAGATGCCGGAGATCCTGGGTATCACAAACCGTATAGGTGTTATGTCAAATGGACACCTTGCCGGAATTGTAAATACCAAGGAGACTAATCAGGAAGAATTGTTAAGACTTAGTGCTAAATATTTGTAATAGAGAGGAGCATGGATATGGCAGATAAAAATATGATCCTTTCGGCTGATGCAGAGGAAAAACTCCTCAAGCCGATTGATGAATATGTTGGAAAGATACAGGCTCAGATCGATGAACTTCGAGTTGATGGATCTGACAAGGTTCGTAGTTTGAAGAACCATATAGCTATCGCAAAAGAAGATAAGAATTTATCAAAGGAAGAAAAGGATAGCATAATCGCAAAGGATAAGGCAGCCCTGGAGAAGGCAAAGGCAGTTGAGGCAGCCAATAAGGATAAGGTTGCAAAGCTTATCGCTGACGCAGAGGGATACCTTAAGGAGCATTATGACAGCGAGTACTACAGCAAAGTAGTGGCAAGCTGCGAGACTGAGAAGGCAGCAGAAAATGAGTCCTATGAGAGAGTAAAGGCAACACTTAAGACAGAGCATGAGCAGACACTTGCAAAACTCTCTGATCCGGAGGAGATCAAGGACGAGAAATATGTATACAAGAACAAGCTCTTTGATGCACAGATGACACATGAGTCAAGACTTCAGGAGATTAAGGACAGAAAGCATGATGCATTTTCACACAAGTATCATCTGATAGATCTCCTTAGAATGTCCAAGTACACATTCATGCAGAGCAGAGCACAGAAATTTGAGAATTACAAGTACACATTCAACACAACACAGTTCCTTTACAAGAACGGTCTGTATATAGTAATCGTGTTGATATTCATTGCACTTTGTATCATCACTCCAATTGTGAAGAACACACAGCTCCTCACAGTTACCAATATACTGAACATACTTCAGCAGGCATCACCTAGAATGTTCCTGGCACTCGGCGTTGCGGGACTTATCCTCCTGACCGGTACCGATCTTTCGATTGGACGTATGGTTGGTATGGGTATGGTTACAGCTACCATTATCATGCACAATGGTGCAAATACAGGTGGTGTGTTTGGACACATATTTGATTTCTCAAGTATGCCGGTTGTAGGAAAAGCACTATTTGCACTTGTTGCATGTATTATCCTCACAACAGTATTTTCAAGTATTGCAGGTTTCTTCATGGCGAAGTACAAGATGCATCCGTTCATTTCAACAATGGCGAACATGCTGATCATCTTCGGACTTGTAACATATGCGACAAAGGGTGTTTCGTTTGGTGCTATTGATTCAGCAATACCAAATATGTTCATCCCAACAATAGGAAACTTCCCAACTATTATCATTTGGGCAGTAGTTGCAATCGTAGTAGTATGGTTCATCTGGAACAAGACTACATTTGGTAAGAATCTGTACGCTGTAGGTGGAAACCCAGAGGCAGCAGCAGTTTCAGGTATATCAGTTTTCAAGGTAACACTTGGCGCATTCATCCTTGCCGGTATCCTTTACGGATTCGGATCATGGCTTGAGTGTAACAGAATGGTTGGTTCAGGTAGTGCAGCTTATGGACAGGGCTGGGATATGGACGCCATAGCAGCCTGCGTTGTTGGTGGTGTTTCATTCACAGGTGGTATCGGTAAGATCTCCGGTGTTGTAACTGGTGTTCTTATCTTCACATCACTTACCTACTCACTTACCATTCTTGGTATTGATACAAACCTTCAGTTCATATTCGAAGGTATCATCATCCTTGCCGCTGTAACTCTTGACTGTCTCAAGTATGTACAGAAGAAGTAAGGAACAACAAATTTAACTCTCACAAAACCTTTATATAAAAAGCCGCTCGGATCGTCTACAGGATGGATTGAGCGGTTTTTTCATAAGGAGGGGCCCCGCATAAGCGGGAGGATTCCTTGTGAAGTGCACGAAGTGCACGCATGACGCAAGGCATGTGATTGGCGGACGCCTTCTGTGCGGCTGTGCTAACGGAAGCTGTATCTGCCCGGCTGATGATGTCTGCATTTATATACTGTGGCATCACGTTCCCCTTCCCTCACTTCAGCTTGCTTTTATCTGCACACTGCTTTGACCGCGATAAGGGCAATGCGGTCTCCGCAGTGGCAAAAAGCGCTGAAGCTCAGTCGTGTTCACTATCGATGTCGCAGTATATAAATGCAGCCATGCATGCAGCCGGGCAGATACAGCTGTTCGTGGTGGAAGGAGAAGAAATCATCAGTCGCGTCTAGCTATCGATTAGGTGGTATGCATAAAAGTGGCAGGCGCATGCAAGGAAGGCTGGGCTGTGGAGATATTTATATATTGTAAAATCTTGGGCGAGTGTTCCGCTTCCTTCGCTCTATTTTCCTGCAAGGGTTATATGTGGGGGGGAGTTACAATTTTATCCTACAGCAGCTATTTTGTTGGAGATAGGGAAAATATTCCAGATTACGGGAGGGCAAGATGCTCAGCCGGAAACAAGCTGGATCCTCAGCTGGAAACAGGCAAGGTTTCGAGTCACGGACAGGTGAGAAAAATTTCTTGACGGTATAGATGAAGAAATAATAATAAAAGTACAGATATTCTCTGCGGTATTTGATATAATTACACTGCTGGAAAAGACCGGTGAACCGGGTGGCATTTGATATATAGAAAGGATTTCTGTTAGATGGATAAATACAAGGTTATCCTTGTCGATGACGAGGAAGAGGTTATAGATGTTATAGAGAGAAAGATCCACTGGGATATGCTTGGGTTTGATGTTGTGGGAAGTGCCAACAATGGTGTGAAGGCTCTTGAACTGGTGGAGAAGCAGCAGCCGGATGTGGTCATAACGGACATCAAGATGCCGTATATGGACGGTCTTGAGCTATCTAGACGGCTCAACAATGATTATCAGAATATACACATCATCATATTCACAGGATTTGATGAGTTTGAGTATGCCAAGGAGGCGGTGCACCTTGAGATAGAGGAGTACATGCTCAAGCCTATAAATGCCTTAGAACTCTCGGACTGTCTGAAGAGGGTCAAGAACTCTCTGGACAAGGAGAGGGAGGAAAAACTGAATGTAGAAAAGCTTGCAAATTATTTCAATGCATCTCTGCCTGTTCTTCAGACAAATCTGTTTGTATCCCTGATAGAGGGCAGAGTGAGCGAGTCGGATTATGAGAAATTTCTTGTAGCATACCAGATTGATATGAAGGGACCGCTTTATTGCTGCGCGGTTTTTCATACATCGGAGCATCACGTTCCAGATGGAATGAATCCGCTTCTGTTGTCAATGTCGGTGGAACAGCAGATCAAGGACAGAATTGCTGATACATGGAAATGCAAGGTATTTACATATCTGGGCAACTCAGTGCTCATCATCGAAATAGCCTCAGAGGATGCCATGGCAGAGCTGACGGATGCCTGCGACAGATTCTGCAGATGGGCTTACCGAGTCATGGGTGCCGTGGTGACTGCCGGTATTGGCAGAGTGTGTGACAGTCTCCTGAATATCAATAATTCATATGAGGGTGCCAGGGAAGCGGTATCATACAGGGTCTTATACGGAACCCAGAGGGCTATAAATATTGCTGAGATCGCACCGAAGGAGCAGAAGGCCGCAGTACAGTATGAAGATGCAAATATGCATGAACTTATCAAGTCAATATATCTTGGCAAAAGAGATGCCATTGAGGGAGCAGTACATGATGAGATAGAGAAGCTGCACAGATCTGCACAGACCATGAACAGGTACAAGCTGACGCTCATGGAGATGGTAGGAACGTTCTACAGATTCTGCGCAAATAATTTTATAGATTTTGATAATTTTTCAGGTGGGATCAGCAACCCATACGAGAAGGTTCCTGAGATGGATGAAGTTACCCTCACAGCATGGCTCATAGACACATCGATGGCGATCGGCGAGGAATTGAAAAATGCCAGAAATAACACGTCCAGAAGAATGGTAACGGATGCCCAGAATATGGTAGTTGACAGGTATATGGAGCCTGATCTGTCGCTGGATACGGTGTGCTCAGAGCTTGGTGTGTCCAATTCGTATTTTTCATCAGTGTTCAAGAAGGAGACAGGCAAGTCATTTATCTCGTATCTGACGGATTACAGGATGGATCACGCAGCCAATCTCATACTTGAGACAAATGAGAAGAGCTATAAGATAGCAGAGCAGGTTGGATATCAGGATGCAAATTACTTTAGCTATGTGTTCAAGAAGAGATTTGGAATGTCGCCATCAAAGTACAGAACTGAACATGTGGGGAATAAGTAGAGCAGAGAAAGTATAAGGGGAGTAGAATTGTTTTGAAGATTAGAGAGAAAAAGGATGCTCAGGGCAAAAAGCAGAAAAATAAATATTCTCTGCGCGCGAGGCTGCGAGGCTGGTTTCATCATGGCAGATTTATAGGATTTGACATACAGTCAATAATCATGGCGGTGCTCACAGGACTGACGATAACCACAACTGTTGTTATGGGGTTTCTTATTTACAATAGATTCAAGCTTGCGATAAAGCAGACTGCAGTGTCAAATGCAGAAAGTATGATAGAGAGTACTGTGGATAAAGTGGATACAGACCTGGCAGGCATTAGACAGATATCTAATGGAGTGAATTATAACATTATCCAGGAATATGACATCTCCAGTCAGGAGTTCAGCAGACAGTTCAGCCTTTTATATGAGGTGAATGTTGACAAAGTGCAGAGTATGGCGTTGTACGACAATTCCGGGAAGCTTGTTGCTGCGGAGCCGGTTGCAGTGCAGAAGGATAAGGTTAATGTCGAGGAACAGGAATGGTACAAGAATGCATCTGAAGATATAGAGAATATGCACTTTTCTACACCTCATATACAAGATCTGTTTCAAGATGGCGCCAATAGGTATTATTGGGTCATATCCCTCAGCCGTTCTGTTGATATCAATGATGGAGATAAGCCGGTAAACGGCGTGCTTCTGATAGATATGAAGTATTCCGTGATCGAGGAGGCTCTTTCAAGGATCAATGATTCTTCAAGTGAAACTTATTATTATCTGTGCAACCGTGACGGAGATATCATATACCATCCGCGAAGAGCAGAGATAGACAGAGGCTTTTTCACAGAGGAAAGTACAGAGGCAGCGGTATACGATGACGGTACATATGAGATCAAGATGACGGATGGCACAGAAAATGTTGTTGTCAGCAGTATAGCCTACACTGGATGGAAGATCATAGGAGTTGTCCCGGAAAGTGTTCAGACTGCTAGCATCAATCAGTACAGATATTACATCATAACTACGGTTGTAATATTGCTTATGATGCTCTTGTGGGTGAACAGGATCATAACAAAGAAAATCTCAAAGCCTATACTTAAGCTGAATGAATCAGTAAAGTCATATGAGACAGGTGGAACCACGGATATATATATTGGAGGATCTTCCGAGATAAGACATCTGGGATATTCGGTCAAGAAATCCTATGAGCAGATAGAGATTCTGATGCAGGAGATAATCAGACAGCAGAATGAGCGGAGAAAGAGTGAGATGGATGCGCTCCAGAGTCAGATCAATCCGCATTTCCTGTATAATACACTGGAGTCCATAACATGGATGGTGGAGGCGAACAGAAATACAGATGCAGTATTTATGATATCTGAGCTTGCAAAGCTGCTGAGGATAAGTCTGTCAAAGGGCAGAACTGTCATAAGGATAGCGGACGAGATCCAGCACAGCACGAGTTACATGAACATACAGAAGGTAAGATATAAAGAAAGATTTGCTACAGAATTTATCATAGACGAAGAGATAAATGACTATTGTACAGTTAAACTTATCGTGCAGCCGATCCTGGAAAATGCAATATACTACGGTGTGGGCAACATGGATGAGGACGATGGCGGCAAGATAACTGTCCGCGGTGAGAAGAAGGGCAATGACATCTACATTTCAGTTGAGGATAATGGCATGGGTATGTCGGAGGATGTTGTCCGGAACATCCTTGTGGACAACAATAAGGTGCCAAAGCATGGCTCCGGAGTGGGTGTTATCAATGTTCACTCCAGGATAAAGCTGATGTTTGGCAGCGAATATGGATTAAAGGTTTACAGTGAGCCGGACGAGGGAACAAAGGTTGTCATTCACATTCCAGCCATTCCTTACACGGAGGAGAACAGAGAGAGACTTGAGAGGCAGGATTTTGGAAGGGGGATGGTGACAGATGAAGAAGAGTAAGATAACCTTTCTGATCGCGGAGCTGTTTCTGGTGGTTATAGCCGGATTCTTTATACACCAGATATTCCGGGAAAATGTGCCTCAGAAAAGAGTAGCGGTCATACTTTCAAATTCCGGTGATAAGAGGTGGGATGGACTTATAAATGGACTAAAACAATCAGCAAATGTCAATGATGTCCATCTTATCATATGCAACACCGAAGATATCGAGTCAGCCCAGGATGAGAAGGAACTCATAGATGAACAGCTTGAAAATGATGTAGATGCATTCATAATTTGTCCTGCACCGGGCGAGGATACATCGGATATGCTGGGACAGCTTGGCGATGTACCATTTGTACTTATAACCCAGGATGCATACAGTGAAGATGGCGCCTCGGGATTTGTCACGATAAAACCTGATAACTACAAGATAGGATATACCCTTGGAGAACAGATCAGGGCAAATGATGCGGACGGACTCCGTGGCAAAAGCATAGGCATTATAACCGGATATTCCCAGACAGAGGGAAGTGTGAGCGGAAAAGCAGGACTTATGGATGCGATAGAAGGAACCGGATGCGAGGTGAGCTGGGTGTACAGCCGATGTGGCAATCAGAACATATGTGACATTGTGGATATTCTGGGAAAGGTGGACTACATGGTTGTGATGGACACATATGCGATCGATGAGATAGGAGAGAATGCGGATAACGGTATGTACAATGGCGCCCAGATATATGGAATGGGGACCAGCGTAAAATCTGTGGCGCTGCTTGATGCGGGCAAGATAAAGTGCCTTGTTATTCCGGATGGATACGGTGTTGGCTATGCCAGTGTGACAGAGGTAGTAAAGGGTCTGAACAGCAGATTGTATACGATGAAGAGTCGGGAGGAGGGCATAAAGATAATATACAGTGACGATTTGTTCTCCGATGATGTAGAGAGGTTTTTATATTCATATGAGTAGACAGAAACGAAGAAAAATATATGTGCTTTTGCTGGCAGCTGCGATGATAGTCTCGCTTATGGGCTGCGGCAGCAGCAATAAAAAATCAAACAAAACCATGAGAGTCGGGGTGGTCACTTATACAGCAGATGATCCATTCATAAATGCCATGATTGAAAAGGTGAAATCTCAGCTTAAGACTATGGAGACCACAAACATGAATGTGATAGTATCGGTGAGAAGTGGTGATAATGATCAGCGTGAGCAGGATGAGATAGTTGATGAGATGATAGATGCAGGCTGCGATGTGCTGTGTGTAAATCTTGTAGACAGAACCGCACCGGCAAATATTATCAAGTCAGCAAGGCAGAGTGATATACCAGTGATCTTTTTCAACAGAGAGCCGGTGCGTGATGACCTGATGCAGTGGGAAAAGCTCTACTATGTTGGCTGTGACGCAAAAGAATCCGGTGATATGCAGGGGGAGATTGCGGCAAATTATATAAAGAAGCACAGCGAAGTGGATCGCAACGGTGATGGCAAGATACAGTATGTTCTTCTGGAGGGGGAGGCCGGACATCAGGATGCCATAAGCAGAACCGACTGTTCGGTGAAGACCATCATGGATAAGGGAGTGGATCTTGAGAAGCTCAGTTATCAGTTTGCAGACTGGAACAGAGGTCAGGCGGAGAACAGAATGACTCAGCTTATAAGTCAGTATGGCAGTCAGATAGAGCTTGTCATATCCAACAATGATGAGATGGCACTGGGCGCAGTTGAGGCGTACGATAACTCAAGTATAAGCCGGGACAAATGGCCTGTGATCTTTGGAATAGACGGACTTGATGATGCTCTCCAGGCGATAAAGCAGGGAAACATGCAGGGAACAGTTTACAATGACAAGGAGGCCCAGGCGGGAGAGATAGCGCGGTTGGCAGTTGATCTCTTCAAGGGAAACAGCCTTGATGGTCATAATCTTGACGAGGGCAAATATTACGTGTCGCCTTACTGGAAGGTCGATGTTGACAGCGTGGATGATTTCCTGCACAGATAAAGGTAACTGACTGATACGTGAATAAAAAATTGTGAATTTAATATTCGGGAAGGATGCATATGGAAAATAGCTGGATAGAAGAATTTTACGGAGAGACGGATGCGGATAAGAGACTTGAACTGCTGGAAAATAACAGCACGGATATGGATGGTGACAGCGCCGGTTCGTCTACTGCCTTCCGTCAGAGATTGTGGACGGCGAGATATGGCAAGAGAAAGCCGAAGAATGATGCATTTGTGGGCTGCCTTATGGAGCTCAAATACATATCGGAGGGCGGTTCTGTTGACATCGGAGGTCAGAAAAAGAAACAGGCAGTGGAGATTATAAGCAAGCTCTGCCTGTTCGACGCAGACAGGAGAAGTGCCGAGGAACAGGAGATATTGCTATATGAACTCAAGAATGCGTTTCTCAAGTTCATCGAGGTGAGCAGAGGCGGCAGAGGTTTCACATCCATAGCATTTGGTATGGGGCAGCTCTCGGATGAGGGCGTGGCGAAGAAGATCGCAGATCAGATAAGCTCCATCGCATTTGACGCGCCGCATATGCTGCACATGGACAAGGAATTTGCCATACTTCAGAGCGCAGCACTGGCGGCATTCAGGCAGGAGTATCCGAACAGGGAGCATTTCTTAAGAAAATGATAGCATAGACGGAATGGCTATGTGTGAACAGATCAAAAGACCATCATGTATTTAGTGTTAAAATGCATGATGGTCTTATCTATTGTGCCTGTTTTGGCGTTATCTCATGAATGTATGGATTCGAAGATAGAATAAGTATCATCAGAATCCCTGGTGTTCATAAATATCACTTCATCCCTTGTCTTTATCATGATGATGGGATAACTGTCTGCGTATACATACAGCTCACATTTGCCGTAGGTGCTGCTCTTGAAATGGCCGATCAGGTATTCATCGGTGGCACCTCCGTTTGTGCGAACAAAATCATCGTCTGGCAGTTCATTCAGAAGCTGAACCTCCTCGATGTCATCATAATATATCTCCGATGAGTATATGGCAGCAGACACTGTGAGTTTGTTGGAGTCAAGATGAGTGTCAATATGCACGTTTATGAATGGCACAAGCACGCCTATCGTCCAGACAATGCAGGCGGTGATAAGGATATATGTAAGTCCTGTAAAAATCTTTGCGCTCCTGGTGGCATAGTTAAATGTATAATTTCCACTTTGCAATCTGTTCTGAACCAGCACATGCGGGTCGGAAGGATTGTAGTAATATCCGGTTTTCCAGTATTCGTCGTCATCCACGTAGAGAGGCTGGGTGTCGGCGACCAAGAGTTCACGTTTTCTGCTTTGTGCCATGAGGAGAGGTGCAAACAATCCGATGGCAGCAAGAGTCTGGACAAATATATAGACATAGAGTGTGGAGCTGCACAGCGAGACATCTACAAGCGCACCCTTGAAATTTAGGATATCAGAAAGCGAAATTTGCCGGGACTTACTGGCTGATGATATGCAATGAATCAGGGTGTCAATAGTGATATATACCCATGCGACAGCATTTGTTGCCGAAAGAATCAGCATTGCTAGTCCCTTGTATATCTTCATGGTTCTGTTGACGGTCTGGTTGAGCTGGGTATCCGAGCTGTACACAGTTCGCTCGTGCCGGTTTACATATATGTGGAATATCATGGATGTAAGTGACATCAGGACGGAGCAGAGTCCCATTATTATCATTGTGGTTGATATGACCGCACTTTTCCCTATCACAAATGGCACTAGGCAAATGAGCTCTACAAGGATTATTATTCCATGATAATTGAAACTGATCTCACTTTTGCCGATCTGGGTTGACACATTTGTATCAATGTAACGTTTTCTTCTTTGATCAGGGACCACCCAATCATTTTTCATCTTTAGGGCATACATTTTCCTGTGCGCAGAGTTGTTTGCATATGTTATCCAGAAACAGAATGCGATCATCCAGACAGTGTATGCCAGTATGAATATAATGATCTCCCAGAATACGACAAAGCACAGGGCTGTTCCAAGGATGAGATTTATCCAGATAATCCGGTTCATCTTACGTCTGGCAGCAGCAACAATATTCAGGACGGTTTCGTCTTCAATGTGTTCCTTTGGAATGTGGACACCCAGGAGCATTCCTTCGGTATACGAATAATTACTTGTATATACGAACTTCATTATGAGCAGTATGAAGAAGTTCATAAACAGGAAGATGATAAATAATGCTATGCTCATATGTTGCTCCTTTCTAGTAATTTAAGTGGATATTTGGATTGGAGAAGACTTCATTTTGGAATATACTTCATCGCATAACTTGAGAAAATCTTCCCGGTTCATCCCGGTTATGCTTGCCTCGGCGGACAGAAGTTCCAACTCTGACTCCAGCTTGTCACGGAACTCGGCGTTCATATTGATATTTTCTGATACAAATGCTCCAAGCCTTCTGTCAGTTCTGATATATCCCTCATTTTTTAGTATCTGGTATGTCTTATTCACAGTCATTGTGTTCACGCCGGCATCCGCCGCAAGCTGTCTTACAGTGGGAAGCTTTTCGCCTGGCTGTATCTCGCCTTTGCCGATTCCCTTTACTATCTGATTGCGCAGCTGTACGTATATGGGTGTGTCACTACTCATGTCAAGCTCTATGATCATGTGGTGGCCCTCCTTCTTGTATTACCTGTATTATAATATATAATACAGATTCCGCGATAAGTCAACTATGAGAAATCGCCGTATAAATAAAAATCATCCGTGAGCAAGTTGATTACCCACAGATGATCCTTATATCTTGTGAAATTTTATTTTTGTGTAGCTGATTTTTGCAGTTCCAATAATCGTTCATTTGAAATGATTTTTTCGGAAAAAGACTTTCTGATCAATTCAAAATCTGCTCCATTTGAAAAAAGACTGAGTATATTTTTCTCATCTTCCAGTCTTTTGAGTTTTTGAGATGGGGTTTCTTCCACTGTACCACCCATGATACTCACCATCCTTTCCTCATATTCATTGCCATCCGCAATATGTTTAATGATCCTGTTTATATAATTCATTATATCCAAAAGTTCTTCCGGTGACAATTCATTATTCTGGTAAAGTTTTGTAAGTTCGGTTCTAAAATATAACAGATCAGATAATGCAGAATCGATATTGCCCTTATTGCAGATTTCATTCTCATATCTCGTTATGTAAAATGGAATATAAGGAAACAGTCTATCAGAAATCATGTCTTCCTTGGAAATGTCCTTTAGCAAGATATTTTTACAATCATAATTTACGGATTCCCCATTTGGAAATTTCAATGAGATTTCTGTATATAAAGGAGTATGTTCACTGCTCTTAATATATACAACTACATATGCAGGCATATTTAGAATAACCCTTCCGTTTTCCCAAACGGCATTATTCCGAGCAGACAGAAAAGCATATTCGGCAATTCTGATCGCCATGGTGCCATCTTCATAGCTCTGGCATTCAATCAGGTAGGTATCACCACAAATACTCATCAATAGATCAGATTCACGTTCCTCGATTTTATCAGTATCTGGGTTTTCGATATAACTGTCAGTAGGTAAGATTGTTGGAACAATATTCAATGGATATGATTTGTTAAATGCTTTGTTGATCAGTGATATAAACAGACGCTTGTGATTGTATTTTAGAGTCTTGAAAATATCATCGTAGTCATTGTTATTTTTAGGCATATATTCCTCCTGTGTAAGATTGTTCCGGCCGGTAGGCACACTTTATAGCAATAAAAACAGGAAGTCAATAGATTTAGGCAAATGCGCTTATAAAGCGCAAAAATGACGCTCAGAGTGGAATTATCGAGGAAAAATGGGGGTGATTTTACATTTGGTAAAATGGTTTTTGAAAGAAATACTATTTGAGAAAAATAGAAATGCAGTTACAAAAAGGCTGATGATGTGAGTATCAGCCATTTTATAACTAAAAACATTTATTTTGGATGGGTCGCATCAACTTTGTTTACATAATCTTTTAATACCAGATTTATATATTGGCTGAAAGATCTGTCATCATTTTCGGCCAGTTGTTTTATTCTTTCTACTAGATCTTCATCGAGAGTAATACTTACTTTATTCTTTAATGGTTTCATTCAATCACCTGCCTTTTTTTGTAATATAGCATTGAGGTGTACTTTATATTGAAAAGTAGGATAAAGTATGATAAGGTAGGATAAAACGAAAGCGAAAATAATATACTTTTAAGGAGGGGAGAATATGTCTGAAATGGGAACCAAAGTTGCAGCAGAATTATGGGGAGTAACCCAAAGACGAGTTCAAGACTTTTGTAGAAATACAAATGATCCACGGATAACTCAGGACAAAAAGGGTTCACCATATCATATACCGGTTAATTACCCGAATCCATTTAAAGAAAAATAATAGGAGGAATCACAAATGAGAAGATTTATAAAAAAGCAATGTATAATTATGGCTACCTTATGTATGGCAGTGGGGGTAGTCGGATGTGGAGGTAGCAATAGTGGTAATGATGCAAAATCCGCTACTCAGGCTACAGTACAAGAAAATAAGGATGAAGCAAAAACTGTGTATAAAGAGTTGAATGATGCTGTAGAAAAGAGTACCGATGTGGCAGATGGTATTATAACTGTTTGGTATTATGGTATTTATGATGCTGATGATGGTGAGGGAAATGGGGAGGTATTCATAAATGATTTATGTGCCAAGTTAGGGGTAGATACTCAAACATTTATTGATATAAATAACAAAAATAACTTTTTTGAGGTTAGGCAAGGATTTGATGGATTATATCGTGTAAGAGTAGACTCATTTTCAAATGTTGTTAATTGTTATATAGAGTGTCGTAAAAACGATGGAACATATGATGATATAAGTAAGATGCTGGATGATGCAAAGAACAGTATAAAGAATATACCAGAGTCAGCGTCATATTATTCAAAATTAAAAGAATACTATGTTGAGGCAAACAGTTTCTATGAGTTCTGTTTAAGTCCAACAGGTAATTATGATGATGCAGGAAATAAGGTTGAGGAATTTAGGTCGAAATGTCAGGGATATAAGTCAGATTTATCTTTTGATTTAGAATAAAATATCATTTAAAGTTATGCATAACCCACTTGTGAAATTCAATTGAGCAAGTGGGTTATTTTCGATTCATATCGTTTTCAATTGCATTATTGGTCTTGATGTGATATTTGTACAGATAAGGACGAGGTGTTAAAGCTCATGAGCGTATTGACGCAGGACGAAAGATTTGAACAGGCGCAGGCTAACGGAAACAAATGAGAAACTGAACATATCAGTGGAGAAAGTCCAGAAGATAGCCGACACACTATAGGAGATGAAAAACATGCAGGTACACACACTTATATCTTCGGAAAATGGTCCGATCATCCTCTGGGTCATGTACCCACACAGGGGAGATGAACTGGAGCACACAGCGGATTCTATCAGAGAACTGGTGGGAGAAGAACAGTTTACACTTGTTGCGATACAGATAGATGACTGGAACAGGGATCTCTCACCGTGGAGATCGGATGAGGTCGATGGATCATTTGCCGGAGAGGCGGGACGGACACTGGATTATATAGAACATCAGGTCATACCGCAGTTGGATATTCAAAGTCGGGCGAACAGACCTCTTTATATTATGGGATATTCGCTTGCCGGGCTTTTTGCACTTTGGGCAATGTATCAGACTGATATATTTGCCGGGTGTGCCACATGTTCAGGTTCAATGTGGTATCCGGGATTTGTGGAATATGTAAACAGCCAGCCGACACTAGCGAATAAACGTATATACATCAGCCTCGGCGGCAAGGAATCGAGAACGTCAGACAGACTTATGGCAACTGTGGCGGATCGGACAAAGGAGATTTGCGGTCTGCTGAAGAAGGACAACGATGTGATATATGAGATAAATCCAGGCGGACATTTTGCCGATTCCGGGAAGAGGCTGGCGAAGGCTGTGAAGTGGATAGAGAAGGCAAAAGGATAACAAAAAGCACAGGAGAGCACATATATACAATCGTTCACTGGCAGAACGATACGAGGCATAACATATACCGGATAGATATATATTTTTATCGGAATAGATGATAATATATGGGGCAGACATATGGAGTAGATAGATTAATGGCAGACACGATCCGGTAAGTATATGCAGTGAAAAATCAGACCGTGGTAAGCCGGAAAGAAGGGCAACATGGGTAAACAGACAAAGAAAAAGAAAAGCACAGGAGCGGCAAAGGAGATATTTGCAAAGCCCCCAGGAAGGCTCGGCAAATGGAATGCGATAGCATTTGCAGTGCTTGTTGTGGGAGAGCTTATATACTATTATGCGGCAACACCGGCGATCAATATACAGAGTACAAGTTTCTGGGTATGGATGGTCATTTCAGTTGCGCTTGTTGGCTTTTGTACGCTTGATTTCACGGTGGAGAGTAATGATACCAGAAGTGTCGCAACGAAAGCAACGAAACCGGCAGCATGGATAGTAGTAATAATGATAGCGGTCGGACTCATTATGGTGGCGGCGTCATCCAAACTGTTTTGTGCATCAAAGTATGCAAGTCTCATCAATATAGAGGATGGAGATTTCCAGACAGATATCCCGGAGAGCAGGCAGATAAATGACATTGCGCTGATGGATACAAGCACAGCGAGGATCATAGGTGAGAGAGCCGTCGGTTCACTCTCGGATGTGGTCAGCCAGTACGAGGTCAGCGGCAATTACAGCACTATAGATTATAATGGCGCGCCGATGAAAGTCGCAGCACTCAATTATGCGGGCTTCATCAAATATATGAACAACAGGAAGAACGGAATCCCGGGTTATGTTCTTGTCGATCCGGTAAAGAATGAGGCACACTATATACAGACTGAAAAGCCTATAGTGTATTCACCTTCAGCGTATTTCAACAAGAACCTGTACAGACATGTCCAGATGGCTTATCCGACATATATATTTGAAGGTTTCTATCTGGAGCTCAGTGACGATGGCAATCCATATTACATCTGTCCGGTTCTTGAGTCGCATGCAGGACTCTTCGGTGCAAAGGATGTAAAGGGCGTGGTTATATGCGATCCGTGTACGGGCGATACAGAGTATCATGAAGTCAGTGATGTTCCACACTGGGTGGACCGTGTATATGATGGCGACCTGGTGTGCCAGAAATACGACTGGTACGGCGAGCTCTCAGGCGGCTACTGGAACAGCGTATTTGGCAATAAGGGCTGCAAGAGGACTACGGATGATTATGGTTACAAGGTTATGGACGGCGATGTGTGGGTATATACAGGTGTCACATCGGTAAATGGTGACGAGTCCAACATAGGATTTGCTCTGATGAATCTCCGGACAGGAGAGAGCAAATATTATAAGGTGGCAGGTGCAGAGGAATACTCAGCCATGTCATCGGCAGAGGGACAGGTACAGCATCTTGGTTATAAGGCATCCTTCCCATCACTCATCAATATCAGCGGAATACCAACCTACATCATGGTCTTAAAGGACAACGGTGGCCTGGTAAAGATGTATGCGCTTGTCGATGTGGAGAAGTACAATATTGTAGCTACAGGCACTACCCAGAAGGACGCACTTGCGGCATACAACAAGCTGCTGGCAGAGAACGGACTTAAGAGCACGCAGAGTATGACGGACGATATACCAAACAGACAGATCACGGTAGCTGATATCAAATATATCAACATGGATGAGACGACATATGTGTATATCACGGATGAAAATGGCAATGTATACAAGCAGGATTTCTCAGAGAACGAGGAACTGATATTTATACAGAGCGGGGATAAAATAAAAGTATTTTATCAGGAATCAGACAACGGCATAAATGACATAATATCTGTTGAGAGATAGATTTATTCACTAAATAAAAGCTCTCCCTGTGATAAACAGGGGGAGCTTTTTGCATGATAATGTGGTATTATAGAAATATCTTATTGAGAATAAATCTATATAACTGATTAATTATGATTGACAAGGAGGTTATTATCATGGATAAAAAGGCGATCTACAGTTTATCATACGGGATTTTCATGTTGTCCACAAAGCTGGGCGACAAGGCAAATGGCTGCATCATCAACACCTGTATACAGGTGGCGAACAATCCAACGCGGGTTGCGATATCGGTTCTCAACACGAATTACACATGTGATCTGCTCAAGGAGAGTGGTGTGTTTGCCCTCAGTGTACTTGACGAGCAGTGTACATTTGACTCGATAAAGCACTTCGGTTTCCAGTCGGGAAGAGACGTGGACAAATTCGAAGGAATAAGGATGCCGGAGGATGTCAACGGAATCCCTTACATGGGCTGGTATGCCTGTGCGGTTATCAGTGGCAGGGTAGTTGAGAGCCATGATCTCGGAACGCACACGTTGTTCATCGCGGAGGTGGTTGATGCAAAGATGCTGTCAGACAAGGCTCCTCTCACATATGCTGATTATCAGGCACATGTAAAGCCAAAGGCAGACAAGCCTCCTAAGACAGATAAGAAGATAGTGGGATGGCGCTGCAAGATATGTAACTATGTATATGAAGGAAGTGAGCTCCCGGCAGATTATGTATGTCCTCTGTGTGGACACGGAGCAGACGACTTTGAACCTATATATGAGTAATGTAAGATATGCCGTTATCGGCAAGAAATGAACGGTTTCAAATCTTGAAAAAGTTGATTTCTTGCCGGTAACGGCATATACTATCTATATACAAAACACTGTGCAGATGATAAAAGCCCATTGCGTAAAAGGAGGGATTTTCATGGGTTATATTTCAGTTGCAGAGACTGCAAAAAAATGGAATGTGTCAGAACGAACCGTTAGAAATTACTGCGCTCATGATAAGATTCCTGGGGCTTTTCTGACGGGAAAGACGTGGAATATACCGGATTCTGCGCAGAAACCAATGCGTCAATCTGCGGGAGAAGAGAACCGGGATCTGCTGACTGTGCTGAGAGAAGAGAAAAAAAATGGAATTAAAGGTGGCATTTATCATAAGATACAGGTGGATCTCACTTACAATTCCAATCATATAGAGGGCAGCAGGCTCAGTCATGATCAGACACGGTATATATATGAGACAAATACTATAGGCGTGAGTGATCAGGCGATAAATGTTGACGATATAGTCGAGACGACCAATCATTTCAGGTGTATAGATCTGGTGATCGATGATGCAAAGAACTTATTAAGTGAGAAAATGATAAAGGAATTGCATTTGATTCTCAAGAATGGAACTCAGGACTCACGAAAAGAATGGTTTGCGGTGGGAGATTACAAGAAAGTTCCGAATGAGGTGGGCGGTCATGATACGGCTTTGCCGGAAGAAGTTCCAGAGAAAATGAAAAATCTCCTTGCAAGATACCGCAAGCTCAATGAAAAGACACTAGATGATATTCTGGATTTTCACCATGAATTTGAAAGTATTCATCCGTTTCAAGATGGCAATGGCAGGGTTGGCAGGCTGATATTGTTCAAGGAGTGTCTGAAATATGATATAATTCCATTTATCATAGATGAAGATCTCAAATGGTATTATTATAGAGGACTTTCAGAATGGAATAGAGAAAGAGGATATCTGCGGGATACCTGCCTTACTGCGCAGGATAAGTTTAAAAAGTACCTGGACTATTTCAGGATACAGCACAGAGATTAAAATAATGGAGGAAATTATGGACAGAGAAAGAATGATGAAGAACGTAGCAGAGATATTCAGCCGCGGTGCGGTGGAGAAGAATCTTCCGGCATGGGTAAATATGCGCCACGCCTGGAAAGCAAGTGATGCGGCGAGAGACAGAGGGCTTGAATATCCGGCAAATGTTGTACAGATAAAGAATCTGGATTACAAAAAGGAGCTTGATGAGGTCCGTTTCAATGAGCTGATTGAAACATGGGACAAAGGTGTAGAGAGGAACATTATATTCTTTGCCGATTCCGGGGATGCCGCAGACGTGGATTCTGCAAGCTATACATCCAACAGCTACATGGATATCTGCGTTCCAATATCGTATATGACAGATGAAAACAGAAAATATCCGGTGATAGTGAGCGTGCATGGCGGAGGCTGGTTCTATGGTGACAAGGAACTGTACAGCCACTATTGCTGCCTTCTTGCGGAGCACGGGTACGTGGTGGTGAACTTTAACTATAGATTGTCACCGCAGAACAAATATCCTACGGCCATAGAGGATGTGGCGTATCTCATTCGGTATATCCATGAGAATGCGCAGACACTTGGAATAGACATGGATAATTTCTATATGGTCGGTGACTCGGCGGGGGCACAGCTCACGGCAAATTATTGCATCATAGCATCAAACAGCGATTACAGGGCAAAGCTTGATTTCTTCACATATGATCTACTGCCTAAGAAGGTATGCCTTAACTGTGGTGCATACAAGATGGCAGAGAGAAATGACAATATATCCGCATGGTATCTGAGAAATGATGTGGATGATGACCAGAATAGTGACGGAAAAACAAGTTCACACGACAAAGCTGAAAAATGTGAAAGTAAGAAAATAAGCCAGGCATATGCTGTGACGGAGGAACAGTACAAGTTGTTTATGGATCAGCTTGATTATATAAATACTGATTTCCCGGAGGCGTACCTCATGTACAGTGTAAATGATGATCTGGCATCACATACAAAAGCGTTGGATGAGGTGCTGAACAAAGTTGGAGTTGCACATATCACAAAAGCGTATGGACAGAACAATCCTGACAGCGGCCATATATTCCATATGAATATGTACAATCCAGAGGGAATACTCTGTAACGAGGATGAGTGTGCATTTATGAAATAAAAAAACTGTTTGACAACACGACATCAGAATGCTATCCTAAAAATCAGATAAAGGCAAAGACAGGAAGGAGTACTTAAGTCACTGTCACTTCAGAGAGTAGGCGTTTGGTGCGAGCCTATAGGACACCTTAAGGAAGCAGTCCCCGAGCTGTGACCGCGAAAGTTTTCCGGGTAGTGGTCAACGGAAGGTTCCACGTTATAGGAACAACGATAGTGATGGCTGTCGGCTGAGAGCAGGAATAAGTTCCTGAATTTAGGTGGTAACACGGACAAGAAAGTTCGCCCTAAGCATATTATAAGTATGCTTAGGGCTTTTATTTTGCGTTTTCAGGGTGACAAGCGGCTGCGATGCGCGAGCTTGCTCGCGGGCATCGGCAGATGCGGAGTAATCTCGAAGAAAACGCAAGTTAAAACCAACAATCAGCAAACACAGACAACAAGGGATCAAGAGATATAAAGGAGTGTGTATCATGAGAAAATTCGAAAAATCATCAAAGCTTGACAATGTGTGTTACGACATAAGAGGTCCTGTTATGGACGAGGCAAACAGAATGGTGGCTGAAGGGGTAAATGTCCTTAAACTGAACATAGGAAATCCTGCACCGCACGGACTTATGGCACCTGATGAAGTTGTAAGGGATATGGCATATAACCTCAGAGATACCGAGGGATATTCGGATTCAAAGGGACTTTTTTCTGCAAGAAAGGCGATCATGCAGTATTGCCAGCTGAAGAATATTCCAAATGTGGGAATCGATGACATATATACAGGAAATGGAGTCAGCGAACTTATCACCATGTCCATGCAGGGACTGCTTGATTCGGGAGATGAGATACTTGTCCCGATGCCTGACTATCCGTTGTGGACGGCTTCTGTTAACCTGGCAGGAGGAACAGCGGTTCATTATCTTTGTGATGAGCAGTCCAACTGGTATCCGGATATAGAAGATATCAAGAAAAAGATAACATCAAGAACAAAAGGAATCGTAGTCATCAACCCTAACAACCCTACAGGAGCTCTCTATCCAAAGGAGGTTCTTGAGCAGATAGTTCAGGTTGCAAGGGAGAATGAACTTATCCTTTTTGCCGATGAGATATATGACAGGCTCGTCATGGATGATAAAGAGCATGTGGCTCTGGCTTCACTGGCACCTGACCTTTTCACGATAAGTTTTAACGGACTGAGTAAGTCACACCGAGTTGCAGGTTACAGAGTTGGCTGGATGTGTCTGTGCGGAAACAAGAGCAATGTGAAGGGATACATAGAGGGACTTAACCTCCTGTCATCCATGAGACTTTGCTCGAATGTTCCTGCTCAGAGTATAGTTCAGACCTGTCTTGGAGGCTACCAGAGTGCAGATGAGCTGCTCTTGCCGGGAGGAAGGATCTATGATCAGAGGGAGTATATATACAAAGCACTCTGCGATATACCGGGAATAAGTGTGGTTAAGCCGGAGGCAGCGTTCTACATATTCCCGAAACTTGACAAGGAGAAGTTCAACATCACAAATGATGAACAGTTCGCTCTTGATCTTTTGAGGGATAAGCACATCCTCGTCACATGTGGAACGGGATTTAACTGGAAGGATCCGGATCACTTCAGAATAGTATATCTTCCGAATATGGAGATACTCAAGGCAGCAACAGCAAAGCTGGCTGATTTCCTGAGCTATTATCATCAGTAAAATATAAATATATGGGAAATAATAGGTAGGCTGAGATTTCAGTCTGCCTATTATTTTTTTATTCCCAAAATATGACAAATGTTATAAAATTAACATAATAGATAAACTATACCAGGGGGCACAAATGTATAAGATAGCAATTTGCGATGATGAAAGATATTTTAGAAATGAAATATACAGGAGACTTGAGGACTATTTGAAAAGAAAAAATATAGAATACGAGATAGATATATATACGACGGGAGAGGAATTGTGTGAGTTAGGTGAGAAGATCGTAAATTATTTAATTGTATTTTTAGATATCAATATGAAGGGCATGAATGGAGTTGATGTTGCGCAAAGGATAAGATTATATAGTGAAAAAATATTTATAGTATTTATCACAGCATATATAGACTATTCAATTGATGGATATAAGGTTGGAGCGGTTAGATATTTATTAAAAAACAATGAGAATTTTCAATTTGCTATTGAAGAATGTATGGATGCAATTGACAAAAAGATCAATACTTCAAGGGAGATAAGACGATTTATATTCACAGAGGGTCCGCTAGAAATAATGGTTGAAAAGATAATATATGTCGAGAGTAGTCTTCATAGATTGGAGTTTCACATAAGTGGAGAAAGCGGCGTAAAAAACATGTATGGACGACTTGATGAATTAGAAGAAGAATTTAAAGAAAATAGATTTATCAGGGTTCATCAGAGTTTTTTGGTTAATTTAATGTTTGTCAAAAAGGTTTCCAGGTATAGTGTTTTACTACTTACAGGAGAGTCGATACCCATACCAAGGGCAAGGTATAGGGCGGTGGAAGAAAAGTATATTGCATTTAAGGGGAGAATGTAGATGTTTGAATATATTGGAAGTTTATTTATTGTTATATTTGAGACGTTTTGTTGCAATATATTTTTTCAGAGCTTTGTATATAAAAGAGATAAATTAAAAGAATGGCAAAAAATTACGCTATTTGTTGTTATGGTAATATGTTTTTTTGCCAGTGGATTATTGCTATCATCTGTCCAAATAATAAAACTGATAGTTGCAATAATAAGTATCTCAACAATAATGTTTTTGACTTATCAAATAAGTATATGGCGTTCAGTAATTTTAGCCATGTTATTTTTGGCTATGGCGTGGGGGATAGATTATGTAGTTTATGTAGGAAATTCCCATATATTGTCGCAAGCGGGAGATGTAAAAAGTAAATATGAGATGCAGGGGGTGCTGTTGATAGTAATAGACAAGATGGTATTATTTCTGATTATCTTATTTATAAAGCGTTTCTTTTATCGGAAAAAAACAGAGATGCTTAGGGATTCAGAGTGGTTAAAGTTTATTGTATTTCCTATATTCACTATTATGGTTATAGCTGGAATGATAGCGGCTTTTTCTGATATAGATAGTCCAAAACAGATAGGGGTTGCTTATATGATAGCATTTGGCATGATAGGAATGAATTTAATCGTATATGTAATTTTGAATAGTGTGATTGATAACGCTATAGAGCAACACGAAAAAGAAGTTCTTGAAATACAAGTAAAAAATCAATTGAACCTGTATGATTCGATATCAAAAAATTATCAGAGACAGAAGCGTATTTCACATGAGTTCAAAAATCATATTTTATGTATTTCTGCATTGGTAGATAACCATCAGTATATTGATTTGGAAAATTATATAAATAAGATGAAAAACAAAATTAGGTCTGACGAAATATGTATAGACACGAATCATGTTATTGTAAATTCAATACTTAATGAAAAATATAATGAAGCGACTGAAAAAGGGATCTTATTTGTAGTTAAAGTGAATGATTTAAAAAATCTCAATATAGAAAATGAAGACTTGGTAGTATTGTTGGCAAATTTACTTAATAATGCAATTGAAGCCTGTGAAAAATGTGATAGTAAAAAAATTATTATGTTTAGATTCACCGTAGAGGATAATGAGACAGTTTTGTCTGTTGAGAACTCATACAATAGAAAATATTTATCATACCGGGGAAAGGAGATTGTCACAAATAAAAGAGATATATTCGATGAACATGGAGTAGGTATAAAAAATGTTGTAAGTATAATAGATAAATATAATGGAACATATACGATTGGATGTGAAGATAATAAGTTTTATTTTTCAATTGTATTATGATAAATTGCCTGAGAAATTCTTAATCAAACAATTTCCCGGGCAATTTTGTTGTTTTCTGTAAGATAATGTCATTTTCTGCAAGACATATTGCTATTGGGTAATTTCGTTACTATATTACAAATATGGGGGCGCAATATGGTTGCAAAACTTGCAGAGAGTATAGTTGATACATTGGAAAAAGAAAAAATAATTACTGCACAATTAAGAGAACATTATATATATGCCTGCATAACATTGATCGAAAGAATTGTAACATTATTGTCTCTACTGTGTATAAGCATAGGAATGGGAAATATAGCAAAGATTATATATCCGCCTGCTGAAGGGAGCACAGGTACTTCACTTTCAACAACTTTTGGAGTAAGCAAAGGAAAAACATATTATTTTTATACTGAACCGACTGGTGCAAATAATAGGACTGCAGGATCGTTCAGAGTAAGATGCTGATATTATAAAGAATGTGCTAAAAATATAGAAATATAGCTCCGTCATAATTTGACGGGGCTAATTGTGTATAGCGGGGGGGACATATGAAAACAAACTTATTTCTGATAACAAAATACTGGAGATATCATAAAAAGCAGTTTGCGAGCATGCTTACCTCGATAGTGATATTAACGGCTTTCCTGTTGATTGCACTTTTGATGGAGAGAACAGAATGTAGACGGCAGTATGATGACAAGCTGCGGGGAAGTAGTAAGACATTTTATCTGTATAGCAATCTTGGCAGTGATGCCTATGAGGAGATGTCAGAAGACAAAAGGGTCAGCATGATCGGGCGTACGGCTATATGTGGAAAGCTGGGAAATGACAAAACACAGTATACATATGGTACATATATTGACGATGCGGCAGAGGATCTTGAATATGTAAAGCTTTCGTCGGGAAGATTCCCTGAAAAAACCGGGGAGGCAGCAGTGTACGATTATGTGTTGGAGGATATGTTTTTTACTGTTGATCCTGACTCGTATGTTGGAAAGGAAGTAACCTTTGACAGTTATGATTTGGATGATACATATCTGTTGAGAACAGGTAGACATGTGGGACAGATTACGTTTACTATCACAGGTGTATTGTGTACAGACAGCAGAAGAGATCTTAAGGAGAACAGAGTAGACTGGGGATCAGACCTTTCGGAAGTACAGATGCCAACTATATATCTATGGCGGGATGACTGTGATTTGGACGAGAGTACATTCGTATATACTGCTGTCTCCCTGTATGGTGATGACGAGATAACAGAGCAGTCGGAGAGCGCTATGGAAGAGTTTGCGCAGGATTATTATGACAAAACTGGAATATGGCCAAGATCCGGCCGCAGCAGATCGGCTGCAGAAGATATCTGCAACATTACCCTTGGAAACGAGAAGCTCAACAGCGAAAGTTATCTGTCGGACTCTGTCCAGGGGATACTATATTTCAGTGTCATTGCTGTGATCTTGTCGGCTATATCCCTGTTTGGCGTGATGATAACTGTTATGAGCGAGAGACAGAAATCCCTGGATATCGTGAGAGATATAGGAGCCAGCCGGATGAAAGTGGCTTGGATACATATATTGGAATGGGGAATCCTGTTGGTTTCTGGAGTGGTATGCGGCGGAGTCGTTGGAATCACTGTATATGAAGTCATACTTGAGATTCAAAGTCGTTTTCTGGGGTTGCCTAAATTGCGCGGTTATACAGTGGAGTGGTGTGTACAGCAGATTACGGAAAATCCGTTTGTAATCTCTGTTGTGTGTGCAACAGGTACATTTACCCTTGGATATTTACTTTTTTATATATATCTTCATATAAAATCAAGAAGAAGGCTTATAAGAAGAGATCGTGTGAGATCATTCGGGAGAATCAAGTCGGTGGTTTCCGGTATTCCATTTGCAAATATAATGCAGATGTTGTCTGTTGCCCTGATCCTGTTTGCGGCGGTGATGTGCTACGCATTCTGCTCTATGGACGGCAAGGGAAAAGGATATTTTCACAATGATGATCTGGACAGAGACACATATTATACATATGGACAATTGGATATGGAAACCAGTGATGTAGATATATGCCTTTATGATCAGGGGTCGGGGATTACTGGTGGAGTATTGCTTACAGATACAGGACTTACTGAGGATGGGCGCAAGAGCATTGCGGATATGAACGAAGTAAAGTCAATAGAGAGTTTCTCCACAAACGATGGCTTTGATATATTTTATGATAGAAATGACGAGGATATTCCGGATGGATTGTGGCAGGCGGAGGTCCAGTTTCCTGAAGATACAGAAGAATTCTATCATGCAGACGATAGATTTTATTTCAATGTTCCAGCGATATGGCTGGATGATAACGGAATGAGAAAGCTGGATAAATATGTAAAAGAGGGGTCAATAGGTACCCATAAAAATGGTGTGGCGTGTGTTGAATATGAATATGACGGAATGACCGCGGAGTCGCCATATAAGATAGGCGATGTAATGCATACAATGACAGTGAACGGAAAAGGCGAATACAAGGAGACTGTTGAAATCGTGGATGCGATAATTGTGATTCCGGAGACCACAAAGGAGAGCGATCCGATATTGTATGCAGGTCTTGGCAGAGCTTCACAGTATGGATATGCAATAGTGGCCTCACAGGACACAGCAGTCAGTATTGGGATGTTTAAGACATGTTATGACGTTACATATATATCTCTAAGCAACAGGGGAGATATTGATAGAGTTGTATCCAGGTTTGCTGACATATTGGACTCTTCAATGGAACTCAGGATACGAACGATAGATGAGTGTGATAAGGAGTATCGTGAGGCATATATATCACAGTATGCGAGCACAATATGTCTGTTCTTTATTCTTCTTATCATGGCGGCATGGGGATATTGGGAACTTGTCACCATGCGTTACCAGAATGGCAGGCGGAACGTGGCGATCATGCGGGCTCTTGGAATGGAGAAGCACTCATGGAACATGACGTTTATATGGCATAACATAAGAAATGCCCTGGTATCATGTGCTGTCGGAGCCGGTATGGTGTATGGCATGAGATGGCTTTTGCGCTACAAGTACGAACAGGCGCTAAACATGTTCAACTGGCCGGAGACAGATTTATGGAACGTCGATGCAGATGTTATAAAAGAGGTAACGAGACTCCAGCATGTATTTCTATTCGACAGCGAGATATTTGTTGTCCCTGTGGGAAGAGCGTTGGTACTGATAGGAACATTCCTTGTTGTGATTTCGACGATTATTACGGTGCTGGTCATTCATAAGAAGAAATCGGAAGAGATAATTGATGATCTGGCTGAAAAAGAGTAAGGGGGACGATGCATATGATTCAGATAAAGGATTTAAATAAGACGTATGGTGAAGGAACAAATGCTGTTCATGCACTTCGCAACTGTAACGTGGAATTTGAGTATGGAAAATTTACGGCGATTATAGGAACATCAGGCAGTGGAAAGTCAACATTGCTACATCTGATGGGCGGACTGGATACAAAGGCAGAAGGAGAGATATTCTATGATGATGAAGATATACTCAGATATTCAGATGCACAGCTTGCAAAATTCCGCAGAAAAAATATAGGTTTCGTATTCCAGTTCTTCAATCTGGTGCCAGAGCTGACAGCAAAGGAAAATATATTCCTGCCAATGATGATAGATAAGGTTAAGGTAGATGAGGAGTACTTTGATAAGCTTACTGAAAAACTTGGAATTTCAGAGAGACTGACACATTATCCGTCACAGTTGTCCGGTGGACAGCAGCAGAGGGTTGCGATAGCCAGAGCGCTCATACACAAACCAAAAGTGTTGCTCTGCGATGAACCTACCGGAAATCTGGACTCTCAATCAGGAAAAGAAGTCCTGAGACTGCTTAGAGAACTGCAGAGTGAAGATGGACAGACTATAATTATGGTTACCCACGATGGAAATATAGCAGATCAGGCCGATCGTATCGTAAGGATAGAAGATGGACAGATAAAATGTGTATAATATTCACACAATTATATACATAAAAGACAATTTGATGATAAAACGCAACAACAATGACAATAAAATTGATAAATTGTCAAAAAATATGTTGACGATTTGCCTTGCATCATGTATAATAAAAGTACATTAAAGAACGGCCATTTGAAAAAGATACAGATGGCACACCATAGATTGTCACCCGTGACACGTAACATGTACGAAGTTATCTCAGAGATTTATAGAATCGTGAAAAAGACTTTACACATGGTGCGCAGGAAACAGAGATCCGTGGTACAAGTTCACGAAAGGAGGAGGTTCCGTTGGAGACAATTGAAGAACATTTTTATCATGATGGTAACTCAGAACTGGGAAGTTGTTTCCACACGAGATGCCTTTAAGATAAATCTTGAATCAGTCCACATGTAGATGCTGTATATAGCATGATTGAAGTGCCAGGACGCAGGTATTTGATACCAGATTTGATCCATCGTGATTGTTCAAAACACAAGATATGAGTGGTGTTTCAAGGGCATCAGGTCATATCACATACCGCAAGACCAGTGCTTATAAGAGGTTGGTACATATACAAGTTCATGCAGTGCATGTTATGAGTAGATGCAATTCGTACCCTGATAGTTTATATTCCGGTAAGTTTAATCTCTAGGCACAACGAATTTTTTCATAGATATTTATAATATAGTGGAAGAATCAATGGCATGTGTGGAAGCATTCAGATATTTTGATTAGATACTTCAATATTTGAAAAATGAATAAACTAATATAAAGCCAGTTGGTATTATGCCAGCTGGCTTTTTTATGTATTAATTACAACGTGTGTTAAACCACTGATTGCCCGCTCTGCGAGCTATAACAATCCGTGCGGCAACAAGAAACTAATATTAATTGCAAATAACTTAAATTATTGACTAATATGGCGTGCAAAAGCAATAAAAAACAACTTAAATATTCGGTAATTAATGACATGTTCAATAATTAAAAAATGAGTTAATATAAGTATATGTATAAATATTAATCACGAATTAGGCTGTTCGTGGTGAGTAAAGTGGAGGAATATCACAAAAAAGAAAGGGTAAGGAAATATGGTGAGATTTAGAACAAGACTTGTTGCTGTGACATGTGCAGTTGCAATGGTTGGCTCATTCTGGGGAAGTGCAGGGGCAATAGTCTCAGCTGATGCAGCAGATCCGTCTGCGGAAATGGCGTGGAGCATCACTACAGACAAACTGATATTTGACACTGGCGCAGATGCCAAGTGGACAGATAAAATTTATGCCAGCAATGATGAAGGTACATACCCAGAGTTAGGCAGGATCGATGATGTGTCTGTGGGTAAAAAGGCTGTGCTCACGGCAAATGTAACACTTAATGGAGATTTTTCAGGATTGGATGGTGCGGAGGCTGCTGACGGAACGTATAATGCGATCCAGCTTTCCTGTGCAATCAAGACTGGCGATGGATGGACATACACCAAGTCTGATGATTATCCATTCCTTAAAGCGGAAAATTTTACAGATGGCAAGACACAGGTATCATTTGCATTTGATGTGGAGGATACAGGAGCTGCGAACGAGATAGTATTCCAGTACAATTCAAACTCTGCATATACTGGAACAATATCAATATCTGATGTAGAGATTCAGAGTGATGATTCAGGAGAGGAGCCAGGTGGTGGAGAAGAGCCAGGTGGCGGATCATCAGCAACAGGAAATGTGACAGGTGTGGCAGCACCTTCGATCACAGACAATACAGTATGGAGCAGTTCAGATGCAGTTCTCACATTTGACGCTGCTTCAGATACGACATGGAAGGATAAGGCGTACGCCAGCAATGACAGCGATACATATGCTGATATGGCGAGAATAGAGGGTGCAACTGTAGGTGAAAAGGCGAAACTCACAGCTACGGTTTCACTTGATGGCGATATATCAGGCCTTGACGGTGCTGAGGCGTCAGACGGATCATATAATGCGATCCAGCTTGCTTGCGCTATCAAGGCAGGCGACAGCTGGACATATGTCAAGTCAGATGACTATCCATTCTTAAAGAGTGAGAACTTTACAGATGGCAAGTGCAGCGTAGAGTTCAACTTTAACGGAGTGGATGCAGGCGATGTTCAGGAGATCGTATTCCAGTACAATGCAAACTCAGCATTTACAGGAAAGGTTCTCATCGGCGGCGTTGCAGTTGACAAGGTAGAGAGTGGCAAGAAGCCGACTACAACTGAGACAGAGGCTGGAAACTTCGCAGATGCAAGCCTTGTATTTGACACAGCGAGCGATGCAAAGTGGACAGACAAGGCATTTGCCAGCAATGATACAGAAAGCTATACAGATCTTCCTACAGTAGACAATGTCAAAGTTGGAGCAAAGGCAAAGCTCACAGCTACGGTTTCACTTGATGGCGATATATCAGGCCTTGACGGTGCTGAGGCATCAGACGGATCATACAATGCGATCCAGCTTGCATGTGCCATGAAGACAGGCGACAGCTGGGATTACGCCAAGTCAGGCGACTATCCGTTCATCAAGGCTGAGAACTTTGTAGATGGCAAGTGCGATATATCATTTGCATTTGATGTATCAGAGGTGGGAAATGTACAGGAGATCGTATTCCAGTACAATTCAAACTCAGCATATGCCGGCAAGATCACAATAAGCAACGTTAAGGTACTTGATGTTAAGGAGAGCAGCGGCGGACTTGAGCAGAGAGATCCTGCTGTGATCTCAGATCTCTCATCGGCTGAGGATTATGACAAGTGGAGCACAGAGGCCGGATATGCATACAAGCACGGCGATGCAGCCAACAAGGCCGGTAATGCCACACCTGACATATCATATGACAGTGCAAATGAGAGACTTAAGGTTTCTGTTGACTACTCAGCAGATTCAACTTCCTCATGGAGTGAGGCAAAGGTTAAGTGTGTTCCTACAGAGGCTATGGATGTGAGCCAGTACAACCAGCTCAGTGTGGATATAATCTACCCGGCAAAGCTCAAGGGAAGTAAGATCAAGTTTTTTGCAGATGGAATAATAAATAAAGATACAACCATCGACGATGATGCAGAGGATATCGGAGATGGATTAAAGAAGGTTACAGTTACTATGGGATTTACTCCTACAGATAAACTACTCAGAGATGTGACAATAGGAATCATAGGAAGCAGCACAAGCTTTAAGGGAAATGTATATCTTGATAATCTTGTTCTGTCACAGGCAGATACAACAAAGGATTTTGTCGAGATAACAGAGACTCCTGGCGCTGGTTCACCAGCGGATCTTTCACAGATGCCATCATCAGTTAGAGTGAGCGATGCGAATGCAGCAGACAGTGCAAAGGCACTTGCGGCATACCTGAATACGCTCATGAATAGTGATCAGGTTCTGTTCGGACATCAGAATGATGTGAGCAGAAGCGTAAATCCACAGGCGTCACTCGGTGATGTATATGATGTGACTGGACAGGTCAGCGGTGTGTTCGGAATCGACTCACTGGCAGTTACAGGCTCGGAGGCAGGCGGTTCAGACGCGGCTTCGGCACTGGCAAACTCAGTGGCATACAGCAAGACTGCAGCGGCAAATGGTGCGATCGTGTCATTGTCAATGCATATGCCAAACTTCTCCAGCTCCAAGATAGTGAAGAACTCGGATGGAACATACAGTTTCTACGGATGTGATTTCTCAGAGTCCAAGGATCTGTCAAATGACATAGTAAAGCAGATTCTCCCAGGTGGAGAGTACAATGAGGTATTTACATCTTACCTCGATGTGATCGCAGACTACGCATCACAGCTTCAGGCTGCCGGAATACCTATCATGATCAGACCATTCCACGAGAATACAGGAAGCTGGTTCTGGTGGGGATCAATGAACACAGCTGAGACATACAAGTCTCTCTACAGATATACCAAGGATTACATGGAGCAGAGCGGTGTACACAACCTTCTCTGGGTATACTCGCCAAACGGACCTGTAACATCAGAGGCAGCTTACGTGTCATACTATCCAGGCGATGAGTATGTAGATATCCTTGCATTTGACTATTACAACGATTACAATTCGTACCCTGCAGCAGCAGACAACTCTTTCTTTGACAGTCTTGATACAACATGTAATATCGTGTCATCAATAGCTGCAAAGAGAGGCAAGATACCAGCCATCGCTGAGTGCGGTGTCAGAGTCATGAAGAAGGATGGTTCAGACAACGAGGGACTTCTCGTAAAGGGTAATCCGGTTGGAACAGAGGCTTCAGGAAAGAACTGGTATCAGGAAGTCAACGACATTGCGAAGAAGAACAACATGCCATACTACCTTGTATGGGCAAACTTCGGAGACAGCAACTTCTATGTACCATACAAGTATGATGCTACACATGGACAGGAGCTTATCAATGACTTCATAAAGTATTATAACGACGACTCATCAATATTTGGTGGCGATACAGGATTCTACAGTAACATGGGAACCCTTGCAGGAGTATCTGCAAATACATACACGGGCCAGATGGGTTACATGGTATATCCATTTGACAGAGATACCATCCTCAAGGCGACAACACTCAAGGCTGGTGTTAAGAATGCATCAAAGGTTCAGTTCATTATCAACAATCCTGATACAGGTGTTAAGCTTACACTTAACGCTGAGGCTGGAGCCGAGATTGCCGCTGCAGGATCAGAGCCAACACTTTACACGGCTGATCTTACAGAGAAGAATCTCAGCAAGCTTGGAAAGACAGATACAGCAACCATCACACTCTTGGCAGATGGCGAGCAGCTCGCACAGCTGTCACACATAAGCCTTGGAAAGGCCAAGGATAAGGCTCCTGCAAATGTCATCGAGGACTTCGAGTACTATTCAGGAAGCGACGGACTTCTGGATTCCACATACACATCTAACTCAGCCGCAGGATGCAGCTCAAGCTTTGTTCTTGACAAGACACATAAGAACGGTGGCACATACGGCGGTGCGTTCAAGTATAAGCTTGAGACAAATGGATCAGAGGTGTGGACAGGAAGAATTAAGTCAGAGCTTACAAACAATGATTTCTCAAAGTATAATGCGCTTGAGATGTGGGTACAGCCGGACGGTATGGGACAGAAGCTTGTGATCCAGATCACAGATGGAAGCGGCGAGGAATTTGAGGTATACCTCACAGATTTCGTAAAGGGAACAAAGGCACAGTATGTTACTATTCCATTCAGCTCATTCAAGGGTAAGAAGGGTGGTACACTCGATGCATCGGATATAGTCAAATTTGCTGTATGGTGCAACTCGATCGTGCCGGAGGATCACACTGGCAAGTGGACAGTTGACTCAACTATCTACTTTGATGGAATCCAGGCAGTGAAGCTCACAGATGATATGCTCAAGAAGAATCCAGTGGACAAGAATGGACTTATCATAACAGACAAGTCACTGGTTAAGAAGGATGCGGCAGATCCGGGTAAGGACGATCCAACAACAGAGGCTCCAACCACAGAGAATCCAACCACAGAGGATCAGACTACCGAGGCTCCAACAACTGAGAAGCCTGGCAATGACGACAAGACAACTGAGGCTACCACAGCAGCAACAACGGATGGAAGCACAGGTGGAAATGGACAGAACGTGGTAAATACAGGAGATAAGTCACCTGTAGACGTAATGTTTGCGATAATGATAGCATCACTTATCATGGCTGGTGCAGGCTATATCGTTATCAAAAAGGATAAGAAGTAATACTCATTTTAGCCATACAAAGAGCCCCACTGTCGGCGGTGATGAAGACCACCGTCAGTGGGGCTTTATTTGTTGGTTTATATTTGTATGCAATATCAGTTTGCAGCACGTCTCTTCTCAACAAGCTTCTCCACAGGGGTTGTGAGATACATTATGGAGAGCATCAGTGTACAGCAGAACCAGATGATAGGCTCTGTGATGGTAACTCCGAGATATCCAAGTCTTGGAGTGAGTATCATAACCGCAAGTACCTTTCCAACCAATTCTATAGTGGATGACATAACTGGAACGATCTTCCTGCCCATTCCCTGCATTGCACATCTCAGAACGAACAGAGGACCAAGTACATAGAAGCACGTCACGCCGATCCTTACATATCTCACGGCCGGATCTATGATGGCACTGGCAGATGTACCTGCAACCAGCTTTATAAGTGCCGGGCTGAGCAGCCAGCCGAATATTATCATGACAGTGGTTATGATCGTGTTTATGATGATCGCAGCCCTCACACCCTGATGTACCCGGTCGTATCTGCCTGCGCCCATATTTTGGCTTACATATGTCGTCACGGCATTTCCTACTATATATAACATGAACATGAGGATATCAAATATCTTTCTTGCCGCTGTGTGGGCGGTTACTATATCAGTTCCGAGTCCATTGATGGCTCTCTGGAGTATGACCGTTCCGATGTTCACTATACAGCTCATAAATCCCATGGCAAGTGCGGACTGTATGAGGTCTGACCGGTCACTCTTCTCTACGGAGTATTCATCCTTCTCCGGAATCAGATGCTTGGCCTTCACAAGTATATAGATCAGGGCAAGTATGCCCGCCAGCGCCTGTGATATATCGGTGGCGATGGCTGCACCTCGTACTCCCATGTCAAATGCCCTTATAAACATAAGATCCAGAACAATATTGAGGACAACTGATATACCGAGGAATATAAGAGGCGTCTTGCTGTCTCCGACTGCACGCAGTATGTTGGCGCACAGATTATATAATGAACAGAATATGATTCCAACGATTATGATTATAACGTAGCTTGCTGCCATATCCAGTATGTCGTCTGGTGTTTTGAGAAGTACCAGGATAGGCCTTATAAATATTAGACTCAGAACGGTCAGGACAATGGATGCCAGCAGTGTCATGATGGCCGATGCACCGATACATCTTCTCATATTGTGATAGTCCTTTGCACCATAGTATTTGGCTATAGGGATGGCAAGCCCCATGGTTCCGCTGTTGAGGAAGCCTATTATCATATTCGAAATGACTGAGGTTGCGCCAACCGCGGCGAGTGCCTGTGAGCTTACGTAGTTGCCCACGATGGCTGAGTCTGTAAAACTGTATAACTGCTGTGCGATCTGTCCCAGTATCATAGGAACAGCAAATAACCATATGACTTTCATTGGCTTTCCGACTGTTAGATCTTTCATATATAATAAACCTCCTTAATTTTTGCGCCTGATATTCGATTGTACAACAGTTCGCGATAAAGTCAATGTGGTTTTTGCTTAATTTTAAAGAAAAATGTTTTATTTTGTTATATAAAATGTTATGTTAAAGTGTAACGATTAAAAATGGCTTGATTGTGCATACTAACATTTGACATATATTTGTAGAAAGAAATGGAAAATATGGAAAAGAATAACAGACAAAAAAATAAGCGTAACAAGAAGAGACATGCGGAGCTCGAGAGAATTGCGTTATACGCAGTGGGAGTCATTCTGCTTGGACTGGTCATAGGCCTTGCTGTGAAAAACTATAGACTTAAGAGCAAACTGGATAATCATAATGAAAAGGACTCGGTTGCCACAGGAACATCGGCGGACAGTGATAATACGAATGGCGATGCTTCAGCAGCAACAACAGAAAAGGTTGCGGAACTCAAGGTTCAGGGAACTGTGGAATGTACGGACATAGCGGTTCCGGCGACTGAGCAGGAAGAGAATTATAATGGCGAGGATCTGGCGGACAATGGCTGTCCATACGCCATCAAGATAAACAGACAGGAAAATATAGTTACTATATACAAGCTGGACGCTGCTGGATATTACACTGTTCCGGTAAAGGCAATGCGCTGTTCGGTATCACCGGTGGGAGAGACTCCTGTCGGACTGTTCAACATACAGCTCAAGTGGGACTGGCTTGCACTGTTTGACAACTGTTATGGACAGTATGTGTCACAGATAGATGGCGACACCCTGTTCCATTCCGTGCCTTATCTGGACACCACAAAGGATTCGCTTGAGACATGGGAATTCAACAAGCTTGGAACCGGGGCATCACTGGGATGCGTCAGACTGTGCGTTGCAGATACCAAATGGATATATGAGAACTGCGAGTCTGGAACATATGTTGATATATTTGACAGTGACTATTATGGCCCGCTGGGAAGACCTGTGCCGGTGACCAGACTGGATAACACTGATGAGACCGGATGGGATCCGACAGACATGGTTGAGGAGAATCCGACCGCAGGAACAGCCGTGATATACGGTGCGGAGAGCCACAGCATAAACCAGGGCGAGAACTATGACACAATGGCGGGAATATGGGCCTTCAATTCACAGCGTGAGGATGTAACGGATCAGTTGAAGGTTGAGGGAACCGTGGACAATATGAAGCTGGGAAAATATACAGTAAAGTACAGCTTTACAGATCAGGGCAGTGAGATATGTAAGAGTATCGAGATAACAGTGGAGGATGATGAAGCTCCTGTTATAACAAGGGTTCCTGTGGAGATAAAGCTGGAGAGTTACAATGGACAGGCTGATGAGCTTGCAGATCTTGTTGCATCTTATGTGAACGCACAGGATGGTGATACACTGATAAGGACAGGAGTGGCCACAGATGGCAATGGCAAGACTCTGGATGGACAGGCACTCACAAGTCTTGGACAGGACGTTATATGTGTGGCTGTTAACAAAATGGAGTCCAAGGCGGGCAGCTATACAGTTGTGTGCTGTGCGCAGGACAGCAGCGGCAACAGATCATCCTATCACACAGTCACAGTCACCGTTGAAAAGTAGAGGTGGATCATGGCAGACAGGAAAAGTACAATTTATGATCTCGAAGCAGAGAAGATAAAAGAAAAGATAATCATATTTGCCGCCGATACAGGTGGATATACACAGAAAGAGGTCTCCTTGGAGATCCAGGCATCCCTGGACGAGCTCACGGAGCTCATAGACACAGCCGGAGCCGAGGTCGTGGGACGGCTGGTGCAGAACAGGGACCGCATTGCAAATGACTTGTATCTGGGAAGAGGAAAGGTTGAGGAGCTCAGGGAGATGATATATGAGCTGGGCGCCACAGGAGTGTGCTGTGATGATGAGCTGTCACCGGCACAGTTGATGAACCTTCAGGACGCACTGGACATAAAGGTTATGGACAGGACAATGGTCATTCTCGATATATTTGCAGCACATGCTGGAAGCTACGAGGGCAAGCTGCAGGTGGAACTTGCACAGCTTAAGTTCAGAGCCACCAGACTCGTTGGTATGAGAGATTCATTGTCGAGACTTGGCGGTGGAATCGGAACGAGAGGACCGGGAGAGAAGAAGCTGGAGATAGACAGACGAGTCATAAGGGACAGGATCTCCAGACTGAAGGCGGAGCTCAGGAACGTTGAATCCCAGAGAAGCCAGCAGAGAAAGCAGAGACAGAGGAGCGCTGTGCCGGTTGTGGGCATAGTCGGATACACAAATGCGGGCAAGTCGACCCTGCTGAATGCACTCACGGGGGCAGGAGTATTACAGGAAGACAAATTATTTGCGACCCTTGATCCTACGACAAGAGGATACAAGCTGCCGGGGGGACAGAACATACTGCTCACCGATACGGTCGGTTTTATAAGGAAGCTGCCGCATCATCTGGTCGAGGCCTTTGGCTCCACTTTGGAGGAGGCAAAATACTGTGATGTCATCCTTCATGTTGTGGACGCATCGGATGAAAACTGGGATAAGAACATAGAGACGGTGTACGGCACATTAAAGCAGCTCAAGATAGATGAGAATTCGGGAAAACCTGTGATAACTGTATTCAACAAGATAGACAGAATATCGAAGGATGACCTGGTGGGTGTGCGCGATCTGAGAGCGGACAAGACTCTGTATATCTCGGCTGCCACGGGACAGGGAATCCCGGAGCTTGCCAGTGCGATAGAGGAAATACTTAGAAATCAGAAGTCATATATAAGGCATACATTTGCATATTCTGAAGCAGGGCTCACAGGACTTATACACAAATACGGTGAGATCCAGACAGAGGAATATCTGGACGATGGCATATTTATAGAAGCTTATGTTCCAAAGTCAATACTTGGAAAACTTGGACTCAGTTTCGACGATGAAGCTGATTTTTAGTGCCGGCAATGTGGCGTATCAGGCGTTAACGTGCCATTTCACATTGCTTACATAATATGAAGAGATAATAAAAAATGTTTACATTTTATAAGTATTTGTGTAAATTTACAGAGGAAGGATAATGGTTATTCACACAGAAAGGGAGATATTATGAGTGATAATAACATGAATCAGATGCCGGACGGAATGAATCCTAACGGCGCCGATGGTCCACAGCCATCACAGAATCAGCAGGGTGATGCGGGTCAGCAGTATAGCGCAGACCAGCAGTATGCAGGACAGTATGGTCAGCAGCAGTACGGAGCAAACCAGCAGTACGCAGCGAATCAGCAGTATGCAGGACAGTACGGCCAGCAGCAGTACGGAGCAAACCAGCAGTACGCAGCGAATCAGCAGTATGCAGGACAGTACGGCCAGCAGCAGTATGGAGCAAACCAGCAGTACGCAGGACAGTACGGCCAGCAGCAGTATGGAGCAAACCAGCAGTACGCAGGACAGTACGGCCAGCAGCAGTATGCAGGACAGTATGGCCAGCAGCAGTACGATGCAAATCAGCAGTTTGCAGATCAATACGGTCAGCAGATGAATGCACAGCAGAGTGTATATGATCAGACCGTGAACATGTATGGTGATCAGGCGCACAAGCCTGAGTCTCCAAAGAAGAGAAAGGGTATCAAGATAGCCATAATAGCAGTTGTGGCAGCGCTTGTTATCATAGCAGCATTTGTTGTTGTATTCTTCGTGTTCATCAAGAAGAGTCCTAAGGATGCGGTTAAGGACGCGATGGAGAACACAGCAAAGGAACTTGAGAACAATAATATTGTGGGTATCGTCGGAGCAGATGACATAGATGTCGACAAGCTGGACGTTCAGTCAGATTTTACCATCGACAAGGTTGCCGGAGATGGTAAGCTCGACGGTTCAACATTTACATTTGACGCAAGCACAGCCAAGAGCGACGGACAGAACAGCTTCAAGCTTGATTCTTCCATGACACTGGCAGGCGAGACAGTCAGTGCGGATGTTGTAATGATCGGTCAGACGCTCTATATGTCATGTCCTGATCTCTTTACCAAGACATTTTCATTTGACATGAACAGTGTTATGGCAGAGCTCGACAGCAAGGATGCGGGAGCCGGCGGTTCAGTTGACAGCGAGGCTCTTCAGAAGATCATAGATGAGGATCTCAAGCCGGCTGCAGATAAGCTTGCAGAGTCCATAACATATGAGAAGGTCGGCAAGGATGAGTTTACAAATGCAAATGGCAAGACTATCAAGGCAGACCACTACACAGTGACAATCACAACAGACGCTATAGATGAGTTCTCACAGGCACTGGTTGACTGTCTGAACAAGTACATGGACAGCAATCTGTCAGATGATATGATGGATCAGATGGGTGTTACAAAGGATCAGCTCAAGCAGTCCATCGGCACTATTCCATCTCTGGTCAGCGCAGTAATGACAAAGGATGCCGTTGCAAATGTATACGTAGAAAACGACAAGGTGATCCGTGTTGACTGGGATTATGATCTTGCAGCAGCAGGCGTTAAGATTTCATTCACAGCAGATTACATGGGTGACGGAAATGTCACATCAGATGCTGTAACAAAGATAGCACTTACATACGGTTCAGATGTAAATATAGAGCTCAAGAGTGAGTCAAAGACTGACACATCAGGAGATAAGATATCAACTGACAAGAAGTACACATTATCAGCAATGAGCGGCGGAGAGAGCCAGGAGTTCACAGGAAATGTGACATCAGACTATGACAAGAACAGCGGTAAGATGAGTGGAAGCATATCTGTTGATGTACAGGGTGAGACTGCTCAGGCTGCATTTGAGGGTGTCCTTGCAGATGTCAAGAAGGGCGAGTCATTCAGCATAAATGATGCAAAGCTCACAGTTACAGTATCAGGCGAGGATGTTCTTCAGTGCTCAGGAAATCTCAAGGTAGCAGAGAAGGAAAACAAGATAGAGGCTCCTGCAGCAGGAGATGTGGTTGATTACTCAGTTCTCAACAGTGATGATGTAGATCAGTACATCAACATGGATAAGATGGAAAAGATCGTATCAGCATGGAGCGAGATATTTGACTCAGTAAGTGTTGACAGCAGACTTGACGGAAAGTTCGGCACCGACTCAAAGGATACTGAGGAGGAAGAGCCTGAGACAACAGAGGCAGCTACAACAGAGGAAGCAACCACAGAGAAGTCAAATGACAGCACAGAGGAGGAAGACCTTTCAAAGGTTACATTAAGCCTTGGCGATAAGTCAGTAAAGATCAATGATCCAAAGGGATACGAGAGAAGCTATGCTTCAGAGTATACCATATCTTATAATGATGAGAAGGGCGATGTATATGCAAGCTATTCTACATATACACACTATTCAGCAAGTGATCTTGTGAAGAACATGAAGGATACTTACACAGAGTATTACAACGATGAGAACTCCAAGGTCAACGAGATGACAGATGGCACAGTGAAGGCAAAGGATGGCACAGAGGTAACATATCTTGTGATACAGCTCACATCATATGATATGGACAGAACAGAGGTGCTGTTGGTATATCCTACAGGCGAGGATGTAGTTACATGTTCTATCAGCTACTGGGATAAGGTCGACAAGGTTGACGCGCAGAAGCTGTGTGAGACATTCATGGATGCAATTGAGATAAAGTAATAGCTGTACAGCGTGCAGGGAAAATGTGAAAAAGGCAGGAGGCAGTGATGAAGGTCGTTAATGTGAAGAATGTGGCGATAGGAGAGGGAATGACTAAGATCTGTGTACCTCTGGTAGCTCCGACGGATTATGATGTGGACTATCAGTTGAGGATCATAGCGAAGTCGGAACCAGACATGGTGGAATTCAGAGCGGATATGTACGAGAAGTGCTTTGACAGAGAGGCACTTATGAAGACTCTGGCTAAGATCCATGATAAGCTGGGGCAGTTCCCTATTATATTTACATTCCGAACAAAGGGCGAGGGTGGCTGCATGGAGGCAACACTCAGCCAGTATCACGACCTTCTTATTGACGCTATAGACAGTGGATATATAGACATCGTGGATATAGAATATTTCTCCGACATGGAGATTGTGGATGAAGTCATAGCGGAGGCTCATTCCAAGGGCGTGTATGTCATAGTGTCCAATCACGATTTCAAGACTACTATACCTATGGAACAGATAGTTGACAGATTTAAGTCCATCATATTCACAGGTGCAGATATAGCCAAGATAGCCATGATGCCTGAGGAGGGATCGCAGGTCGTAGATATGATGCAGGCTGCAAAGGAACTGCAGGATAGTGGAAATCAGACCCCTCTCATAGTTATATCCATGGGTGAACTTGGTGTGGAGACAAGAACCACAGGAGAGATGTATGGCAATACGATATCATTTGCCACAGCGGGCATACCTTCCGCCCCTGGACAGATATCTGTGGATGCACTCAGGAGCCAGCTCACCATGATACATCACATTATAGCTGGTAAATAATAATAATTATATGATGCTATTATTCTGGAAGTCACGGATGAATGCCGTGGCTTCCATTTTTTTAGTGTTGTGTGGCTTGTTTCGCAGATATATGGTATTATGACATAAATGTTCCGGGGCCTTGTATGGCAGACGGCGGCTAAGGAGATAAGAATATATGGAAGAAAAGATACACAAGAGGAGAGTGCACTACAGTGGCACCCATCCGAAGAGGTTTGAGGAGAAATACAAGGAGCACGATCCTGAAAAATATGCGGATACGATAGAGAAAGTCATAAGCAAGGGAAGTACCCCGGCAGGGATGCACATTTCAATATGTGTAAATGAGATACTGGATTTCCTTCAGATACAGCCGGGACAGCAGGGGCTTGATGCGACACTGGGCTATGGTGGTCACACAAGGCGTATGCTTGAGAAGCTTCAAGGAAAAGGTCATATGTATGCACTGGATGTTGATCCTATAGAGATAGTGAAGACGAAGCAGAGACTGGCGGAGGCCGGCTACGGTGAGGATATACTCACGATAAAGCAGACAAATTTCAGGAATATCGACCAGGTGGCAGAGGAGGCCGGGGGATTTGATTTTATCCTTGCGGATCTTGGAGTGTCTTCCATGCAGATAGACAATCCAGACAGGGGATTCACATACAAGTTTGATGGACCACTTGATCTGAGGCTTGATCCGGAGAAGGGTGAGTCGGCGGCGGAGCGTCTACGAGAGGTTTCGTATGAGGAACTCGTTGGGATGTTCCAGGAGAACTCGGACGAGCCTTATGCGGAGGAGATCGCCACGGTCATCATGAAGAGAAACCGAACTAAGAATTATGTGGAGACCACCACGCAGATGAAGGATGCCATCGAGGAGGCATTGGCATTTGTGCCGGAGAAGGACAGAAAAGAGGCTGTAAAGAAATCCTGTCAGAGGTGTTTTCAGGCTCTGCGAATAGATGTGAACAGTGAGTTTGAGGTTTTGTATGATTTCCTTGACAAGCTGCCGGATGCGCTCAGACCTGGTGGAAAAGTGGCGATACTGACATTCCATTCAGGTGAGGACAGACTGGTAAAGAGAGCGTTCAAGGCGGGAGCGAAGGCTGGTGTTTACAGCGAAGTCAGCAAGGATGTCATCAGACCGTCAGCGGAGGAGTGCGCCCGCAATCCGAGAGCAAGATCGACGAAGATGAGATGGGCTGTAAAAGCAGAATAAAGGACACAGAAAGGCGACATCGTCTGTATATCATGTTAATATGATGACAGGGGATGTCGCCTTTTGGACATATGTTTCAGATGTATTGTGGCTGACTATTTCATAGGAGTTGAGGCAAGTGAGATGAATGTGAGCTGCGCCTGTGATGGCATACAGGCAGAGGAAATGCTCTATGAGAATCGGTATGATCTTTTTTCGGTGGAGATAAGCTCCCAGTAAATGCGTAACAGGCATATAGAGGATAGTAAAAATGTCCAGGATAATTTAGGCAGAACATTTATAGAAATCATAATAAAATTTTCATATATAATACAAAAATATTCATATTTTTTTGATGTAATAGGTATGATATACTTCAAAATGTAGTGATAACTTGCATATATAAAAAGAAACCATCGTAAGGATAATTTTAAGAGAGGTATCAATATGGGAGATTATAAGGCAGCAGAGAATAGATATAAGAATGTTGAAGGAACAGGATTTTACAGACATTGCGGCAAGAGCGGTCTTATGATGCCGCCTCTGGCACTTGGACTCTGGCACAACTTTGGAACAAATGACGATTACGAGAATATGAAGAAGATGTGCTTTACCGCATTTGACAACGGAATAACACATTTTGATATAGCAAACAACTATGGCCCGGTGTATGGAAGTGCAGAGGAGAACTTTGGAAAGATACTCAGAGAGGAACTGGGTGCGTACAGGGATGAGCTGATAATCAGCACTAAGGCCGGATTCGATATGTGGGAAGGCCCTTACGGCAACTGGGGCAGCAGAAAATATCTCATAGCAAGTCTTGACCAGAGCCTTAAAAGACTTGGAATCCCATATGTGGATATATTCTATCATCACAGAATGGATCCGAACACTCCACTCGAGGAGACCATGGGAGCATTGGCGCAGATAGTGAAGAGTGGAAAGGCACTTTATGTCGGACTCTCCAACTATGACGGACCTACCATGGCAAAGGCGGAGCGCATACTTGATGAGCTTCATGTGCCATTTGTGATAAATCAGAACAGATACAGCATACTGGACAGATCTGTCGAGAACAATGGGCTTCTGAAGCAGACATACGCATCAGGCAAGGGACTCATATGCTTCTCGCCTCTGGCACAGGGAATGCTGACAGACAGATATCTGAAGGATATGCCGGCGGACAGCAGGGCAGTGAAGGACGGAAGATTCCTTCATGAGGATCAGGTGCTTGAAACTAGACCTCTCCTCAACCAGTTAAATGAGATCGCAGCCGGATATGATATGAAGCTATCAGAGCTTGCCATCGCATGGCTGCTGAACAAGCCGGAGGTCACAACAGTGCTGATCGGTGCTTCAAAGCCTGAGCAGATCATCAGCAATCTCAAGGCTGTTGAAAAGCAGGCACATACAGTCATGACCGATGACGAATTACAGAAGATCGAGGATGCTGTTGCAGCATTTGAAAGATCATAAAATAGGCAAAACTTTTTTTATACCCCCTCGCAGGAGAAGCCGGATAGAGCTTCTCCTGTTTTTTATATCTGTGCAGACGTTGGGAGAAGTCTGTGCTGTTACAAATACATAAAAGTATGGTATTATATCACACAGAATCTATGTTACGGAGAAAAACTGGTGAAGGAATATATAAATGAAGCACTTGAAAAATATATAGAGAAGGGTACATACCCGTGGCACATGCCTGGGCACAAGAGACAGCCGATAGAAGCCGTCCAAAATGTTGATAACATTTCAAAATCCCGGGACAACTTCTGGAATGGGGTGTATGCGCATGATTTCACTGAGGCAAAGGATCTTGACGACATGCATGAGCCGGAGATGTTCATAGCGGACAGTATTGCCGAGATGAAGAAGGTGTATGGAACATTTGCAACATATATGCTGGTGAACGGTTCCACATCCGGGCTTATGACAGCTATACATGCCACCTGTCACAGGGGAGACGTGATACTTGCGGCAAGGAACTGCCACAAGGCGGTGTACAACGCTATCTGTATGTTGGAGCTTGAGCCCGAGTATATAGTGCCGGATTATGTGAGTATGAGCTGGTCTGACGGTGTGGGTCAGAATGAAGTCGGAGCAATATCGAATGGAATGTCAGATGATGGAGAAGATGACTGCGAAATATCGGAAATGATGGCTCCAGGCGATGAAGATGATCGTGAAATGTCAGAGAGGACAGACATACTGGGTGACATATCGCCGGATAAGCTGGAGCTTGCTCTTAAGGAATTGGTAGCAGATGGCAGAAAGCCAAAAGCGGTGATAATCACATCGCCGACATATGAGGGTGTCATATCTGATATAAGGACCATAGCCGGGATAGTACACAGGTATGGAATATATCTCATTGTGGACGAGGCACAGGGAGCACATCTGAACTTCATGGAAGGACATGAGACCGCCATGCAGCAGGGCGCGGATATTGTCATCGAGAGCCTGCACAAGACCATGCCGGCACTCACACAGACATCACTTCTTCATGTGATGAATCCTGAGCTTGATGAGAGGGTTAGAAGATATCTGCAGATATTCCAGACATCTTCGCCTTCATATATATTTATGCAGAGCATGGAGAAGGCAGTTGCATTTGGCGCAAATAACAGAGATGAATTTGCCAGGTATGGGCGGAGGCTTGAGGCATTTGCCGGGAAATGTGATGGGCTCAGAAATATACGGCTGTTCAGACCTGATGCTTCCTCAGTGAAAAATGATGAGATCTGTAATGCGTGTAAAGTGTTCGACCGTGATGAGGGCAGGCTGGTATTTGTCGTGAGACCGGGAACTGTAGACGAGTCGGGACAGAAATTTACAGGGGTTATGCTTGCTGAAATTCTGGCGGACAGGTATGGGTTGATTGTTGAGATGGCATCGGTGAGTTATGTCATTTGTATATCATCTGTTGTGGACAGTGCAGACAGTTATGATATACTATTTAATGCTGTGGCTGAGATAGACGGGAACCTTGGCTATGAGCCGGATAAAACAGACCGGCAGGAGCTGGATATCATATCCGGCAGAAGGTCAGCTATGCCGCCGGGAACCGCGTGGGACAGACCAGTGGAGAGCGTGCCGATTGAGGGTGCGGCTGGAAAGGTGTCGGGGGCATTTGTATATGCATATCCGCCGGGAATACCTGTGCTGGCGCCGGGAGAGGTCGTTGACCGGCAGGCGGTGAACGGAATAAAGTCCATGATAGACAGCGGACTTAATGTGGCAGGAGTCAATGACGGTTATATCAAAGTGCTGTGCGGAGAATGATATGTAGCATTATGATCTGGAAGGTTTGATAAGAATCACAATATAAATATGAAAGGTGTACATGTGCAGGAACAGCATATGGCAGGGTTAGGATATGAAAGGAATATTTATAACTATAGAGGGCCCGGACGGAGCGGGCAAGACCACACAGAGGGAGCTGCTTAAGGAATATCTGGAGAAGAAAGGCTATGACGTGCTGATAACCAGAGATCCGGGGGGAAATCCCATAAGTGAGGCGATCCGCGAGGTTATATTGAACAAGGATTTTACAGAGATGGGATATATGACTGAGCTGCTTCTGTATGCTTCGGCGAGAGCCCAGCTTGTGAAAGAGAATATCAAGCCTGCACTGGATGCCGGTCAGGCGGTGATTGCAGACAGATTTGTGGACTCATCCGCTGTGTATCAGGGAATCGGAAGAGGACTCGGAGTTGACACGGTGTATAAGGTAAATGAATTTGCACTTCAGGGAATCATGCCGGATATGACATTCCTCATGGATCTTGACGCCCAGGAGGGAATATCCAGAAAGAAGAACCAGGCTGAACTTGACAGAATGGAGAATGAAAAAATGGAGTTCCATCAGAAGGTCGTGGATGGATACCGCATGCTTGCGGATATGCACACTGAGAGAATAGTGAAGATAGACGCTACTTTACCTATTGATGAGATTCATGGTATAATAGTAGGGTATGTAGAGAAGAAACTTAATCTTTAATATATTTTGATTTTGGAGAAGGTCAGAATAGACATACAGAAAAAATTAATTGTAAGGGGGTTGGTATATATGATAGATTTCACAGACATAATCGGACATGAGGACATAATACGCCACTTCAAGAGCAGCATTGAGCTGGGTAAGATATCCCAGGGCTACATCATCAATGGCGAGACAGGAAGTGGAAAAAAGACCCTTACCAGGGCGTTGGTCAAGACTCTCCAGTGTGAGGAGGGCGGTACAGAGCCATGTAATCATTGTAAGTCATGTCTTCAGTGTGAGACGGGAAATCAGCCTGATATCGTGTGGGTGACCCACGACAAGCCAAATGTGATCTCGGTTGAAGAGATACGTGATCAGGTGAATTCTGATATTGATATCAAGCCTTATAGCAGCAGATATAAGATATATGTTATAGAGGATGCACAGCTTCTGAATGTGAATGCACAGAACGCTTTGTTAAAGACGATCGAGGAAGCTCCGTCCTATGCAATAATCATACTGCTCACCAACAATCTTGATAAGATGCTTCAGACGATACAGTCCAGATGTATAGTGCTTAACGTTAAGCCTGTCAGGGAGCATGATATACTTGATTATCTCATGAACGAGCTCAAGCTGGACAAGCAGAAGGCTGACTTCTGTATGGATTTTGCCCAGGGCAATCTGGGAAAGGCCATCAGGCTTGCAACTAGTGATGAGTACAAGGAGATCAAGGAAAATGTGGTGAAGTTCATGAGACATATAAGTGATATGTCGGTTGATGACATGATATTTGCCATTAAGAATATGGAGCTGTACAAGCTCAAGGTAAGTGACTACATCGATCTGATGATGATGTGGTACAGGGACATTCTTATGCTTAAGGTGTCCAATAACCCGGGCCGGTTGATGTTCAAGGAGTATTATTCTGATATAAGAAAGCAGTCCTCACACATCAGCTATGAGGGTATAGAAAAGGTACTCAAGTCTATGGACAAGGCCAAGGTCAGACTTGAGGCGAATGTCAGCTTTGACATTGTCATGGAGCTTATGCTCCTAACCATGAAGGAGAATTGTTAATGAAAGAGATTATAGGAGTTCGTTTCAGACCAAACGGTAAGATATATTATTTTGATCCACAGAACTTTGAGGTCGAGGCCGGCAGTTTTGTCATTGTCGAGACCGCAAGGGGTGTGGAGTACGGCAAAGTGGTTCTGGGAAGACGAGAGGTAGAAGAGGGCAAGATAACGGCGTCACTCAAGCCGATCATAAGAATTGCCACAGAGGATGACACCAGAAGATACGAGGATAACAAGAAGAAGAGCAAGAGAGCATTTGGCATATGTCTTGAGAAGATCGCAAAGCATAAGCTGGACATGAAGCTCATCGAGGCTGAGTATACATTTGACAACAATAAGGTGCTGTTCTACTTCACAGCAGACAGGAGAATCGATTTCCGAGAGCTGGTAAAGGATCTGGCATCTGTGTTCAAGACAAGAATAGAGCTCAGACAGATCGGTGTCCGCGATGAGACCAAGATGGTTGGCGGAATCGGCATATGTGGAAGGGAGCTCTGCTGTAACAAGCATTTGTCGGAGTTCGTTCCAGTATCAATCAAGATGGCAAAGGAGCAGAACCTGTCACTGAATCCTACTAAGATATCCGGTGTGTGCGGAAGACTTATGTGCTGTCTGAAGCATGAGCAGGACACTTACGAGTATCTGAATGAGAAGCTTCCGAATGTAGGAGATTTCGTCAGGACCATAGATGGCAACAAGGGCGAGGTCATGTCAGTGAACGTTCTCCGGCAGAAGGTTAAGATCGTGGTGACAGACAAGGATGACAACAAGGAAGTTATGGAGTATCCTGTGGCTGAACTCAAGTTCAAGCCTAAGAGAAGAAAGAATTCAGAGAGACTCAGCGCTGAGGAGTACAAGGCACTTGAGGCATTGGAGGACAAGGGTGGAAAGTCCAAATTTGACGATTAGACCGGAAGTGGTTATAAAATCCTGTGAGAGGATAGATGACCTGCAGTGCAAGGGTTATCAGATCATACAGAACAGCGGAATGTTCTGCTTTGGGATGGATGCTGTGCTGCTGGCAAACTATGTGAGATTTAAGCGCGGTGGCAGATATCTGGATCTCGGAACGGGAACAGGTATCATACCTATACTTCTTGCTGCAAAGGAGTATGGGGAAGGCGCTCTTACCCGTGAAGAGAGACTTGCTGGTTTGAATGCTGATGCTTGTAGATCCTCACATGATTGTATTGCCGTAGATGGAGTTACTAATTCGGATGCAGGGGTGAATCAGCAGCCTAGCGGTAAAATGGCAGATGGAGCACGGTTTATAGGCATAGAGCTTCAGTCTGCATGTGCGGACATGGCGGCAAGGAGCGTGAGCCTCAATGGGCTTGACGGTTTAGTGCGAATAGATAACGGAGATATAAAGGAGGTCTCTTGTAACTACAAGAAGGCCTCCTTTGACATAGTGACCTCAAATCCGCCATACATAAAGGGCAGTCACGGTCTGGAGAATCCGGATGCACCTAAGAACATAGCGAGACATGAGGTACATGTGACATTGAATCAGGTGGTGGCGGCGGCAGAGTATGCCCTTAAACCCGGCGGAAGCTTCTATATGATACACAAGCCGTTCAGGCTTGCTGAGATATTTGAATGTCTGCATGAGCACAGGCTTGAGCCGAAGAGGATGCAGCTCGTACACCCATACATAGATAAGGAGCCGAACATGGTGATAGTTGAGGCTGTGAAGGGTGGCAATTCCATGATCAAGATCGATCCGCCTATGATAGTCTACAAGGCTCCGGGAGTGTATACGGAGCAGCTGCTGGCGACGTATGAAGGCAGTGCAAAGCGGTAACAGGCAACGGCTGCAGCATGAAAGTGAAAAATGTTGTAAACACCCTAATGTACATATTACAGATAGTGAGGTTTATATATGGCAGGCAAATTATATCTGGTGGCGACACCTATAGGTAATCTTGAGGATATGACATACAGGGCTGTCAGGGTTCTTGAAGAGGTGGATGTGATAGCGGCTGAGGATACAAGAAACAGTATCAAGCTGCTCAATCATTTCGAGATCAAGACTCCGATGACAAGCTATCATGAATACAACAAATACGATAAGGCGAAGGTTCTCGTTGAGAAAATGCAGCAGGGACAGAACGTGGCAGTCATAACAGATGCAGGAACTCCGGGAATATCTGATCCCGGGGAGGAGCTTGTGAGACAGGCTCTTGATGCCGGACTTGAAGTTACGCCTGTTCCGGGTGCCTGTGCATGTATATCGGCACTTATCAGCTCGGGACTTTCGACCAGAAGATTTGCATTTGAGGCATTCCTTCCATATGACAAGAAGGACAGGGCGAGGGTTCTTGAGGAGATGAAGCGAGAGACTAGGACCATGGTGATGTATGAGGCGCCCCACAAGCTGAGGAAGACTTTGGTGGAACTCATGGAGACACTAGGTGACAGGCATATCACGCTTGCCAGAGAGATCACCAAGAAACATGAAACCATAGAGCCTATGATGCTCTCTCAGGCGATAGCTCGTTACGAGGGGGAAGATCCGAGAGGAGAATTCGTCATAGTGATAGAAGGGCTTGATGTGAAGAAGCTTGAGGAGGAGAAGAAGAGCTCGTTCGAGGCTATGTCCGTGGAGGAACATGTCCAGATGTACGTTGATCAGGGTATGTCCAAGAAGGATGCGATCAAGCAGGCAGCTGTAGACCGCGGAGTCCCTAAGAGGGATGTGTATAATGCGGTGATGAAATAGAAAACGGAGGTAGATTGGTGTCAGGTGCGGATAAACAAAAGATTATCTGTACCTGACACTTCTTGCTTAAAAATCTCCTTCATTTCAGATTTATCTCCATCATTTTATCAATAAATGATGGAGATAATAATAGACATGATGGAAATAACACTCCCCATATTCACACCTTATCTTTTGAATTGTAAAACATACTGGTTTCTTATTCTCTGTTCCGGTCTGACATCAACCAGATATAAGAATAATAAAAATATCCATTCCAATGGTTTCATTATAATATAAACAACATCTGCTCTAAGAGGATTTGTTATGAGTTTCGACAGAGGATAGCCGTATGTATCATATATGTGGCGAACCATCCTGTGAAAACTTGGAAATTTTATCTGAATCACTTCTTCAAATGCGTTGGCAATACATAATTGCCTGTTTACAATGATCGTTGCACCTCTCCTGCTTCCAAATCTAAGCGGTTTCACAACTTTTTTGTGCCCACCGGCGGCTACCGTACAAAGATAATGTCCTTCGTAATCTGATGGCGGTGGTGGTGTCTGCTTTGAAAATGTCCAATCTGCAGTATCTGTAAATGCCTTAATCGGAGCATCCAGTCCCTGACCAATTAGGACAAATATAATCTCGATAATTGCCACAACCAGAAACAGTGCAACAAAAATTACAAAGGTGTACCTGGATAAGCTGTTAATGATATCGTAAAATTTCTTGAAACGTATATTGTTATCCTGTGCTGCTGCTCTGTTTTTAAAGATTTCTACCTGTTGCAGCATATGCCTCTGAATTGCTCTTGCAGATAACAGCAATATGTTGAAATGATAAACATAAAATGACAATTCTAAGGGATTATTGATATTTTTAGATAACTGAACAGCAAACGTAATCTGCAATATATTAAGCAGGATAATAAAGGAAATTGCAGCCGCGGATACTAATGGCGGCAGTCGGTCTGCATTTATGTATAACAACACAAAATATGCAGCAAATCCTAATAAAGCAACCCAGGAAATTCCCCAATACCCGGAAGAAATCACATAGTGAAATTGCATAGTATTAACCTGTTCATACCAGTCGCCGGCTGTATCATACGTTATCGCAAACAGCATCAGATATAACAGGCCGCCAACCAGAACGGTTACGGTTGAGATAAGCTTTTCCTTTTTTGGTTTGGCAGAAAAACAATTGTAAATATTCCAGACTGTTAAAGTTCCGGGTATAACAAATGCGACTATACCGAAAAATAAAAATATTAATATGTCGTTCAAATGAAACATTTACAAATCTCCCTTTCCCCAATACTGCCGATCAGATATCCCCATTTATATACACCCTCGGAACCCTTACCGATATGTTGCACACGATCACATCCACATTCGTGTCAAGCATATTTGCCATGTCTTCGATGGACATGCCCTCGCCGAGAAGAGTCACGGTGTCGCCGCGCTTTACATCCGGGATGTCTGTAATGTCTGCCATGCACTGATCCATACATACGCGTCCGATGATCGGCGCTTCATGGCCGTTTATGATGACCTTGCCCTTGTTGGACAGATAGCGGCTGTAGCCGTCGGCAAATCCGACAGGCAGAGTGGCGATCTTTGTAGGCCTTTTGGTGACAAATGTTCCGCCGTAGCCGATTTCTGAACCGGCAGGAACCTCCTTCACCATGGCAACGTATGTGTACCAGCTGAGGATCTCCTGAAGTCCTGAATTCTTCCAGTCAAAATCATCAGAAGGAGTGAGACCATAGAGGATATCACCGCATCTGACTGCGTCGAGCTGTGCCTCAGGCAACATCAGTATGGCAGGGCTGTTGGCTACGTGGTGCTTTGGTATGACAACCCCCATTTTCTCAAGTTCATTTACGGCGTGGAGGTATAGGTCAAGCTGCTTTCTGGCGCTTGTGTGGTCGCCCTCGTCTGCCCTTGCAAAATGTGTAAATATACCTGTTACGTTCAGGTCATCCATCTCGCAGATCTTCTTTATAGTGTCAAATGATTCCTGACATACCGGGAATCCTATTCGGTTCATACCGGTGTTCAGCTTTATCTGGACATTCTGTTTCTTGCCGGCTCTTCTTGCAGCGGCAGCCATGTTCTCAGCACCCTCCATTGAAAAGACAGTGAGATCAAGGTCGTACTTTGCGGCCTCATCCAGCATGTCATCTGCTGTATCGCCGAGGATAAGGATAGACTCTGTGGCCCCCGCGTCCCTGAGCATCTTTCCCTCTTCCCAGATGGCAACGGCGTAGCTGTCTATGCCACATTCCTTGAGTGTCGGGTAAAGTCCTGCAATACCGTGGCGGTATCCATCGCCCTTCATGACAGCGATAAATTCAACACCCGGTTTCAGTCTTGATTTTATGTTGGCAATATTGCTCCTGAGCTTTGCCAGATCTATAACTGCTGCAGTTCTTCCTGCAAATGGTCTGTTATTCATAGTCATTCTCCTGTTTTACAACTGTCAAATTATAGTAACCATGTAATTATATTTTTATTTGTTGAATGAGTCAACATGTGTGTTATGATGTTGTCAAAAGCCACGCAGAATATATATTTTACAACCCCGTTGTATCTAACTCTATGATCATCTGTTCCAGTTTTTGCTCTCTTAATAAATAGCACATATAGATTGGAAGATATGTTATAGCACCATCTGTCTCCACGTTTCCAATTGATAAAACATATGCTTTTTCAAGATGATAATCCGGAACTTTCATAAAATTATCCAACGCTTTGTGCGATTTATAAGCCTTTCCCGATTTAACTTCAATTGGAACAACCTGACCATTCATTTCTATTGCGAAATCCATCTCTCCGATTTTCTGCTTTTTACAGAAATAAGGTTCGAAACCATTGGCAACCAATTGCTGTGCGACTGCATTTTCAAAATGAGCACCATTGTTGACCTCTCCGTTTTTATTTATCAGCTCAACTTTAGTTTCTGCCGGATAAGCGCTGGTCAGCAGACCGATGTCACTCGAGAAAAGTCTGAACACATTACTGCTCTTGCTCGCCAGAAGTGGGATTACCGGCGCATCTACATTGTAAACAGGCAACGCCACGCCTGCATCTTTTAACCATAAGAAGCTGTTTTCATATCGATTAAATTTCAATTCTTTATCCAACATGGTAAATACAAACTTCTTATTTTGCTTGTTCAGCTCAGCCGGAATAATCTCATATATAGATTTCACCTTTAACTTTTTGTCTTCAAGCTCATATTGTGAAAAATCTTCCTTGTAAAGAGTTGTAATATCCCGTTGAACTTTATCGACTTCCCGAATATCTTTGGTATTTATATAAGCTTTGACAGCATCCGGCATTCCACCGACAATAAGATACACAAAGAACATTGACAGAAGCTTTTTGTGTATAAATTCATCAACCGGGCTGGCTGTTTTAAATTTATCCTCTAACATATTCAAGGTTGTTGCTGAGACATTATTTGCCACCATAAATTCTTCAAAATCCATGGGATACATTCTTAAAACTGTCAGATACCCGACTGGGGCAGATGCAATTCCTTTAAGTTCCACACCCAATAGTGAGCCGCTCATGACATATTTATAACTGCCCTCGTCTACCAGAAATTTTATTTTTGTTACTATTTCTGGGCATTTTTGAATTTCATCAAAAAAAACAACCGTTTCGTGCTCCTTACAATCTTCGGGCATGATCATTTTCAGTTTAACCAGAAATTCTTCTGCACTCATTTCTGCATTTAGATAAGATACCATATCCGGTTGATCAATGAAGTTGACTTCAAACTTGGTATATTTGCCCCGTTTTTTCAATTGCTATGAGATTATTTTGCCCCGTTTTTTACTATTTTATTTTGGCAAAAAGCCCCGTTTTAATTGCCGCTCCGAATAATTATTGTCATTAAAACCCGCAGAGGGTATAATATCAGAATATAAGCTCTAAAACAGGATTGGAAGGGAATTAAGATGAAGAAAGAATATGTAATGGGAAATGGAGCGATCGCCCTTGGCGCTCTTGCAGCCGGAATCAATTTGGTTGCCGGATACCCGGGCACTCCATCCTCAGAGATACTTGAGACAGTAGCAAAATACCCGCATGACGGAGTCCATGTGGAGTGGTCGGTAAATGAGAAAGCGGCCATGGAGGTTGCTGCCAGTGCATCATACAGTGGAGCGAGGACACTTGTGACCATGAAACAGGTGGGACTCAACGTGGCATCGGATCCGCTTATGTCGCTGGCGTATGTCGGGATAAAGGGCGGAATGGTCATCGTGTCTGCGGACGATCCGGGACCGATATCGTCACAGACGGAGCAGGATACGAGGATGTTTGCAGACTTCTGCAGGATTCCGGTATTTGACCCGTCGACTCCTGAGGAGGCGTATCAGATGATACAGGATGCATTTGACTACTCGGAGAAATACAAGACGCCGGTTTTGTTCAGACCGACAACCAGAGTGTGTCATGCATACGCATCCATAGAGGTAAAAGACGAGTGGAAGGCAAAGGAATATGAGGGATTTGTAAAGGATTCAAAGAAATGGGTCATCTTCCCGAGATTGTCATTTGCCAATCATGCCATGATAGAAAAAAGAAATGTGGAGATTGGGGATGACTTCGGCAGCTACTCCATGAATACGGTGGAGGGCAGCGGCAGCAAGGCGGTATTTGCATCGGGAATCAGCTACTGCTATGCAAAGGAGACACTTAAGAACGTGCCTGATGTGAAGCTGGTCCGTATAGCAACCCCGCATCCGTTCCCTGAGCAGTTCGTGAAGAATGCGCTGGACGGAGTGACGGAGGTCATGTGTCTTGAGGAGCTCAGCCCATACATAGAGAATCAGATATTACGCCTTGCAGGCAAATATCATATGGATATAGATGTCAGAGGAAAGCAGACCGGGGATGTGCCGGCGAGCGGAGAGCTTTCTACCAACAAGGCTGCGGATATCCTGTGCGATTTTCTTGACCTTGAGAAGACTTCCCAGGTGGATGTGTCAGATGCACCAGAGCTTCCTGTGAGGCCTCCGGTGCTGTGTGCGGGATGCCCTCACAGAGCGTCATTCTACGCGGTAAAGAAGGCGATGGCCGGAAGAAAAAGCTACTTCTGCGGAGATATCGGATGCTATACACTTGGAAATGCCATGCCGCTTGACATGGTGGATACCTGTCTGTGCATGGGTGCCGGAATCACCATGGCGCAGGGCTTCCACTGGGTGGATGAAGATGGCGTGTGCTTTGCATTTGTGGGAGATTCCACATTCTTCGCGTCTGGTATGACCGGCGTGGTAAATGCAGTGTACAATGATGCAAATATGATCCTGTGCGTGCTGGACAATTCGACCACAGCCATGACGGGACACCAGCCACATCCGGGAACAGGACGCAACATGATGGGCCAGTTCGTGGACAAGGTGAGTATACAGAAGGTTCTTGAAGGAATCGGAGTGAAGAAGATAGTCACTGTTGATCCGCTTGATCTTGAGGCGAGCGTGGCAGCAGTTAAGGAGTGTGCGGATATCAGAGGAGTCAAAGCGATCATTTTCAAGTCGCCATGTATAGCCATCACCAAGCCGTCTGGCAAGATGGAGATATCCGAAAAGTGTATACAGTGTAAGAAATGTATCAGAGAGATAGGCTGCCCTGCGATAATCCTGAAGGATGGTAAGGTGGCGATAGATGAAAGCCTGTGTACGGGATGCGGTCTTTGTTCACAGATCTGTCCGGTGGGGGCGATAGGAGGTGCTTGCAATGAATAAAGATATTCTGGTCTGCGGAGTAGGCGGACAGGGAACGGTTCTTGCGTCCAAGCTCATCGCATCGGCTTATATGGCAAAGGGCGAGACGGTACATTCGGCGGAGACCATAGGAATGGCGCAGAGAGGCGGAAGTGTCACGAGCCATGTGAGGATCGGTGAGGCGTATTCGCCACTCATAGCCCAGGGCGGTGCTGACATTATACTTGCGTTTGAGCCTGCAGAGGCGGTGCGCAATCTGGCTTATCTGAAAAAGGGAGGAATCGTCATCACCAATAACGTCCCGGTGAAACCGGCGACTGACTCGCTTATGAATTCAGGCTACGAGGCGCAGCCGATGCTTGACTACCTGAAGGATAAATGCGATTGTATAGTCATGGACGGCGCGGCGATAAGCCGTGAATTTGGTTCGGCAAAGTTCTACAACATAGCACTTCTTGGAGTTGCAGCAGCCAGCGGTAGACTTGGACTTTACGAGGCGGATATAATTTCAGCTATTGAGAATGGAGTGAATCCGAAGTTTGTAGAGGTGAACAAGAAAGTATTTGAATATGCGATGAAGATGTAGTTGGCGATGGGCTGACCGAAGGGAAAAAGGAGAGTAAAAATTATGAAGTTAAATGACACACAGCTCAGTCAGGTGGACGCTCAGATAAAAAGACTTGTAAAGACTGACAGCTATTATGGTAAGAAGTACAGAGAGCTTGGTATAACAGATGTGACAAGTCAGGAGGCATTTGAGGAGCTTCCGTTTTCAAGCAAGGATGATCTGAGAAATGCTTATCCACTGGGAATACAGGCTGTTCCGGATGAGGAAGTGGTACGTATCCATTCATCTTCAGGAACAACAGGAAAGCCGGTTATCATACCTTATACAGCAAAGGATGTCGATGACTGGGCAACCATGTTCGCAAGATGCTACGAGACAGCCGGAGTGACAAAGAAAGACCGAGTACATATCACACCGGGATATGGTCTGTGGACAGCCGGAATAGGATTTCAGGCAGGCGCGGAGAAGCTTGGTGCCATGGTAATTCCTATGGGCCCTGGAAATACTGACAAACAGTTACAGATGATGATCGATCTTGAAAGTACAGTTCTCACAGCAACGTCATCATACGCACTTCTTCTTGCCGAAGAGATAGATAAGAGAGGGCTTAAGGATAAGATACATTTGAAGAAGGGCGTATTTGGCTCAGAACGTTGGAGTGAGAAGAAGAGAGAGTATATAAAAGAGAAGCTTGGAATAGAGCTGTATGATATATATGGACTTACAGAGATCTATGGGCCTGGTATCGGAATAAGCTGCGATGCCCAGAATGGAATGCACTATTGGGATGATTATGTTTATATAGAGATAATAGATCCGAAGACCGGAAAGACTCTCCCTGACGGAGAGGAGGGAGAGATAGTTATCACTACTCTGGTTAAGGAGGGGGCTCCGCTCATCCGTTTCAGGACACACGATATATCAAGGATCATTCCGGGTGAGTGTCCATGCGGAAGAAAGCATCCTAGACTGGATATCATCAAGGGCAGAAGTGATGATATGTTCAAGGTACACGGCGTAAATATGTTCCCAAGTCAGGTTGAGGAGCTGCTTGCACTTGTGGATGGAGTCCCAAGTGAGTACACCATAAATATAGCCCATGACGAGCCTGCCAATAAGGATATCATGCTGGTTACAGTTGAGGCCGAGGGACGTGTAGATTTTGAGCAGACAGGACGTCAGATCAGAGATCTGTTCAAGTCAAGGATCGGAGTTACACCGAAGATTACTGTTGTCCCTGTTGGAACGCTGCCTAGAAGTGAGAAGAAGACACAGCGTGTCATCGACCATCGTGAGCAGTAGGTGACGGACGGTGAGCGTACGTAAGACGGACGCATCGGGGTTCTCATATATCCAATCAGGGTCGCTTGCGCTTAACTTCGGCGCGTAGCGGCACATAAGGCTCCGCAAGCGATTGCCAAGTGCCGACGGCCTCGTATTCCCTGATTTGGATATCATGAGAACGCCCGTTGCTGAGTCCGACAACTGAATAGGCGCTCACCTGTCTGAGAAGGAGATTTATATTTGTGGATGGGTCTTACATTGCATAAGACAAGAAGTTAAAGAGACTTTATCGGTGCATGGTAATACTTATGTAGAAGGGATTTTATGTTTATGAATTCAATTAATATAGCAGCTTGTATAGTTGCGTTTTTACTTGGGGTGGTGTTGTTTACTCTGGCGAATGAGATCATACTCAAGCTGCCGAACAATGAGAATATATTTAAGGGAAAGCCGAAGAGCTTTGAGAAGTTTTCTCCGAGATGTCTGTTCATACAGATCCTTGGTGGGGTGTTCGGAGTGCTTATGGTGTGGCAGTTTGATGTGAGCCTTGAGGCGGTCACGGTATTCCTGTTCTTTGGACTGCTGACTATCATCACATTCATAGACGCTGATACCATGGAGATACCATTTGTGCTGAATGTGTGTATACTGGTGCTTGGAGTTATATCCATATTCACGAGAGGTGGATTTTCACTGACAGGCGGAGACCTCTCTCTTGTGAGCAGACTTATTGGAATGCTTTGCGTGAGCCTTCCGCTGTTTCTGATAGTGCTGGTTATACCGGATGGATTTGGCGGAGGAGATATCAAGCTCATGTTTGCCGCAGGATTCTTCCTTGGCTGGAAGGCAACCGTCATAGCATTCTTCATCGGACTTATCATTGGTGGATGCCAGGGCGTGATACTTCTTGCAAGGCGTAAGAAAGGCAAGGACGATCATTTCGCATTTGGCCCGGCGCTCAGCGTTGGCCTGATGATTGCGACATTTGTGGGATCACAGATGATGAACAGCTATATCAATATGATCAAGGCATCATTCTATGCGTAGAGTGATGAATCCATGAAAAAGAAATAGTGCTGATGTATAAGTGATAAAAAACTTATACATCAGCACTATTTTTTATGATAGTATTCAAATGTAATTGCCTATTGTATATTTTCCATGTGAGGGATATACTGTAAAGAGCGTGCAATTTAACGCGTTAAAGCTTTTAATTGAGAAAGAAGAGCAATTATTAAGAGAGGTTAGGAGTTACGATTATGCCAATCACAGATTACTTAGAGAGAAATGCCAGAGAATATGGAAATGATGTCGCTCTGGTAGAGATAAATCCTGATGTGCAGGAGACGAGAAGGGTTACATGGAGAGAGTATGAACTCATAGAGTCTAATCCTACATGTCAGTACAGAAGAGAGATAACATGGAGCGTGTTCAACGAGAAGGCAAACAGATTTGCCAATCTTCTGGTGTCACGTGGAATCCAGAAGGGAGACAAGGTAGGTATCCTCATGATGAACTGCCTTGAGTGGCTTCCAATATATTTCGGAGTGTTGAAGACGGGAGCCATAGTGGTTCCGTTCAACTTCAGATACGATGCGGAGGAGATCAAATACTGTGTAGAGCTTGCAGATGTTGACGTGCTTGTATTTGGCCCTGAGTTCATCGGACGTATAGAGGCTGTCGTTGACGAGATAGCTGAGAAGAGAATCCTCTTCTATGTGGGCGGCAATTGTCCTACATTTGCAGAGGACTATGACAAGCTGACATCCAACTGCTCAAGCGTGTTCGAGAAGAGAGACATCAAGGACAGTGATGATGCGGCTATATATTTCTCATCTGGAACAACAGGATTCCCAAAGGCTATTCTGCACAACCATGAGAGCCTGATGCATGCGGCAAAGGTCGAGAATGTACATCACGGACAGACAAAGGATGATGTGTTCCTGTGTATTCCGCCACTGTACCACACAGGTGCCAAGATGCACTGGTTTGGAAGTCTGATAGTGGGCGGAAAGGCAGTTCTGCTCAAGGGAGTAAGCGCCAAGACTATACTTCAGACTGTAAGTGATGAGAAGTGTACTATAGTATGGCTTCTTGTGCCATGGGCTCAGGATATACTGCTTGCCATAGAGAACGGCGATGTACATCTGGAGGATTATGAGCTGTCACAGTGGAGACTGATGCACATCGGAGCACAGCCAGTGCCACAGAGTCTTATAAAGAAATGGAAAGAGATATTCCCTAACCATCAGTACGACACGAACTATGGACTTTCAGAGTCTATCGGACCGGGCGCTGTACATCTGGGAGTAGAGAACATACATAAGGTCGGAGCCATCGGTGTGCCGGGCTACGGCTGGCAGGCAAAGATCGTGAATGAGGACGGAACAGAGGTTGAGCAGGGCGCAGTCGGCGAGCTTATCCTCAAGGGACCTGGTGTCATGACCTGCTACTACAAGAATCCGAAGGCGACAGAGGAGTGCCTGAAGGACGGCTGGCTGTACACAGGAGATATGGCTATGCAGGACGAAGATGGATTTATTTATCTTGTAGATAGAAAGAAAGATGTTATAATCAGTGGTGGAGAGAATATCTACCCTGTACAGATAGAGAACTTCCTCAGCAAATACGAGAAGATCAAGGACGTTGCGGTCATCGGTATCGCAGATGCCCGTCTCGGAGAGATCACAGCGGCTATCATAGAGGTAAAGGATGGCATGACCTGTACAGAGGAAGAGATCAACGAGTTCTGTAAAGAACTTCCAAGATATAAGAGACCAAGGAAGATCATATTTGAGCACGTTCCGAGAAATGCTACAGGTAAGATAGAAAAGCCACTTCTCCGTAAGATGCACAATAGTGAGAACCTGGTAGCGGCAGAAAACAACGCATAGTGAGATACTTGCCGTAATACAGCACAGAAAGGACAAAAAAAGATGAAGACACCATTTATTACAAAGGCAAAGGCAGAGGAGATCATCAGGGAGATCCCTACACCGTTTCACATTTACGATGAAGAAGGAATCAGAGAGAATGCGCGAAAGCTTTATAAGGCGTTTTCATGGAATAAAGGATTCAAGGAGTATTTCGCTGTAAAGGCTACTCCGAACCCAACGATACTCAAGATCCTCAAGGAAGAGGGCTGCGGAACAGACTGTTCATCACTGACAGAGCTTATGATGTCAGACAAGATGGGATTTAAGGGCGATGAGATCATGTTCTCGTCCAATGACACCCCTGCCGAAGAATTCGTGCTTGCAAAGAAGCTGAACGCAACCATCAATCTTGACGATTTCACACACATTGATTTCCTGGAGAAGGCAGCAGGAATTCCAGAGAAGATCTGCTGTAGATTCAATCCGGGCGGAAAGTTCTCCATATCAACCACCATCATGGACAACCCTGGTGATGCAAAGTATGGTATGACAAAGGATCAGATCATCGAGGCATACAAGATCCTCAAGGCAAAGGGCGTGAAGAGATTCGGAATGCATGCATTCCTTGCCAGCAATACAGTGACAAATGAATATTATCCAACACTTGCAAAGATTCTGTTTGAGACAGCAGTTGAGATCAAGGAGAAGACCGGAGTGAAGCTTGACTTCATCAACCTGTCAGGCGGAGTTGGAATCCCATATACACCGGACAAAGAGCCAAATGACATCATGGTCATCGGCGAGGGTGTCAGAAAGGTATATGAGGAAGTGCTTGTACCGGCAGGCATGGGTGATGTAGCTATCTTCACAGAGCTCGGACGTTTCATGCTGGCACCTTACGGGCACCTGGTTACAACAGCCATTCATGAGAAGCACACACACAAGGAGTACATCGGAGTGGACGCATGTGCAGTCAACCTCATGAGACCTGCCATGTACGGTGCATACCATCATATCACAGTTCTCGGCAAGGAGAATGAGCCATGCGATCACAAGTATGATGTGACAGGCTCGTTGTGCGAGAACAATGATAAGTTCGCTATAGACAGAATGCTTCCAAAGATCGACATGGGAGATATCCTTGTCATCCACGACACAGGAGCACACGGCTTTGCCATGGGCTACAACTACAACGGCAAGCTGAAGTCAGCAGAGGTTCTGCTCAGACCGGACGGCTCATTTAAGCTTATCCGCCGTGCAGAGACACCTGAGGATTACTTCGCAACCATCAAGGATTTCTGGAATGTAGAGCTGTAACAGGCAGACCATAGATAAGCATAGAAAACCGGCAGTATATGAGTTGAAGTCCAACTGTATACTGCCGGTTTTCTATGTGCATGAGCTGCGTTACACTGTCACCTCGAAGCAAATATAATTCTGTCCGGATATGGTTCGGTTATCCAGACATATCTTTCCCTCATATTCATCCACAAGCTTTTTCATGTTCGGAAGACCATATCCGTGATGCTGCTTGTCGATGGTCTTGGTTGTGTAGCCGTAGGTAAACATATTTCTTCTAAGATCAGAGCTCAACACAGGACCTTTGTTCATGGTGCTTATGATGATCTGGTTCTGACTGCTGTCAAGAGACAGGGTGGCAGATCCCGGAGCATCTACAGCCTCCAGAGCATTGTCTATTAATATTCCAAGTATACGTATGATTTCATATTCGGGCATACAGCTTTTCAATGTATGCTGTCTGACTATCACATTCAGAGTCTTTCCGTTCTTTTCGGCATTGATCATCTTGCTATATATAAAACCGGCGACAACAGACAGATTGATGCGAAGCAGCTCAGACTCACGGTATTCAGATACCATATTGTCTGAATAGTTTATCAGGGCATTTTTCAGAGACTCATAATCCCTATAGGTGTATGGAAGCATTCTGACTGCAGTCAGATGGTTGTCAAAGTCATGCTGTTTGCTTCGCAGATCCTTTATCAGATCAGCCATCATAGGCTGATAGGTTTTAAAGCATTCCAGATCGTGCTGCTGCTTTCCTATGGTTCGCTGCTGTCCCAGAATGATGATATCCGAGAGAATGACCACAACTGCAAAGCATGATATCACAGGTATATACACCGAGGTGTCGATGGTACTGAATTTGTACAGCCCGGTCTCGATCATAAACACAACGTACAAATGAATAGACAGGAATTTGATAATTCCACTGCCGCCCATGAAGGTTTGGAACACATGGTTCATAGGCGCATATCTGCACAGAGCCACTGAAATCAGAAATGAAAATACAGCACAGGAAATGGACAAGTATGTCTCATTGTTCGCACCCAGACGTGTCATACCCATGATGATAATGTCCTCAAGAAAAGCCGCATACAGATATTCAAGAATATACGCCATCAATACATAAAAATATCTGGTCTTCATAATATACAACAGCATGAGATAGGATAGCAGGCATAATGCCAGCCATCCAAATGCATTTGGGAAAATTAAGGATACCGTATTCCCGAGTATAAGGTAAGCAGCCGTTCCGATAATTGGGTGGCGCATATCCCGGAATTTTCTTCCGATGAGGGCAGATATAAAAATAACATCCTTCATTGTTTCCAATGTAAAGCATAGGAGATCTATTATAGAATTCAGCATTTCAAATACCCCTTATCATTGTTAAGCCTGTTCAACGTGTTTGCGCGCAGCCGTGGAAGCTTTAAGTCTGTGACCAAACTCTGTGGCGTATTTGCGGCCAACCGGTATCCATTGATAGTCCGGTGTGTCAAGCGATACCATGGCGGTAACCTTGTCGTAGGTATCCACATGGTGAAGGTTTACGACAAAGCTCTTGTGGCAGCGTGCAAAATACGATGGAAGAGAGTCCGCAAATACAGAGAGTCTTGTTCCTGTGGATATAAATAGTCCGGTGGTTGTGTGGACATGCATGTTTCGCAGCTCGGATTTAATGTATAGTATATTGTCTGGTCTGATCCTGGCAAGTACACCATCTCTGTCGGTAAGCTCTATTGGTTCCTCCCTGATCAGAGAAAAGTTCAGAAGCTTGGAGACAGATTCTATCAGATCCTGCTGTGAGTAGGGCTTGACCAGATAATCGTAGCAGTTGGTCTTGTGGATCGCTCTGGGAGCTTCGTTTACAAGAGCTGTCACGTACAAAATAGGAGTTGTCTGATAACGCGGATTTCTTCGCAATTGTTCTCCCAGCTTTATTCCGTCCTTATCCGGGTCGGCGCCAAGCTGTATATCCAGCAGAAAAAGCTGGATGCTGTGCGAATCTGCCAGAGCCAGAGCATCATCATAACAGGCGGCCTTCAGACATTCTATGTCGGGGAAGCTTTCTTCTATTATCTCTGCCAGACCATTTAATTGTGCCACATTGTCTTCAACTACCAAAGCTCTCATTATAAAAGACTCCTTCCTTCTATGTGTTGTATTTTAAACCATTACTTCAAAACGCACCAGAGTATCATCCAGAAGATAATCGTTTTCCAGATATATTTTTCCATTATATTTAAATACCAGACGCCTGAGATTGTAAAGACCAAGGCCGTGCTTCTGACGATCACAGGTCTTGGTGGTATAGCCTGCTGTGAAAAGCTTTGCTCTGATCTCGGGTGTTAGCAGAGGACCTTTGTTCAGAGTGGTGATGATGATTCTGCCGTCCCGGCTATCCAGGTGCAGAGTCATACTATCGTGCTCAGATATGGCCTCCAGTGCATTGTCGATGAGTATTCCCAGAACCCTGACCAGCTCATATTCAGGCATCCGGCTCTCGAGCAGATAGCTGTGAACGACAATATTCAGCTTTTTGTGCGCCTTTTCTGCCTGCTTTTGTTTGCTGTATATAAACCCGGCGATCACGAACATGTTGATTTTTAGAAGCTCGGTGGTTCTGTATTCGGATATAACCTCATCTGAACTGCTGATAAGAGCCTCCTTTAATGAACTGTAGTCGGTGTGTGTATATGGAAGCATTCGAATACCGGTCAATATATTGTCAAAGTCATGCTGCCTTCCCGTGACGTCCTCAATCAGATCATCCATCATAGGCTGATAGACGTTGTAATTTGCCAGATCGTGCTGCTGCTTGCTGATGATCTGTTGCTGGCTGAGGATTACTATGTCGGTGATGAGGACTATCACGGTGAAAAATGAGATGAGGGGGATATATATGATTGTGTTAAATGTGCTGTATTTACGCAGTCCCAGCTCAAGCATGATTATCAGAAAAACATGTATTACAAGGTACTTGGATAAAAATCTGCCATTAATCAACTGAGAGTAGAAGCTATGGAATGGAAGTAGCCTGCATATAGCACAAGCAATAGAAAAAGTAATCAGGGAGCCTGCGATGGAGGAGGCTATCTGATTATTAAAATTCACTCTGTAAAATAACAGAATTATAGAATTTTGAATAAGAAGGATAAAAGTGTGTGATATGACGAAGGCAATTAGAGAATTAAATATAGTCGTATTTAAGATAAAAAGAGTCGTTAAATAGGCTAGTGAACATAAGATGATCCACCCAAGCGCACCTGGAAACAGGGATGAAAAAAAGGTTCCCAAACAAAAGTATAAAATTGCACTTATCACAGGATGTCGCATTTCTTTTATATGTACTCCGGCAATGGATGAGAGCATGATGAGATCATATAAAATTTCAATAATATAACAAAAAGAGTCTACGATATGATGTATCATGGCAACCTCCATAAAGATAATATAACATTATACAAAGACGATTTATACCGCGTCAATTGTCGTTTATGACATGATAGATACCGTTCATGACAAATTAAGCAAAATATATTGCAATCTAAGTAGTTGTATGATAAAAGAAAAGTGGAGGTGGTCAAATAGATAATCTAAACAATAAGCTGGGAATATTATTAACACAGATCCTGCTGGGCAGAAAATACAGAAGCGATGAGGATCGTGATGTAAAAATACAATATTCTATACTGCTTCTTATTGACAAGGTAGAGAAATATTTAATTATTTTGGGCCTCTTTTCAATATTGGGACACGTTGATATAGCAATAATAACAGGATTGACAATAGAACTTACAAGAAATTATCTTGGCGGTATACATATGAAAACATGGTATGGCTGTACAGCGGTGACTGTATTGTTTTATATCGTGGTGTTAGCATGCGGAGAAAATATTATATTGTCAAGCAAACTGCAGAATTCATTGTGGGTATCGGAGATAGTAGTTATAGCATTATTTGCGCCTATACCATCAAAACAGAGACCTAAATATAATCAACATAGAAAAAATATGATAAAGGCTCGTGGTATAGCAGGTGTGCTGATAATTGGAGCGGTGAGTCTTGGGGTGAAATCTTACAATAACTATATTGTATGGATATGGTTGTTGCAGATTATAGAAGTGATGATATTAAAATTATCATCTCTGATAAAAAGAAATAAATAGGGGGTGACAATGCGTGACGCAGAAGAGGGTTAGAAATATGCTGTCGGACATACTTGAGAATATGGCAGAAGATGTGATTAGACTGACAGGATGTTTCGGTGCATGGGGAGAGATAGAACTCCCAGAGTGTCTCAGGAATATCGATTCGCAGAAAGAGACAAAGTAAAATATCCTGAAGAGTTGAGCTTCAGGATATTAGAAATATCAAGACAATCATTTGCTGGAAAAATCTTGATAAGCGGATTGTACTATCAGACACAGAAAAGTACAATAGCAAAATTGTTAAAAGTGGCAAAAGTGGAGTAAAGACCGTAGATAATTAATTAGGAGGGACAAAAGGCTATGAAGAAGTCAATGAAAACAAAGCTTGCGATGTTTGCTGTCGCAGGCGCAATGGCGGTGTCAGGAACAGTGGGAATTGCAGCACCGGCTAAGGCGGGTAATACAACAAATGATGAGTTTAAATATAACAGTAATTCGCCAGCTGGAATAAGCAGATGGAGAGATAAAGAAAATGCCACAAAGGTATATATATATCCGACTACAGGGCCTGTAGTGGACTATAGAGTACAGGGAAAGGCTGGAGTTACAGGCACGGCTAATTATAGATCTGCATACGTGACCATACCAAGAGGCGTAGAGGCAAGTGTAACGAATTATGTATATGAAAACGACGAGAATTACGCCAGACTTCGCATGACGAGAAGATCAACAGTAACAGGTAAAATTACATCGGGATGGTGGAGTCCGGATTCTACGAAGGTATATACAGTATATCCTAAATAGATGAGAAAAAATGTGGTGGCTGTGCCTGTTGCTACAGGCACAGCTTGATTAGAGGTAATGTGTATGAATAGAAAAAAAACAGTGCTGGTTGCAGCAGGAATCTGTATTGCCTTGCTGGGATTGGCTTTTGTCAATAACAATCTTGAAAAAAATAAGAAAAAACCATATGAAAGAAACACAGAAAATAGTGATACAAGTGAAACTATATCTGAAACTGATGATCAGACTGATAGCGAACCAACAACCGAAGAATCTAAAAAGATATCTATCGTTTCAGGAGATGTTGGGAATAACGATGAAGAAAAGAATTGGAAGAATACTGCGGGAGATAATATATTTAATAGTGACGGAGTAAAAGTAGAATGTCTGTCTGTTGATGTGGTTGAGGATACTGATATTGTGAAACAGACAAAGTATTCTGCAGAATATTTTAAGACTGGTGAATTACCGGATCCAGATTTTATTGAAAAAATTACAGATATGGAAGCCGTATTTGAGCAGGCTCCCGATTATGAAAAATTATATAATTCTCCAGTGGAAAATGAAGATGATATGAATAAGCTCCGTGAAATGCAGGAAAAGTACAAGGATTTGCTGGAAGAAAATACAAAGTATATACATCCGAAGACCAGATATTATTTTGTTAAATGCAGGATAACGAATGAAAATGAGGAAGCTGTAGATAAGGTTCTAAGCTTTTATACGCAATTTGTTTTGTCAAATAAATCGCAGATGTGGAATATAGACAACCAGGTGTATTTTGATAAATCAATTCATATGGTAGGAGATGACAGGGCAGACTGGTTTTTCTTAAGAACGCTTGAGCCTGCGGAGGTTCTGGAGTGCACATTAGGGTTTGAGGTTAGTGACAGTTATAACGGAAGCGTAACTCTGTATATTGGAGAGCCGCCATTAACTGATGAATTATTTGATCCTGATTCATACCCGGATCTTGTGAAGCTTGACAATATACCGAGAGAACGATGAAATAAACAGCAGTCAGATGGAGGCTTTCAAGTATGATAAAAAGAATAGTCTGTGTAATAGCTGCCTGTATAATTGTGTTTTGGAGTGGACGAAAGTACAGTTTACAAGGGACTACACAGAGTAGGTATCTGACGGGAGGGGTTCCGCCCGTCAGATTTTCCATGTGATATTTAAGCTGTCGCTTGTGGCGGCTATGGTAGTAATCATCAAATCTACCACACGCCGCTTGTCGTCAAAGGATACATTTTCCCAAGTATCGAGGTAGCCGGAAATCTGGCTGACCTGTTCCGGGCTGATGGCTTCCACCGTCAGCTCCGCTATCCTCGCCAGAAGTTCCTGCTTGCGTCCGTCCAGTTCCGCTATCTTCACATTCACATAGGAGAGCAGGACATTGTTTGCACCCGTCAGACTGTCCACCAGCTTTTCAATCTCGCTGTCCACATGGGCAAGCTCCACTTGCAGGGCGGCAATTTTCGGGTTTGCCTTTGCCGCTTTCTTTCTGCCTGTCAGCGTCTTGTAGCTTGCCAGTTTCTTTACCATCTGCTGATAAACAACCGCTTCCAGTTCCGAAGTAATGATTTTCCCGCACCCCGGACAACTCTTGTTATCCAGCCGTTTCGTACAGCGAAGGTATTGCTTGCCGGAGGGATTGAAGATACTCATAAGGGCATACCCGCAGTTTCCGCATTTGATTTTTCCCGCCAGCCATGTATGGGTAGCTTTTCGGGCAGACTGGATTTTCATGTTGTTCATCAGCTTCTTACGGCAGGTCAGCCAGATGTCGGAGGGAACAATGCCCTCATGGGGAGCCAGTACCAGCATTTGGTCTTTCAAGTCGTTCTTTTTGCTGGGCTTCACATCCCGCCCTTGATACAGATAGCAGCCGTTCATGCCTGTAAAATCGGCAGCGTCATTGACAATGACCGTCCCTTGACTTTTGAAAAATTCGTACACATCAAGGTCTGCCTGCACATAGACAGGATTGCGTAACATCTGCGCCAGCGTGGGGCGTATCAGCTCTTTGCCATGGAACAAAATCCCCTGTTCCGCAAAGTACCGGGTAATGTCCCCGTAGGAGGTTGTGGGCTGGGCATACATCTCAAACATCAGCCGGATATTTGCTGCTTCGTCCGGGTTTACCACCAGCTTCTTTGTGTTGATACCGTCCATCTTAATCGGCTCTGTATGGAAGCCGTAAGGGTCTTTCCCGCCCATCTTGAAGCCCCGCTGACTGCGGGAGTAGTAAGCGTCCGTCACCCGCTTCTGTATCGTTTCCCGTTCAAGCTGGGCGAACACGATACAGATATTCAGCATAGCCCGCCCCATCGGGGTGGAGGTGTCAAACTTCTCCGTAGAGGACACAAACTCCACTTCGTACTTTTGGAAGAAGTCCATCATCTTCGCAAAGTCGAGAATGGAACGGCTGATGCGGTCGAGCTTGTAAACCACCACTTTCCGCACAAGGCCGCTTTCAATATCCCGCATAAGCTGTTGGAATTGTGGACGCTCCGTATTTTTCCCGGAATACCCTTTGTCCTTGTACTCTTTGCAGTTCCCGCCTTTCAATTCGTATTTGCAAAACTCAATCTGGCTTTCAATGGAAATGCTGTCCTTTTTGTCCACCGATTGTCTTGCATAGATTGCGTCTATTCGATTGTTCATATTATCGCTCCTTTTCTAAAAAAAGAAACGGAGCTGCTGACACCTTTATTATACCGTCAGCAGCCCCGCAAATCAACGATGGCTTTGGAAAACCTTATGCCCCGGCTTCCTCACTCTGCCGTTTGTCGGCATACTTGCGGAACACCTCATAAAGCTGCTGTTCCAGCTCCCGGCGTTTTGCCGCTTCCTGCTCCGGCGTGAACACCGGGGAGAGATTTTCCAGCGTGATTTCCTTTCCCTGAAAAGTCACGACTTCGGTTTCTTTCTTGTATCTGATATGCTCCATAGTACCTCCGTATTTAATTTTCAAAGTGCAGTGCCGTCATACCGCGGCGTGAAATGTTTTCTGTCATCAATCACCGTTTCCTTGTGTGCCGCTGCTGCCGTTTCAGTTCTGCCAGCACCTCCGGCGGGATACGGTCTACCAGCCGCTGAATGTCTTTCAGCTCGCTTTCCAGCTTTGCCCGTTCCATTGTATCTTTCATCTTGCCTTTTTCGCTGGCTTTGGCTCTGGCTTCCAACTGTTCATTTTCTGCCAAAAGGTCGTTTATCGTGACCTTGTATTTTTTAAGCTGCCCGGAGAAGTTCTCCATCTGCGGAAACCACTTTTTCAGCAGGGAGAGGGCTTCCTCTTTCTTCTTTCCGGCGTTGAACGGGGTAATACCGTCCAGTGTGGCTTCAATGGCTCTTGCCTGTTTGGAGAGATTGACCGCCTGCTTGAACAGACGGGTGGGGATATGCTTCCTGCCTGTCTTGCTGGCACTTTCTCCACGCTCCAAGTCGGGATATTTCTCCACCATATAGGCGTGAAAATCGTCCTGCCATTTTGTGAGGCTGGCTCTGTTCCCAATAATCTCCTTTGCACACAGGCGGTTGTCCTCTGTCAGCGGGACAAAGACCAAATGCAGGTGGGGCGTTTTCTCGTCCATGTGTACCACCGCCGACACGATATTTTCTTTCCCTACCCGCCCGATTAAGAAATCAGCCGCCCTCTGGAAAAATTCCTGTATCTCCTTTGGGGACTTCTTCTTGAAAAATTCCGGGCTGGCGGTAATCAGCGTATCCACAAACCGGGTACTGTCCTTACGGGTACGGCAGCCTGCCTGTTCAATACGGTTCTGTATAAAGTGGTAGTACCTGCCCTCTGGCTTAACGATATGGAAGTTGTACTTGCTCCGGCTGGTGTCAATGTCGGGATTGCTGGCGTACTGTTCCTTTTGCCGTTCGTGATGGGCTTCCAGCGGTCTTGCCGGATTGCCCTTGTGCTTTTCAAATCGCAAAATTGCGTGTTGTGCCATGAAACTCCTTTCCCCATTCCGTTCCTTTCCGGGACTTCTCCACAGGAAAATCCCGCAGAAAATATCTCGGATCGGAAGGGAATGGATAGAATATAAATCAATATTTTTATCTCTGTATTTCTATATACCGTCCGGTTTCCGTACTTCAAGAGAATTGATTATCGTACTTGTGGAGTGCGGTTTTCAGTCCGACCGCGTTCCATAACCGGATTTCTTGAAGTCGGTGTTTGGAACCGCTTCGTAGGATTTTGGGTAAATGCGGTTGGGTTTTCCACAGCCCTGCTTCTGAATCTCTACCAGTCCGGCGTATTGCAACTCCCGCAGGGTGTTGACCGCCTTCTGCCGCCCGCAGTGGAGCAGCTCCACTACCTCGTTGATGGGATAGTAGAGGTAAATGCGCCCATATTCGTCCGCCCAGCCGTTTTTCCGGGACAGGTCTGTCCGGCGTAGGATAAAGGCATACAATACCTTTGCTTCGTTGGACAGTGGCGTGAATGTGGGGGCTTCAAAAAGAAAATTGGGAAGCCGGGTAAAGCTGACCGCCTTTTCCGGCTGATGGATATAAATGGTGTTTGTCATATCGTGTTTTGTGGACGGTTAGAAGCCTGTTTCCGGGGGCAGACGGTAGTTTCTATTGCCTGCCCCTGTTCTGTGCTTGCAAAGCCTTGTAAATCAAGGACTTTTCAGCCCCTAACTGTCCACACAAGACCTCCTTTTCCGTTCACTTTCTGTTTTCTGCCGCCTGTGAACTCTGGCGGCACAGTCGGGACAGTATTTCGCCCGGTTGGACTTTGGGACAAACACTCTGCCGCAGATCGCACAGCGTTTCAGCTCCTTATCCCGGAAAATCTCCGCTTCCAGCGTTCCGATTTGCGGCAAGACCGACCAGCGGAACCACTTACAGCAGACCGAGAAAGAAATAGTCTGGGGGCAGGTGTGGGTGTCCCCATCGTCAAGGAGCATACAGTTCCCATCCTCATAACAGCAGCACTCCCGGCAGATCAGGGCGTTTGCCTGTTTCCTCTGTGCCGGTGTCATGCGGTAAAGGGAACCGTCCTGCCTGCGCTCTATGGGCGGCAGTCGTTTATATGGGTTCTCTCTCATGTGTTCCCTCCATTTTTCCTTAGCCGTTCTCCCCGAAAAGGCTTCCTGCCCCATTCCTGCGGCGTGTTCCGGCGTTGGCACGCTCCCCGGACTTCGGGACATTTTGTCCCGAAGTGGCTCGTTGCGGTGCTTCCCCTGCCGGGGTATTCCTTTTCGGACGGTTATTCATTTTTCAAGGTGCAGCTCATCGATGAACTACCCTAAGTCTACACCTAAAAGACCGCCCGCCCCGTATATCCATAAGGTCGGAAATCAGCCCGGAAAACTCTTTATTTACACGCTCTCGGAATTGTGGTAAAATAATAAATACAAGGCGATAAATCGGAAGTTGTGAGGTGTTCAAAATGGATAGCATAGTGGAACTTGTCAAGAGAAATGAGCAGCTTCTCCTTGAAAATGCTGAAGCACTAAATGATGAGGAAGTAGAACAGGAAGATATTGACGAGTATCTTAAAATTCAAGGTGCTACAAAAGAAGAATTAAGCGCCTTTGAAAATCAATTTCAAATAAGATTGCCAGAGGATTTTAAAACCGTATATTCATACAAAAACGGCAGCGGCTATATGAGCTTAATTTGGCCGCAGGAGGGATTTTATCGCGGGTATCGCCTACTGTCACTAAAAGAAATAATCAAGTTAAAATCTCTTTTTCAAAATAAAAACTGTAAAATGACAGAGTTTCCAAATGTAATTGATGAAAAACAACTGCAACAATTAGACGAACGCATAAAGCCATATCTGTTTTGTGAGCGTTGGTTTCCCTTTGCTGAGTATGCCGGTTCTCTTTATCTGATGTTGGACTATAACCCAAGCGAGAAAGGTGAAATCGGTCAAATTATTTGTTATGTGCATGACCCGGATTTTATCTATTATGTCGCTCCGAACATTACCGAAGCACTGAAAATGACGGAAACAGTTATTGAGAATTTAATATAATTTTTCTTTATATGATGTAAGCGATAGCTTCCCATTTATTGGGCAGACAAGGAGGGAGCGCATGGAATTATCCATACAAGAACGACTAAAAGACCTGCGTGTAGAGCGTGGGCTGACGCTGGAACAGCTTGCGGAACAGACGCACCTCTCCAAGTCTGCGCTGGGCAGCTATGAAGCGGAGGACTTCAAGGACATCAGCCACTATGCCCTTATCCAGCTGGCAAAGGTTTATGAAGTGACCGTTGATTACCTGCTGGGACGCTCTAAAACAAAAAATCACCCAAACGCCGAGCTTGCAGACCTGCGTTTGAGCGATGATATGATTGAACTATTGAAAAGTGGGCGGGTGGATAATTCCCTCTTGTGTGAGCTGGCGGCGCACCCTGATTTTCCCCGGCTGATGGCAGACCTTGAAATCTATGTGAACGGAACGGCAGTCAAGCAGGTACAGAGCGCAAATGCCATTGTGGATATTATGAGCGCAACCATTATGAAGCAGCACAATCCCGGCTTGTCCGACCCGCAGTTAAGGCAGCTTGTCGCCGCCCATATTGATGATGACAGCTTTTGCCGCTATGTAATACAGCAGGACATAAACGACATAGCCCTCGACCTGCGGGAAGCCCATAAGGACGATTTTTTCAGCGTCCCGGAGGACAATCCGCTGGAAGATTTTTTACAGACCGCCGTGGAAACCGCCAGCCCAGACAGCGACCCGGAGCAAGCCGCTCTGGTGTTTATCTGCAAGCGGCTCAAGCTGAATTTGAAGAAGCTGTCCGAGGAAGAAAAGAAGTGGCTGAAAAAGATTGCACAGAAATCGGACTTGCTGAAAAATCCAAATCCCCAGCGGGGGAGGAAATAAAAGAAATATATTACGGAGGAAATACAGATGAGATTTTGGGGCAAAGACAGAAAACAGGATAACAGAAAAAATATTTGGATTGAGCATCTCAATATTGATACAGGAAATTGGTTTCAAGTGTTTTCAGCTTGCTTAGGTAAAATGATAGCAATACAGACTGCTTGTAGTGAGCAGGTGGTAAAGGGGCAAGACTGGAATGTTGATTTTTCAGAGGGCGTAATACTTTTTGGAAATCAAAAGTATCCGCTTCAATTCATCGGAAGCGAGGCAACATCAAGTAACACATGGCTGTGGGGATGGGAAAATATCAATGGATTTTCCGAGAAAATTATTCAGGTAGCCACACACGCAAAAGTAGTGGGGGAACGCTGGAATTTAGAGCCACTAACGACAGCAGAATTTACATTGGACGATACATTCAACGGGCATAACCTGTCTATCGTAACTTGCGGCTTAGTTGATAAGTATTGTTATTACAGAGGTCCACATTCTGGTGGAGCAATTTTTGTTGCATTTTCAGGTGTTCCTGATAGTGTGTTTGCCTCCATCGATGTTCAAAAATTCGTATCTATAACGACGCAATGTATTCAACAATTTCATATTGATCACAAAATTTTTGTGGAGGGATTTCTCTCGTGGAACAATACGCAATATGAATGGGACAATCAAACATTACTCGCTCATTTTCAGCAAGATTTGAAAATTGAGTTTGAACAAGTAAATAATTTTTGGCGTATTTGCGCTATGAATACCATTTTATCTGGAAAATAGCAAAGCCAGCCGAGCCAGTCAACGGTCAAGATGAACGGCACATTTTATGTGCCGCCGTTGACAGTCCTGCCCGTCTTTGCTGATGGGCAATCAAGGCGGGAAAGCCCTAAAATGGCTTCCCGCCCATTTCAATTTTTGCGGGAGTATGTCCACAAGTTCGGGACATTTTGTCCCGAAGTCCGGCGTGGAACGAGGGACAGGGGCTTTCATATACGCCCTGTCTGCTGATGAAACCAACCCTGTGCTTGCGGCTCCACGCCACACAATCACAGTTCTGTTTTCCTGCTGCTTCAAATGTGCTTGCCCTTCCGGGCGGCAACCTCATTTTCGCAGCAACGCCGACAGAGCGTATAACACACTACACTTTGCAAGCAAAGTCGTGTGCCAAAGGGATACCCTTTGGAAACCCCGGACAACAAAACAGGCTGAATATCTCGCACTTTCCCGGTGCTTGATACTCAGCCTTTATTTGTTGTCAGCAGCCCCTGTTTCGTGGTCTGCGTGTAGTTCCTTGTAAACTGACTTAATATATAGTGTAAATCTCATGCAGCGAAAGACTGACATTACATATAACTATGATGAGATAGAATTTCAAGGTTATAAATTGGTTTTGAAAGAGGCACATATTTATGGTAAGAAGGAATTTGAGCAAAGGTTTAATGCTGAGATTCCGTATATAGAAAGTGTCAGAGTGTTGTGTGCAGGTTTTACTGTTACGAATAACACAGGAGCTGATATTGGTTGGGATGAGGTTATGGAACTGTTCAATTGTGGATTTCAGACGGATACATGGGCAAGCTCAATAAGTCCATCAGTGGAAAGACAAATGAATATTTTTGATTCTGAATTGTTCAAGGCTGGGCAAAGACAGGAGATATGGTTTGGAACGGTGATGACTGAGGCGTCTTTTAAAGAAAAAACATGGAAAAATATATATGACATGGATTATTATTATGTCTTTTGTATAACTCCAGATAAAATAAAGGTGAAATTAGATTTGGTGGAGGATTGATGGACGTGAAAAGTATCCGATTCGAGATAGAAAGAGCAATGAGAAGCATATGGATTTATATTAGTATTTTAATAGGTGTGTTTATAGGAACCTTAGATCTTTGTTTATTTCACAGCATTTATAAAACGGATGGTACATCAAGTCTTATACAGGCCTGGATAGGGACGGATTATAAATTTGCTTATAATTCATTGTTTTATATATTGTTTCCGATTATTGCCTGTATGCCGTATGCAGGAACATATTATTCGGATATGAATAATGGTTATGACAAAAATATATGTATACGGTCAACCAGAATCCAATATATGTGTTCAAAAATGATAGCTGTATATCTTTCGTCATTTATAGCAGTTACAGTTCCACTCTTGTTTAATCTGTTTTTGGCGGCTGGTTTTTATCCTAATAACAGCCCCGAGAGACTGACTTTTATGGTTGCAGGGGTAATAGACTGTAATATGTTCCCATATTTATTCCAATGTCATCCTGTTATATATTGTCTGATTTACATATTGATAGATGGAATTATGGGCGGACTGTTGGGGATGGTGGCGGTATGTATATC
>NZ_JBEHVP010000004.1:0-96571 GCF_040227275.1 Coprococcus sp. RTP31081st1_H1_RTP31081_211007
AGTGCGGTAACGCACTCAGCTGAGAAGTACTAATAGGTCGAGGACTTATCCTTAGAGGTTTCTAAGAGATAAGCTTTGGAGATACGCAAGTGTGCATGATATCTGCAAGGTGCAGAATCTAAGGCATACACAGTAAAGAATAAAGTTTACTTTGAAACAGTCTTTGGTTGTTAGATGGGGTTAGGTTACTAGCTTTCTGTGTGAAATTCTGAAGGTACAAAATAAAAGTACCGAGAAAATTTAACGCTGCAACAGGTGTTAAATTTTTTCTGTATATAGGGGATTGGTCAAATGGTATGATAGGGGTCTCCAAAACCTTTGGTGGGAGTTCGATTCTCTCATCCCCTGCTAAAAAGCCTTGAAAACTCAGTGTTTCAAGGCTTTATTTATATTAGTGGGAAGGGAAATGGCAAACTATGAAAAAACTATGAAAAAGGAGAATAAACCACATTAATATAAAGGCAGTTCAATATATTTTATAGTGACTTTGGTGGAAAAATATGTAAAATATTATAATATAAAGTAAAGAGAAGAAGGGATTAATATGTATTACAATGATGTGCTTGATCTGATAGGGAATACTCCGCTTATGTGTCTGAAAAAGTCGACAGGATACAATATATTTGCCAAGGCGGAATTCCTTAATCCTGGTGGAAGTATTAAAGACAGGATCGCAAAAAACATGCTGGAGGTTGCAGAGAGTGAGGGAAAACTCAAGCCGGGAATGACTATTATAGAGCCTACGAGCGGTAATACCGGAATAGGGCTTGCACTCTGTGGTGTTCAGAAAGGTTATAAAGTGATAATTGTGATGCCAGAGAATATGAGTGAGGAGCGAAAGAAGGTTATCAGGGCATTTGGTGCTGAGCTGGTACTTACGGATCCGGTTCTAAGCATCGGTGGTGCTGTTGATAAGGCAAATGAGATAGCAGAATCTGATCCAGAGAAGTATTTCATGCCGCAGCAGTTTGTCAATCAGGCAAATCCAGATGCGCATTATCGCACAACAGCAGTTGAGATGTGTGAACAGCTTGGTCAGAAGATAGACATATATGTGTCTGGTGTTGGAAGTGGAGGTACTCTCCAAGGTATAGCTAAATATCTGTTGGAGAAAAATCCAGATACGAAGATTGTTGCCGTTGAGCCTAAGGGAGTGTCAGCGCTACATGGAGATGGCCCGGGAATCCATCAGATACAGGGAATAGGCGATGGATTTATACCGGATGTCCTGGATACATCACTGGTAACAGATGTAGTGGAAGTGGCGGATAAGGATGCCATTGAGATGGCGAGACGACTTGCCAAAGAACAGGGACTTCTTGTAGGTACGTCATCCGGTGCAAATGTATGGGCGGCTATGAAGATGGCAGAAAAATATGGGAAAGATAAAGTTATAGCCACTGTGATGGCGGACAGAGCTGAAAGATATTTCAGTGTAGGTTTATTATAAAATAGGAAATAAATTTATTTAGGGACATTTTCAAGAGATGCTATGTATGGTACAGTGGAAATGTCTCTATTTTTATTGATTTAAATGTGTTATTTGAAAGGACGCAAAATATAAACCATGTAAGTATAAAGGAGAAAAAGAGATGGAGAGCATGTCCTGATATATACCAGTGTTATGAAAAATCCCGACGGTGATGGGGTATTGCAGAACCAGAGCATAGCGGTTGGTGATGGCATTACATATAAAAAAATACGGAATAACCCGGTGGTGACCGGAGATATGCTGCCGGAGGGATTGAGCAGAGCGGATTTCAGAGATCCGAAGGCATGGCTTGAGGAAGGCAGATACTATATGGCTGCAGGCTGTGTGGATCAGGATAATAAGGGGCTTGTGGTATTACTTTCGAGCGCTGATATGGAAAGCTGGACATTTGAGAGTATCCTTGCACGGAATGAAGGTGATCTGGGCGGCATATGGGAATGCCCTGATTTCTTCAAATTAGACGATCATCATGTACTTCTCGTATCGCCTACGGGAATGAAAGCAGAGGGATATGAATTCCACAATGGAAATAATTCTATCTATTTTGTTGGAGAATTTGATAAAGGTGAGAAGAAATTTGACGGTGGAGAGCCATTATCACTTGATTATGGAACAGATTTCTACGCGCCTCAGACTACACTTTTGCCGGATGGCAGAAGGATAATGATAGCGTGGATGCAGTCGTGGCATAATCTGTGGATACCCGGTGGACAGAAGTGGCAGGGAATGATGACGATTCCGAGGGAGATATCTCTGAAAAATGGATGCTTGATACAGAAGCCAGTGAGAGAGATAGAGAAGTATCATGCTAATATGGTCAGGTACTCAGATGAAGTAGTGAGTGGACGGCGTAGTCTGGAAGATATAAGTGGAAGAAGTCTGGATGTGACATTTGTAATCACTGGAAACAAATACAGCAGATTTACCGTGAATCTGGCAAAGGGAAGCGGATATTATACTCGATTTATATATGACAGAGAAAATAATATAATAGAGATGGACAGAACATTTGCCGGATTTGAGAAAGATGTGGTGTGTATCAGAAGGGCCTGCGTGAAATCAGCAGAATGTTACGGGGATGTCAAGGGAAAGGTTGATGAACAGCAGGAGGCTCAAGATAGTATAAAGCTCAGATTTATACTGGACAGGAATTCGATAGAGCTGTTTGTAAATGATGGAGCTATGACAATGAGCACGGCGATATATACACCTATTGAAGCGGATGGAATAGAACTGTTATGTGAGGGACAGGCAGTCGTGGATGTGGAGAAGTATGATATCATTTAACAAAAGATGATCTTGCTCAATTGTTTAGTTGTTGCACTGCCAGGCATCAGTCTGGCGGTTCTCCAGGTTTCAGGTGCCTCCGTTCCAACATTGAGATGACAAGGAAAGTTGTCAAAAGTTATTGACAACTTTCCTTGTCATTTGTTATACTCCATTGTAAAAGAAATGACAACTATAGTTGTCATTTGGCATATATAATATATATATAGCTTGAATTTGGAATGGGATTTTAGTGGTAAGAATTAAAATGGAGTTATGAGGATATGAGGAAAAAGCAAGGTGTAAATAAAAAGGACAATCTAAGTGAAAATGGCATGGATAAAGGTAATAAGAAATCTACCTGTGAAACACTACAAGCTATGTTTGAGGGCATGATCGTCTCCCAACCAGTGGACAAATTGAAGACACAGGTCAAGGGATATTCCGTGACACCGATCACAGAAAGAATGTTAAAGAAGCACAAGCTAGGGGATGTTATTGCTGAGATCTGTGATATGACTGAGCTTGAGCGCGAAATCCGCCAAGGTCTGGAAAATGGATTCCCTGTGTATGGTTTCTTCAGAAACAAGCAGATGTGGAGCTGCTTTATCTTTGATAAAGAAGATATTGCCAGGAGTGAGTTGACGCCTGAACCTGAAAGTGGCAAGGATGTACTCAGTATATACAAGCTTAGAAAGTATTACATTCATCCTGAGGTGGAGGATCTGGCAGATGACATGATGGAGGTTGCCCACAGCAATGTGTATCAGAATGTGATAGATGTATTTGGAGATGGGAAGAGTGATGGATTCTTTTTGAGGGATAAAATATATGTGTGTAAGCGCGATAAAACCACTGGCGCACCACTTGGAATTATCATAGGTGTTGCACTTGGTATAGTGTATGGAATGCTGTTTGACAATTTGGCGCTTGGAATTTCCATTGGATTCTGTTTTGGAATAAGTTTTTCCATGATAAGGGGGACATCCACACATAAGTATGCAGAGCATGGGCTGGCAGACAGAGCAGAAGCTGAAGATGCGGACAATGTAATAAAAGGATTGGGCTCTGATGGAGAGGACGGCATAAACAGATAATGGACCTGATTATGATGACAATACAGATTAACAAGCTGGAGGTGATATAGATGCCGCTGTACAACAGGCTGAAGGAATATCGGGCGAAGCTGGGGGTAAACCAGCAGGAGATGGGTGCACTGGTGCAGACATCAAGGCAGACGATAAGCCAGATAGAGAGGGGCGACTACAGCCCATCGGTGACACTGGCACTGAAGATCGCGAAGGTATGTGGCGTCAGCGTGGAGGATATATTCCAATACGAGGATGATAAGGAATGATTCCTGACATATGGATAAGGTCGTGTTAATTCATAGAATGAAAAGAGGATATGAGATGAAGGATACTGATAAAAAAGTGAACAAGAAAAGTAATCTGAAGATATATATAATATTTGCGGTCATGATCCTGGCAAGTCTGCTGGGAGGTTTCCTGGCGGGAAGGCTTGCCGCGGTGAACAAGGACACATTGGATGGGATCAACTGGGATCATATATGGTGGGTAACAGCTGATACGCTGCCTATAGTATATGGTGTGCTCATGCTGGCGACGTTTGTGGTGTCATTTGTCATGTATGGGAAGATAAAGAGGATGATCAGAGGTTGGGACGGAGAGAACGAGGATGTGATAGTGGATATAGAGAGTCGGATCACGACTGCCTCATATCTCCCGTGTGTCATCGTGTTCGTTGGACTTGTGTTGTTTCCGGTGTGTATATACGCTGTGGACAGGACGTACAGTGATGGGCGTGGCACATTCCTGACAGTGCTGTCTGAGCTCGTATTTCTGATATCTATGGCACTGTATTGTGTGGTTGAAAAGCTTGTCATCGATGAAGAGAAGAAGCTTAACCCGGAGAAAAGCGGAAATATATTCGATATGCATTTTCGCCGTGACTGGGAGAACACATCGGACGAGGCTGAGCTTATCATGATAGCCAAATCCTCCAAGAAGGGATTTATGACTGGAATTAAGGCAGGATTTGTCATGTGGATACTTACGTTTATGAGCATGTTTGCATTTGACACAGGCGTGATGCCAATAGTGGCTGTTGGACTTGTGTTGATTGTAATGTATGTGGCTTATTGCAGAGAGTTTGTGAGACTACAGAAATAAATATATGTGATATAATGGCGGATGGCTGTATGACAATTGCAGGGCATTCGCCTTTTATTGTATGACACGGTCCTGAGATTTTTCATTGCCATACATATATATAAATGACCAGAAGGCAGAAAAATATAAAAAAATAGAGATGTAGGAATAGAGCTGTACTATTTTGGACAATAATATCTATGCGATGGGATGAATTTTAATCGAAAGGAGTATTGCTATGATATTAAAGGAAAAAGAGAAAACAGTTATCCAGGATCTTCAGACACAGGAGAAGTCCTGTGTGGAGAAATATGGAAGATATGCGGAGCAGGCGAAGGATCCTGAGCTTAAGAATCTGTTCCAGACTATACAGAAGGAAGAGCAGAAGCACTATGATTCACTTACCCAGGTGCTTGACGGACAGGTTCCACAGTGTGACTGCAATGACAGCGATGGAAAAGATTATGAGCCAAAGCAGACATACAAGATGATGGACGATTCCGAGGATAAGAAGAATGATGAGTTCCTTGCAACAGACTGTATTGGAACAGAGAAGCTTGTGTCAGGCGAGTACAATGGAGAGATATTTGCATTTGGCGAGAGCGCGGTGAGAAAGCTTCTGGCGGATATACAGATCGAGGAGCAGAATCATGCGGAGATGCTCTACAAGTATAAGGTCGCAAATGGAATGGTGTAGGGAAAAGCTTACACAAGGAAGCATAAATTGTAAGGAGGATATGTATCACATGTGGTATATATCCTCTTTTTTGTTGCAATGATTTGTTAAAGCAGCTAGTGAAAACTCTTTGTTTTGAATTGAGGTTTTATGCGGGGATGTATTCACAAAACGGATGACAAAATGTAGAATGTTATTATACATTTTGGAAAAAGATAGCTAAATTTTAATAGGATGTATATAGGCAGGGATAACATTTTCAGAGAGGAGAATGTGACGTGAAAAGAAAATTTTACAGTGTACTGTATGTAGCAATATTTGCATTGCTGATGTCCGGGTGCAGTATGTCAGGAATTGCGGATGGCAGCAGGTCCGCGGTAAAGGGATATGAGAAGGAGACTGTAGAAGATACCTCAGAATCAGAGAATACCACAGCTGCGGAGAAAAAAGATAACACCGGCAACACGTCACCTGAAAGCAGTGCGGCAGCATCTGAGAATATTGCAGATCAGCAGGCTTCGAGCATGGAGAATGCTGATATTCCCATATATTCGGGAGAGGCATATTGTGAGATAAATGGCAATGTGCCTTATTTCAGTGAGGATGAGATGGTGACGGAGGCATTTGAGAATTACAGCGATCTGGACTTTCTTGGAAGATGTGGAGTTGCCTATGCCAATATCTGTAAGGAGATTATGCCAACGGAGGAGCGCAGCGAGATAGGTATGATAAAGCCTTCAGGGTGGCATACAGTTAAATACAATGATCGTATAGACGGCAATTATCTGTATAATCGCTGCCATCTGATCGGATATCAGCTTGCCGGGGAGAATGCTAATGAAAAGAATCTGATAACTGGAACTAGATATCTGAATGTCACTGGCATGCTGCCATTTGAAAATGAGGTAGCTGATTATGTGGAAAGTACTGGAAATCATGTGCTTTACAGGGTTACACCTGTATACGATGGAGACAATCTGGTTGCGTCCGGAGTGCAGATGGAGGCGGAGTCCGTGGAGGATAAAGGCGCAGGAGTAAGTTTCAATGTGTATGTGTACAATGTACAGCCAGGCGTGATAATCGACTATGCTACAGGGGACAGCGAAGCGGATCCGGATTATGTGGTGCCGGGAGAGAATGCCAGCACTAAAGTATCAGAGGAAAAAGGAGATGATGACCAGACAGCAGAAGCTGGAATGATCGGAGAAACTCGGGATACGGAGTCAGATATTGGCAGTGATACATCGGAGATCCAGAAGGAGTCTGCGGATGAGGATACATACATAGTCAACACCAACACCGGTAAGTTTCATAAGCCATCATGCAAGAGTGTGAAACAGATGAAGGAAGCGAATAAATCTGAGAGAACGACCACAAGGGACGAGCTTATATCTGAGGGATATGAACCTTGTAAGAACTGCAATCCGTAGTTGGACTTTGCTTGGGATTCTGATACACTCAGAACAAATTAGGAGAGAGCTTCATCGGATAGTGACCGCAGTTAAGAAAGATGGAGAGGTAGGTCTTGAGTATATGAAGAGTGTGGAGATAGAGAAAAGAATAAGACAAGAGAGCAGAGAAGAAGAGAGAAAAACTAATTAGACAATCACTTGATATCGTATTGTATATCAGGTGGTTGTTTTTTATAAGGGTAAAGCGCATATTTTATCAAAAATTTGATATGGCTGAAAAAATATCAAAACAGCACTTGACAACAGGGGGATTATATATAAAATATAACAGTGTAATATAACACTGTTATATTTGCGCGTGTCTGATGGTTGGTATGGCACTTGCATTTGGAATCTGTTTCGGTCAGAAGCGAGGCATATTAAACGGGAGAGGAGTCTTTATGACAGAAAAAGCAGAGAACACAAGACAAAATATTTTGAAAACAGCACTGAATCATTTCCTTGAGTATGGATTTGCAGGGGCATCGCTCAGAAGCATTGTGAAAGATGCCGGACTTACAACAGGTGCATTCTATAAATATTATCCTACAAAGGAGGCACTTTTTGATGCACTGATAGATCCGTATGTGGATGAGCTGTATGGGATATATGACAGCGTGCTTGAGGAGTTCCAAAGTCTGCCTCCGGAGAAGCAGACAGAGAATATGGCAAGCGCATCCGGAAACGGAATGGATCAGATGGTTAATTATGTGTATGATCATTATGATAATTTTAAACTTCTGCTGCGGTGCAGCGACAATGAGAAATACGGAGATATGATACATAATCTGGTAGACCGTGAGATGAGATCTTCAAAGCAGTATGTGGATGAGATGCACAGAGCCGGTATAAATGTGCCGGACATAAGCGACAGCCTTTGTCATATGATATATAGTGGCTTTTTTTCGGCGATATTCCAGATCATAGAACACGACATGGATCGTGAGACTGCGATAGAGAATGTCGGCAAGCTCAAGAAGTTCTACACCGGAGGCTGGGAGAGACTATGGAAGGTGCAGTTTCCGGAGTAGTCAGTAGGTATGCGGCAAGGTAAAATACCGAACCGCATAATTTTAAACTATGAGGTTAGGCGAAACTAATACAAATAAGTGAAAACGAACAAGTTTTTGCTCAAGATATAAGGAGGAGAAAAAGTGGAAGAAAAAAAGAAATCAGCGGTGAGCTGGGTCCTCACATGGGCGGGGCAGAAGAAGTCATCCTATGTGTGGAGCGTCATTTTGGCGGTTATCAATGTAGTATTCAAGATAGTTCCGTATTTCATCATTGCGGACGTGGTCAGGATGTTCCTTGACGGGGATAAGGATCTCAGGGAATATATGGTGAAGGCTCTTATCATAGCGGGATCATTTATACTTGCAGAGCTTTGCCACAGCGTATCAACGGCATGTTCCCACAAGGCGACATTTACCGTGCTTGCAAATATCAGAAAGTCATGCTGTGACAAGCTTGCAAGGGTGCCGCTTGGATATGTGAAGGACACTCCATCGGGATCATTCAAGAACATCATGGTGGAGAGAATAGACAGCATAGAGACGACTCTGGCACATGTTGTGCCTGAGTTTACATCCAACCTGCTGGCGCCTATCATTGTCATCGTGTATTTTTTCATGGTTGACTGGAGACTGGCGTTGTTCTCATTTATCCCGATAGTCGTTGGATTTGCAACGTATATGGGCATGATGATCGATTTCCAGGAGAACTACAACAGGACAGTTGAGAAGACCAAGGCGCTGAACGACGCAGCAGTGGAGTACATAGATGGAATTGAGGTCATCAAGGCATTTGGCAAGACAGAGAGCTCATATGCCAAGTTCACAAAGGCGGCAAAGGAGAACGCAGACTCGTATATCAACTGGATGAAGAAGTGCTCATTCTTCCAAGCAGCCATGTTCGTCATCACACCGTACACACTTGCAACGGTCCTTCCGATAGGTGCGCGCTATGTGTCAAATGGTTCGCTCACCACAGCGGATTTCGTTGTGTGTATCATCCTCTCACTCGGAATAGTCGGCCCGCTGCTCACCATCGGTTCATACACCGATGACTTAGGCAAGCTGTCGACAGTCATCGGAGAGGTGACAGGAATCCTGGAGCAGCCGGAGCTTGTGAGACCTGAGCGAACAAAGGCACAGCCGAAGGACAATGGAATAAAGGTTACAGATATTACATTTGGCTATCACGACAAGGAGATACTCCACGGCGTGAGCATGGATATAAAGGCGGGAACGGTAAATGCGATAGTCGGTCCGTCGGGAAGCGGAAAGTCTACAATAGCCAAGCTGATAGCTTCACTGTGGGATGTGAACAGCGGAAGCATAGAGATCGGAGGCGTGGACATAAAGGATATCGCGCTGACGGATTTCAACGACAGGCTTGCGTATGTGTCACAGGATAATTACCTGTTCAACGAGACAGTCAGGGACAACATAAGACAGGGAAGACCGGATGCCACGGACGCCGAGGTCGAGGAGGTAGCCAGAAAGAGTGGTTGCTACGACTTCATCATGAACTTTGAGAACGGATTTGACACCGTGGTCGGCGGTGCAGGTGGACATTTGTCGGGCGGTGAGAGACAGAGGATATCCATCGCCAGGGCGATGCTGAAGGACGCGCCGATAGTTATACTGGACGAGGCAACAGCCTACACCGATCCGGAGAATGAGGCCATACTTCAGAGCTCTATTGCCAAGCTTGTGGCGGGTAAGACGCTGATAGTCATAGCCCACAGACTTTCCACCATCAAGGATGCGGATCAGATATTTGTGGTAAATGCAGGAAATGTGGAGGCTCACGGAACACATGAGGAGCTTCTTAGCAAATGCACACTTTACAGGGATATGTGGCAGGCGCACATCTCGGTCAAGGATACGGCAGGCGATGAAAAGGAGGGCGAGTAATATGTTTGGAGTATTAAAAAAGTTCTTCCTGTTCTCAGGTAAGGAAAACAGCCGCAAATTCAAGCGTTCAATAGTGATAAGCCTGATAGATGCACTGGCATCGGCACTGAAGATCCCGGCTATAATGTGTGTCCTCATGGGCGTTATAGAAGGAAAAGACCTTGGAAAATATATACTTGGTTCAATAGCCATCATGGCGGTATCGATCGTAGTTGGAATACTGTGCAAGATGTCGTCGACCGTGCTGCAGACAGAGGGTGGCTACACCACAGCGGCATTCAAGCGTATAGAGATGGCGGAGCACCTCAGATATGTGCCTATGGGATATTTCAATTCCAACAGCATAGGTGAGATCGCATCAGTTACGACAAATACCATGGAGAATCTGGGAGATGTGGCTACGAGAGTTGTCATGCTCACGACCCAGGGACTCCTCGAGACATCCATGATCATACTCATGATCCTGCTCTGCGACTGGAGGATCGCACTGGTATCACTTGTTGGAGTTGCCATATTCCTTGTGATAAACACGGTGATGCAGAATGCCGGAAAGCAGGCATCTTCAGCCAAGGTTGACTGTGACACTGAACTCATAAATCAGACCATGGAGTACATACAGGGCATATCAGAGGTCAAGTCCTACAACCTCATCGGCAAGCATACGAAGAGACTCAATGCGGCAAATGAAGCCTGCGTCAGGGCAAATGTAAAGATGGAGCTTGTCTATGTCCCATATCATTTTCTCCAAAGCGTTGTGACAAAACTCACCGGAGCTGCAATAATAGGTCTTTCGGCTTGTTTCTATATAAATGGAAGCATGAGCGTTCTGTATGCTGTGGGTATGTCGATAGCAGCATTCATGCTCTACGGAAGCCTTGAGACCATGGGAACATTTTCATCTCTGATACATGTGGTCAGTGTGTGCGTAGACAAGGCAAATGCAGTGCTCGGACTTGACACAATGGATATAGATGGAAAGGAACTCAATCCGGAAAATCACGATATAGAGGTTAAGAATATAGAGTTTTCATATGATAAGAGAAAGATAATAGACGGAATCTCACTCTCCATACCAGAGAAGACAACGACGGCGATCGTCGGACCATCTGGCGGTGGAAAGACAACCCTGTGCAATCTGATCGCCAGATTCTGGAATGTGGATTCGGGCGAGATAACCCTGGGCGGAACAAATGTTAAGTATTACAGCATGAACAGTCTCATGAACAACTTCTCATTTGTATTCCAGAATGTATATCTCTTTGCTGATACCATAGAGAACAACATCAAGTTCGGACGGCCGGAGGCAACCCATGAAGAGGTTGTGGAGGCTGCAAAGAAGGCGTGCTGCCATGACTTCATCAGCAAGCTTCCTGACGGTTACAACACTGTGATCGGTGAGGGCGGTGCAACCCTCTCAGGCGGTGAGAAACAGAGAATATCCATAGCCCGCGCCATCATGAAGGATTCACCTATCATCATCCTTGACGAGGCGACTGCAAATGTCGACCCTGAGAACGAGAGGGAGCTTACACTTGCTGTGGATGCACTGACAAAGGAGAAGACGATCATCATGATCGCCCATAGACTCAAGACCGTAAGACATGCGGATCAGATAGTAGTGGTGGATCAGGGAAGAATAGCCCAGAAGGGAACCCACGAAGAACTCATGAAGCAGGACGGAATCTACAGAAGATTTGTGGATTCGAGAGAACTGGCAGTTAGCTGGAAGATATAAGTGAAATGTATCCTGTGAAACACAGAAGACAGGTGTCAGATAATCGACACCTGTCTTTTGCTTTGGGATATTAGTTATCAGTTCGCAGCCTACTCAAAATCGTCCTCATCATAATCGCAGTCGCAGTTACAGCCGCCATCGCTGCAGTTGCCGTTGTATGAGCCAAATGTCTGGCTCTTTCTAGGAGAGCAGAGCATTCCGAGCACAAGCCCTGTGAGGAATGTGCAGATAGCGAAAAGCACGGCCTCTCTTGTTGAGTAGTCTTTATCCTTTACGACAACAGTGAATTTGTTCCATCCGTCTTTGATAGTTTTCATTGGTTCCATTGAAATCCCTCCTGATCATATTATATTGATAAATCCTGAATCAGGGAAAATCCCCCATCTGTAATGAATTTCCCTGAACAGTTAATTACATGATACATCAACATCACACATCAGTCCACCCCTGGGCAGGAGACTTAAGAACAAAATGAGATTTGTGGAAGTCGATCAGCCCATCTGTCTTCATCCTGCCAAGTTCAGTAGACAGTCCACTGCGGTCCACGGACAGAAAGTCAGCGAGCTGCTGTCTGGAAAATGGTATGTCAAATTCGTTGCTGCCATGTCTGTGCATCTCCGATGACAGGTAGGAGAGCAACTTATCCCTGGTTGTTTTCTGGCTCATGTGCTTTGATTTTTCGCCGAGCCTCAGGTTTTTGCCGGCGAGATCGCACAGGAGATTTCTTATCATCTGATTATGTCTGCCACATGTTACCGGGCAGGTGGTGAGCATTTTTTGAACATTCAGAAACAATACAGAACTTGCAGCTTCAGCATATACGCTGACGTCGAGTACGGAGCCAGGGGTACAGGCATATGATTCCGCAAACGTGTGTCCGGGCAGGATGGCAGACATGACGCTTTGACCACCCCAGTAATCCTCCTGGATGACTATCGCTTTGCCTGTAAGCAGCAATCCTATATATTCTGTTGTGTTGCCAGCCATGAGAATACACTCATTTTTTTGGTATTTTTTGATGATTGCACCCAGACAGTCCAGTACGGAGTCAACGTCATCAGCGGTGATACTGGAAAAAAGACTGGATTTCAATAATGTGTCCATGTATTTGTTCATATTACCTCTTAGTGGGGACGCTTCTTTTGTCACAAGGATTGTCCCTGAAAAGTATAACATTTTTATGTTGAAAATTCAACATACACAAATGTTCTGACTGAATATAATGACGTTAAAAGCAGGAAAAAGATTGGAGGAAATATATATGATAAGAAGAGTTATACAGATAGACGAGGACAAGTGTAATGGATGTGGAGCCTGTGCAAATGCGTGCCATGAGGGTGCTATAGGCATGGTAAACGGCAAAGCAAAGCTGCTCAGAGACGATTATTGTGATGGACTTGGCGACTGCCTGCCGTCGTGTCCTACAGGAGCCATAACATTTGTGGAGAGAGAGGCGGCTGCGTATGATGAGGCGGCAGTCGTGGCAAACAAACAGGCAAGACTCGATGCAGAAAAATCCAGAAATATGGTTGGCTCAGGAGTGATGCATGAAAAAAGTCCGGCACACTCCGGTTGCCCTGGTTCCATGGCGAGAAGCATATTCAGGAGACCGGCAGCAGCTTCAGGTGAAGCAGTACAGGCAAGCTCATATGAACAGGCAGCAGTAGAATGCGTACAGAATACAACTGATAAAACAGTCAATCAGCAGGCGGGTGACATATATAATTATGAGCGCCCGAGCCAGCTCACACAGTGGCCGGTGCAGATCAAACTTGCCCCGGTAAATGCGCCATACTTTGATGGTGCAAAGTTGCTTATAGCGGCGGACTGTACAGCCTATGCCTATGCATCGTTCCACGAGAAATTCATAAAGGGACATGTGACTCTGATCGGCTGTCCGAAACTTGACAGTGTCGATTATTCAGAGAAACTTACAGAGATTATCAGGCGAAATGACATACAAAGTGTTACAATAGTCCGTATGGAGGTTCCTTGTTGTGGAGGACTGGAGATGGCTGCGAAGAAGGCACTTCAGGACAGCGGCAAGTTTATCCCATGGCAGGTTGCAACAATATCAATAGATGGAAGAATTCTTGACTGACATTCTCTTCACAGCACCATGAAAGGTAAAGACAATGGAAGATAAAATAAGAATTACAACTGAGACAGGCAGTCGTCTGGTCGGTGCTCTGATAGGGCTGGTGAGAGCCACTGATGGGATGATGCATGTGACTGATGATACAAATAACATAATAATAGAAGGTTTGCACATGTCTGATATTGCTCTTGGCATCTCTGATGCAGACATGAAGGCGATGATCGCAAGGGTGCATGCTGATAAGCATACAATTGTCCCTGACTGCAGTGTATGCGGTGCACCATGTGGCAGGACTGCAGATTATGACTGGGAGAGCGTGTACAGAGAAGAACGGACAGAGCACGAGGAAGGCAATAGAGATGGCAATGTGGCAGAGCCTTCTGTCATATCGGACGTGCGGATAGACATACTTTCCACACTTCAGAAGATATCCCACAGAGTGATCTCCGGGGAGATCAACGCAGATGGCGAGGTGAACTTCAGTGTGTGCAGGGCAGTATTTGCACTGGGGGAGAACTGGAGTGACGGCGAGCTTGAGAGAGTAGAGCGTGAGCTTGAAGATTTGTCAACCAACAACAGTATGTAACAATGGCACACAAAAATATAATACTTGAAAATAACAAGGCTTGGCGCATCACAGATGGAATAAAAGTGGTGCGCCTGTTAAAATTAATAAGAAAATACTTCATACTACAGGTATAAAGCCATTGCAAATACAATTATTCGGGAGTACAATAATCGGACGCATCAAATTAAATGATGAAAGAGATAATAACAGGAAAAGGTAACAAAAATGGGAAGTGCTGCTACGGGCTTTGTAAAAAATAATAAAAAGGTGACATGGAAAGAATTTGCCAGAATGCTGGCTGTGCTTGCTGTGCCTATTGCGATGCAGAATCTGCTGGCGACCACCGCTAGTATGGTTGATACCATCATGATAGGAAGTGAGGGCGAGATCGCCGTTGCGGCGGTTGGCGTGTGTGCACAGATAGGATCACTTTTGTTTTCAACATATTGGGGATTTGTCAGCTGCTCCCTTCTGTTCATGTCTCAATACTGGGGTGCCAAGGATCCAGAGGGAATGAACAAGGCATTTGGTCTGGCGATCATATGTGCGGGAATATTTGGAATAGCATTTGCGGTGGTGACTGTGGTTGCACCGGGGTGGATACTTGGAATATATACAGATAAAGTAGAGATCATAGCACTTGCGAAGCCATATATGAGAATAGTTGGATGGTCTTATCCGCTTCAGGTATTTGCCGCAATAATTACAGCACTCCTTAAGTCAACGGAGAGGGTGAAGGTGCCACTGGTATGCTCGGTCATCTCACTTTTACTCAACTTTTGTATAAATTTTGTGTTGATCTATGGTAAATTTGGTGCTCCCAAGATGGGAGTTGCTGGTGCGGCTATAGGTACACTGGTGTCTGGTATCGTGAACATAGCGCTGCTCATTCTGTATCTTGCAAAGAGCAGGCATGAGATAAAGTTCAGTGCGCGAAAGGCATTTGATATTGATATGGGATTTGTGAAGTCCTATGCGTCCAAGGCATTCCCGATCGTATGCAACGAGATCCTCTATGGCGTGGGCCAGATGATAATCAACGTTGTCATGGGACATCAGAGTGATTCCGCCATAGCCGCCATGGCTGCATTCCGTGTATGTGAAGGGTTTGTATATGCATTCTTTGGTGGTCTGGCAAATGCGTCCAGCGTTGCCGTGGGAAATGAAGTTGGCGCGGGTAATCTGGACAGGGGACTTTCCTATGCCAAGAGAGCTGCACTGGTATGTCCTGCCATCACATTCACAATTGTGCTCATCACGATGCTGCTGCACAATCCGCTGTTTGGATTGTTTGGACTCGGGGCTGAGGCGATGATGTACACAAAGTATATGCTTATAATATATCTGTTCTTCGGAGCAGTCAGAACATGTTGCTATATACAGAACGAGTGCTTCCGTGCAGGCGGTGAGGCCATCGTTGGAACAGTTATGGAGATCAGTGGACTGATGTTGTTTTCGGTCCCGGCTACATGGGTAGCAGGAATGGTGCTCAAGCTGCCATTCCTCGCAGTGTTCTCATTTGTTTACACGGATGAACTTCTGAGATTTGTCATACTGACACCGTACTTGTTAAAAGGAAGGTGGATCAAACCTATGACGGGACCTGGTCGCGCGGCACTTGATGAGTTCAGGGGCAGGATGAAGCGAAATAAGCATAGAGCGCGATAATCTATGGGGACGGAGAGGTCAGGTACCTCCGTCCCCTGTTTTGAAAAAGGAGAAAATAATATGCTGCAAATAAAAAATCTCACAAAGAGATATGGAGATAAGTTGGCGGTGGACAATCTAAGCCTACATATAATGCCGGGGGAGATATATGGTTTCATCGGACACAACGGGGCAGGTAAGACAACCACTATAAAAGCGTGTACAGGGATCCTGAATTTTGAGGAGGGAGATATCCTTATAGATGGTGTGTCCATAAAGGAAAAACCGCTGGAATGCAAGAAACAGATGGCATATATTCCTGACAATCCAGATATGTATGATTTTATGACCGGAATCGGATATTTGAATTTTATAGCAGATATATTTGACGTGCCGGAGGAAGTCAGGGACGAGCTCATAGACAAATATGCTGACGCATTTGAGATAAAAGACAACCTAGGACAGCTGATATCCGAGTATTCCCATGGTATGAAGCAGAAACTGGCAATCATATCAGCATGGATACATGAGCCGAAACTTGTCATCATGGATGAACCGTTTGTCGGACTCGATCCAAAGGCTTCCCATATACTCAAGCAGATGATGAGAAAAATGTGCGATGACGGAGGGGCGATATTCTTCTCCACACATGTATTGGAAGTCGCAGAAAAGCTGTGCGATAAAGTGGCGATCATAAAAGGCGGACGACTGGTGAAGGCGGGCATAATGGAGCAGGTGAAGGGAGACGAGTCACTTGAATCCGTGTTCCTTGATCTGGAGGGTGAGTCATGATAAGGATATTGATGAAGAAACAGCTTAAGATGCTGTTCAGTGGATTTTTCGTTGACCGGAAGACTGGAAAGTCCAGACCCAAAGGTGCTGTAGTTCTGGGTATCATCAGTTATGTGGCAGTGCTGCAGGGCTGTATGGGAGCCATGTTCGGAATGGAGGCATATTCGGTGTGTGAGCCGCTTTGTTCTGCGGGGCTTGATTGGATGTACATGGCGATGATGTCTATGATGGCGTTGACCATCGGTATATTAGGAAGTGTGTTCAATACATATGCGAGCTTGTATCAGGCAAAAGACAATGACCTGATGCTGTCACTGCCCATCCCGGTCAGGGCTATATTATTTGCAAGACTGTCAGGAGTGTACATCATGGGTGCGATGTTCGCCGTGACCGCCATGGTTCCCGGTATCATAGTATATGGAATAGTAGCCCATCCCGGTGTGTGGCCGGTCGTGTCATCTATTATAGTGCTGGTTCTTCTGACATTTGTCATACTGGTGCTCTCATGTATACTTGGCTGGGTAGTGGGGAAGATAGGCAATAAGACCAGAAATAAGAGCTTTGTGACAGTTGTATTGTCACTGGCATTTATAGCCGCATATTATGCTGTATACATGAATGCAAATAAGCTGCTCTCAAAGATCCTGGCAAACAGCGGAGAATACAGTGCAAAGATAAAAGGTGCTGTATATCCGCTCTATTCAATTGGTCGTGCGGCTACAGGAGATGGACTGCAGCTGGCGTTTGTGGCAGCAGGCACATTGATCATCTCTCTTGTAGTGTGGCTGGTACTTGAGAGAACATTCATCGGAATCGTGACGACAAAAGCCGGACATACCAAAAGGAAGAATATAATAAAAGCTGCAAAGGCGCAGAGCCAGGATGCAGCACTTCTTCAGAAAGAGTTCAAAAGACTGGCAGCATCTGCCGTATATATGCTCAACTGTTCCCTGGGGACATTGATAATGATCGCTATGGCAGTGGTTTGTCTTGTTAAAGGACAGTATGTAGTAGATATGATTACGAAAACTCCCGGACTACCGGATGGTGTACTTATAATTGGGGCGTGTATAGTCGTATGTGCCGCTGCGTCGATGAATGATCTGACTGCACCATCGATATCTCTGGAGGGAAAGAATCTTTGGATCGTGCGTTCGCTTCCAGTCACATCGTGGCAGATACTTAGGGCAAAACTGAGGATGCATGTGATACTTACCCTGATTCCGGCGCTGGTCCTTGATATAGTGATGCTTGTTTTTGTGACACCATCACTTGTAGATGGCGTGATGATGTTACTGATACCATGTCTTTATGTGTGCCTGACTGCATACATAGGGCTTGCAGTCAATCTCAAGATGCCAAAGCTTGACTGGACGTCGGAAGCATCAGTCGTGAAGCAGAGCATGGGTGTACTTGTTGCTCTTTTATCTAATTTTGTGTATATTATAGTACTTGTAGCAGGATACGTAGCCTTCGGAAGCCTGACTGGATCGACATTATATCTTATAATAAGCGCAGTGTTGACAGCTGTCATTGCCGCGTTGTTCAGGATATGGCTGAAGAGACGCGGGGTGCAGGTGTTTGAGGCACTTTAGCGGTCTGCGATGATGATCCCAGGGCTGTACTCTGCACGGGAGCTGGAGACTGCGGTTGTAAGACAGTGTAGATTATAGATAGCAGTATAAATTATAGATAGAATTATAGATAGAGTTATAGATAGAAAGAAGTTTTAGGATTAAATATGGCAGAAGTAAATAACTTAGAAACAGACATGAGCAGTCAGCAGAAAGCTGAACTGGACAAAGAGAAAAGCAAAGAAGAGAAGAAAGAGGCAAAAAGAGCAAAAAGGCAGCACTACAGGGAACTGAATGAGCCGCCAAAGCTCACCGTTCTCGAGGAGGTGGGAAATGCTGTTACCCACGGAATAGGAGCAGGACTTGCCATAGCCGGCTTTGTCCTTCTTCTCCTGAAGTCAGACACAGGACTCAAAGTGATGGCATCGTGTTTTTATGGAATATCACTGATATTGATGTTTCTCATGAGCTGTCTGTATCACTCATACAAATCCGGGCTGGCAGTCAAGCGGCTCTGGAGAAGATTTGACTATTCCTCGATATATCTGCTGATAGGCGGAACATTTGCTCCGCTGTACCTTGTGTACTGGGGAAATGTGCTTGGAATAGTGTTGTTCTGTGTGCAGTGGGCGCTCATCATAGCGGGGATCACCATCATATGTGTGTTCGGGCCGGGCAGGTTCAGACCGATACACTATACGTTGTACTTCGTCATCGGATGGAGTGCCATCATGTTCATTCCGGGCTGGTTCAGAAATGATAAGCCGCTTTTGGGATGGATCGTGGGCGGTGGCATTGTCTATACGCTTGGCATGATTCCATTTGTGAAGGACACCAAGGGGGCGCACTTTATCTGGCATATCTTTGTGATGCTGGGGGCTGCGCTGCATTGGTTTGGAATGTACCTTTATGTGTATTGAGGACGGACGAAAAACTGCTCTCCAGACATAATAAGCCGTGTGCCTGTATTCTGAATCACACTAATCTTCCGTCACTTCAGCTTGCTTATATTTGCACTGCGCTCTGCGCACGATAAGGGCGTTTGTGCGCGCCGCTCCGGCAATAAGCGCTGAAGTTCAGTCGATTACGCTATCGATTCAGAATACAGGCACGCGGCTTATTATAATATCTGGAGAGCAGTTTTTCTGTTACCGATAGAAGTTTATTGCTTATATTGGATTCGATTTACGAGTAATTATATTTGCGGTTGATTGCAGCCATAAAGAATGGTATCTTTTAGTCAGATATAAACATGATGAGTAAATATTATAATACGAGGAGAAAATTCTATGGATAGAGTAGAGAAAATGTTTGGCAGAATGAAAGCTGGCAAGTTATATAAATGTGTGGACTGGGATCCAGAGGGGAAGGCGAAGGATCTGGTTGATAAGTTCAATGGTGCTCCGAGGTCTGAGACAATGACAAGAACCGGCGAGTATCTTGGAAAATTATTCGCACACATGGGAAAGGAGTGTTACATAGAGCCGCCATTTTACTGCGACTATGGAACAAATATACATGTGGGAGACTATTTCTATGCAAATACAGGGCTGATAGTCCTGGATCAGTGTGACGTCGTCATTGGAGATCATGCATTTCTGGGACCAAGGGTCAATATATATTGCGCAAGTCATCCGATAGATGCGATGATCAGAAATGCCGGTGTGGAGCTTGGCAAGCCGGTCACAATAGGCGATAATGTATGGATCGGCGGCAATACGGTCATCAATCCGGGTGTGACCATAGGTTCAAATGTTGTCATAGGCTCAGGGTCGGTTGTCACGAAGGATATTCCGGATGGTGTGATAGCTGCTGGAAATCCATGTAAAGTCATAAGACCGATAACAGAAAAAGATAAGCAATATTGGCTTGAACAGGTAAAGGAATTTGAGACAGACACAGGCGAGCAGGTGCTGTAGTGGGGACGCTTCTTTTGTCACAAGTAGTGTCCCCTGGATTGGATTTATATGACAGAGGGACACTCCTTGTGACAAAAGAAGCGTCCCTGGAGAGGACATATGGTAAATTACAGATTTACTTTCAGCTATGATGGTACACGTTATCACGGCTGGGAGAGCAAGACAAATGCGGATACAGTGGAGGGGCGAATAGAGGCGGTCCTAACCAGGATGGTCGATGCAAAGGTCGATATCCATGGTGCAGGCAGGACTGATGCGGGAGTACATGCCAGAGCCATGGTGGCGAACGGAAGGCTAGAAACAGATAAGACTCCGGAAGAGATAAAAGATTATCTGAACAGATATCTGCCTGCGGATATCTGCGCGCTTGATGTTGCTGTGGCCGGGGACAGGTTTCATGCAAGGCTGAATGCAACCGGTAAAGTCTACGAATACACGCTGTATGTAGGTGCTGAGAAACCTGTATTTGATAGAAATTATGTGTGGTGTGTGCCACAGGGCAGTATACTTGATGTGGATGTGATGAAAAAGGCTGCATCGTATCTTGTCGGAAAGCATGATTTCAGATCTTTTTGTGGCAACAATAAGATGAAGAAATCCACGGTCAGAACCATATACGATGTGGATATAGTCAAGGAGGGAGACTACGTCCGCATGAGATTCCATGGAAATGGCTTTTTGCAGAACATGGTGAGGATACTGACCGGAACACTGGTAGAGGTTGGATATGGGAATATGAGTGCGGAGCATATTCCTGAGATCATAGCCGGGATGGACAGGCAGCTGGCGGGGCCTACGGCGCCTCCACATGGACTTTGCCTGATGAAGGTGGAATATGACTGAGTACAATTAAGAAAATGGGGTTAAAACAGATGATAAAGAAGCTTGGAACAAAGTACAGGATAAAATGTATTATTGGAGCAGTGATATTTGCAGCAATCGGAATCTCCGGTGTTGCTGCAGCAATGGGGGTAGATGAAGGATCGATATGGATAGGGCTTGGATCCGCGATGTTCCTCGCATTTGCGGCATGGTTTGTATCCCTGGCAATAAGGCAGAGCAACATAAGAGACGTGCTGGATTACTGTAAGAAGAAGCCGAATCCTGAGTATGAGATGGAGAGGATAGAGCAGTTTTACAGATCAGGTGCTGCAGTGAATGGTCTCAGATTAAATAATGAGTTCTTCATGTATATCAAGGGTGATACGGTGAATTTTGCCGAGACCAGGGAGCTTATGTGGGTATATAAGCTCATAACCCAGAACAAAGTGTACGGAATTAAGGCGGGTAAGTCTTACCAGATCGAGGTCAGGCTGAATGATGGCAGCGGAATGGCGCTTCCGATGAGGAAGGAGAAGGACTGTGATGACACCCTTGCATACATAGAAAGCATGGTTCCATACATAATAATAGGATATAACGATGAGATAAATAAGATATATAACCACAATCAGAAGGAACTGGAGAAAATGGTGGATGAGAGAAGACACCAGTACTTCCAGCAGGTTCCAATGAGATAGATAATGGCATGAGGTATATCTGTACAAAAAGGATGGTGGCATATGGGTATGGCGGATATTGACAGGCACAGCGGAATGGAGAAGCTGCGGGATATGCCTCAGGGAAGTCCGGAGGATGTGAAAATGCTCGGTCTGTTCATGGATGTGGGAGCCATGATGATCCGGAATGGCTCGGAGGTGAAGAGAGTGGAGGATACACTCAGACGAATGGGAGCTGCTTATGGAGCAGAGCGTATGGACGTATTTGCTATTACATCCACTCTGGTATGTACCATGAACATGCCGGATGGATCGGTGTGCTCCATGACCAGAGGAACCAGGGATGGGACAAAGACGGACTTCTGGAAGCTGGAGCGGATAAATGCCCTGAGCAGAGAGTATTGCAGACAGCCACTAGCCACTGAGGGCCTGAAAGAACGAATTGAAGAGATAGAGCAGGCATCAGCGCCGAGATTCCGGGTGTGCGTGGGAAGCGTGCTGGCGGCGGGAGCGCTTGCGGTATTCTTCGGCGGAACCATACTTGATGGAGCTATGGCGGCGGCATTTGCTGTGGGGATATGGCTGATGCAGATGTATTTCGCCCCGATATGTACCAACAACATACTGTTTAATTTTCTGTGTTCATTTGTCACAGGAGTGCTGATCGGACTGGCGGGGCGTGTGTTTCCAATACATGAGGACAAGGTCATGATAGGAGACATTATGCTGCTGATCCCGGGACTTGCGCTGACAAATGCAGTGAAGGACATGTTTGTCGGTGATACGATAACTGGAAGCCTGAGACTGGTTGAATCAGTTCTGTGGGCGGCAGGCATAGCCTGCGGATTTGCACTGGCGGTATTTATCACGATTTAGGAGGTGCAGACAAGTGCAGCAAACGATCATACAGGTTGTAACTGCTCTATTAGGTTCGCTGGGATTTGCGCTTATGTTCAATCTTGGCAGGCGGAATGTGATACCGGCGGCGGTCAATGGAATGTGCACATGGATAGTATACATTCTGGTCAGAAATATCATAGATGACGTATTTATTCCATCTCTTGCGGCAAGCCTGTGGGCTGCCATATATGCTGAGATAGCGGCAAGGATCATGAAAGCACCGGCAAATCAGTATCTAATAGTCGGACTTATCCCGCTTCTGCCGGGGGCTCCGCTCTATTACACACTGAGCGCGGCATTTGATTCAGACTGGAAGGCCGCAAGCGCATATGGCAATTCCACAATGCTGTTCGTGCTGGGGATTGCGGTGGGAATAAGCGCAGTCTGTGGATGTGATGACATAATAAGGAGGCTTAAGAACAAAAAGACGGAAAGCTTGAGTAAACACATATAAGGTGTTATGATACAGGTTAAGTGTTATATTAAGGAGATCGAGGGTTATGCTTGAGAAGTATGGAAAAAAGCTGTTTATATTGCTTGGATGTGATGTAGTATATTTTATATTGTGGGTTATACCGGCCATAAGGATACCTGCTTCATCTGCGATTTTTACCGGACTTGGGCTTATGACCATGACGGCACTCAGCTTTGTTGAGGTTGAGGATGATACATTTGACAGGGTGACAGGTGATGAGAAGTGGTTTAAGATAGCCTTTCTGGTGGGAGCGGCACTCACGCTTGTGGGAATCATACTCCTGCTGATGTTTTTCAAATTCTAAATATAATGTGGATTACAGATCCCTTCCGTATGATTAGGTACATCATACGGAAGGGATTTTTTCGTCTTAAGAATATCTTAAAGTTCCCGGCAATTGTTTCTTAATGTACACCCATTTTACAATACATTATGAGCAGAGACATTTCTGAAGTTTAATGTGAAGGGAGGCAGAAAATGTCAGGAAATTTGTGGCGGAAAACTGCGCTGGTCATGTCTGTACTTGCCGTATGTGGCATGTGTGGCTGTGAGAACAGGTCGAGCGGTGATGAGGACAGGACAGATTACATATATGGTGATTCCATTGAGGAGGATCATGGCGCATACGATAATATAGTGCAGCTTGTGTACATAAACGCAGTGGATGGAAGCTGTGTAGATATAATTGAGACTGCAAAATGTCTTGAGACATGGTACGGAACAGACCCGGAGACTGGGGCAGGAACAAAAACCATATCAAAATAAATGTGCTGATATGGTCAGATGAAATGTCTAATATATGAATATTTGCGAAATGACAAGGAGGAAGATAATCATGGGAAAGAGAGCGACAAGAATAGCGGCATGTGTGCTGGCAGGAGTGATGGCGATGCAGATGACAGGATGTGGAAATAAAAAGGTTGATTATACATTGGATGGAGAGTCGGGTTCGGCAAGTGGATACAGTGATGATGGCAGTAACGATGCGGGTGGCAGCCTTGCAAAGAGTCTGGGAATCCCGGAGAAGTGTGATGAGACATTTGATGTGGGCAATTCGGGCTTGTCAGAGATAAGCTGTTCCGGTTCGATAGATATTCCTGATACGGATTCCATGAAGAGGGTATATTACAGCACTATGAAGCTTGATGCTGCACAGATACAGAGCATTGTCGAGGGACTCCTGGACAAGTCCCAGGGCATATATATCCGCAAGGATGGAGTGCAGACCAAGGATGAGCTGAAGAGTATGATAGAGAGTACAGAGAAGTTTAAGAAGGAGGCTCAGGGGCAGGGGGATGATTCGTCGGATGCCTGGTATGATACCCAGATAGAGACATACAAGAAGCAGATGGCAGATGCACCGGATTCACTTCCTTTGCTGGAGAATTATGATGATCCGTATTCATCGTATACAGGCAAATATGGAGACAAGGAATATACGGTGAGTATATCACAGTATGGCGGTGAGGATGACAATACAGACGCAGGTGTGTATATATCATTTTACAAATCCGAGAGTGAGGAAAACAAGCTTTTGGATGGTGTGAGCGGCGCAACATACACCTATGTGACGGGCATCAGCAATGCCACAGACATAGATCTGACCAATGTCACAAATGAGAGCAAACTCACGGAGAACGATGCCATATCCCAAGCGATGAATTTCCTCTCAAAGATGGGGATAGACGGTATGGAGAGTACAAAGACAGAGCCGCTTGCCAGAATATGGTCGGATGACAATGGCGAGGTAAAGCAGACCAAGGTGAGTGGATACTCGGTAACGCTCAGCAGGTCTATATACGGAGCAAAGGAGAGAGAGGGCGAATTATATAACGTTGACAATCTCCAGACACAGAATGGCTATATGTTTGAGCCTGGTGACAGTGTAACATTAAATATTGATGATGATGGAGTTGTAGATATGTTTGCCCAGCTTTACACAGATCCTTCATCCCTGCAGGCGGAGGATGTGGAACTCATGAGCTGGAACGACATGATCGCAAAGGCAAATGAGGGCATTGCAACATATTATGAGAAATACCAGACCAGATATGGCAAGGTTCAGTTCAACAACGTGGCACTCAGATACATGGCGACAGCAGATGACGATGGAAAGCTCTGCTACATTCCTGCATGGATATTTACACAGAGCGAGGAGCTTCGGGGACAGGACACGGTAGGGGAGATATCCCAGATTATATGTATAAATGCAATTGACGGAAGCTGCATTGACATAGTGGATAATGCCAAGAAGATGAAGTTGTGGGAGACGTATTAAACGGATTATTACATCTAAATCTATCAAAAATTACATTTGCATTAATTATCACAAATTAGGGTATATAATATGTTTTGGTGTTAGCTTGTGTAATTTATGTGCAGATGATATTATGAATGATAGGAGAAGTTGTGAGATTTGTTTATAATACATTTATCTTGGATAGGGCAGAATATGCAAAAATCTGCAGAGAAATAAATACGAATTATAGTAAATACGAAGGAAAAACATACGCAGTACATATTTCGTATGGAATAGATAATAAACCATATTGGTATTATTTTGAGAATCATGGATATGATAACTATAATATATATATGAGAATAGAAATGTAAGGGGGCGTAGTTATGGAAGAATTAAGAAAACTGCTCAACAATATAGATGATTCTTATTTTGAGTTTGTCTCGGCTATGGAGCATTATGCTCAGAAGAATGCGGCAAGATTAGAAATGCTCACTGCTTATATCAAAAGAAATCCAGGCGTAAAATCCGCAGATGTTATAAAGTTTGTTTCGGATCAGCCGGATTTTGCAGATGATGCCGCTTACATGAGGGTATGCTAGATATTGTAGTTATAAGAAAGTAATAAAAATACAGACAGTCAATTGTTTTTTGAGGTCACTTCATTCACAATTGTGCTGTCTGTATTTTTATCTGAAAGTATCAGTTTTAAGCTGACTAATTCTACAGGTGAAGGACTCTGTCCTTGATCTCCTGTGTACGTCCCTGATTCCAGAACTGGGTTCCGATATAACCGCAGGTACGTCTTGCAACGAAGAGAGTGTTCTGGTCGCGGTTGCCGCAGTTAGGGCACTCCCACACCAACTTGCCATAATCGTCTGTCACGATCTTGATCTCGCCGTCATAGCCACATTTCTCACAGTAGTCGCTCTTGGTGTTGAGCTCTGCATAGAGAATGTTGTCGTATATGAACTTCATGACTTCAAGGACTGCGTCTATGTTATTCTGGAGATTTGGAACCTCAACATAGCTGATGGCGCCGCCCGGTGACAGCTTCTGGAATTCTGACTCAAACTTCAGCTTGCTGAAGGCGTCTATGTGCTCGGTTACATGTACGTGATAGCTGTTGGTTATGTAATTCTTGTCTGTTACGCCCGGGATGATGCCGAAACGCTTCTGCAGATTCTTGGCAAATTTATAAGTAGTGGACTCCATAGGTGTTCCGTATACGGAATAGCTGATATTTTCAGCAGCCTTCCACTCAGCACATTTGTCGTTGAGCTTCTGCATTACAGCAAGCGCAAATTTCTTGCCTTCCTCGGATGTATGTGTTTTGCCGATCATACGGACACACATTTCGCAGAGACCGGCATAGCCAAGGGAAATAGTTGAGTAGCCGCCGAAGAGCAGCTTGTCAATCTTCTCGCCTTTCTTAAGTCTTGCCAGCGCACCGTGCTGCCACAGTATAGGAGCGACATCTGATATGGTTCCGAGCAGTCTTTCATGTCTGCATCTGAGTGCCTTGTGACAAAGCTCAAGACGCTCGTCCAGGATCTTCCAGAATTTGTCCATGTCGCCGTATGATGAACATGCCACATCAACAAGATTGATGGTCACGACGCCCTGGTTAAAACGTCCGTAATATTTGCGGGATCCATCAGGATTCCTGATGCCGTCCTCCTTTGTAGGAAATGATCTGCAGCCCATGCATGGATATACGTCGCCGTCCTTCATCTCTCTCATGACTTTGGCGGAGATGTAGTCAGGAACCATACGTTTTGCGGTGCATTTGGCGGCAAGCTCAGTCAGATACCAGTATTTGGAATCTGTGGTGATGTTGTCCTCGTCCAGAACATATATGAGCTTAGGAAATGCCGGAGTGATCCAGATTCCCTTCTCGTTCTTAACTCCTTTGATCCTCTGATTCAGGACCTCCTCTATGATGAGAGCCAGGTCATCCCTTGTCTGTCCCTCAGGAACCTCATCCAGGTACATGAACATGGTGACAAATGGTGCCTGTCCGTTACATGTCATCAGGGTGATGAGCTGGTACTGTATAGTCTGTATTCCACTTTTGACCTCGTTCAGAAGTCTCTTCTCTGTTATCTTGTCGATAATGGCATCATCAAGGGATTCGCCACAGTCCTTGCGCTCCTCGATGACCTGTGCACGGAGCTTCTTCCTGCTAACATCCACAAATGGTGCCAGATGGGACAGGGTAAATGTCTGTCCGCCGTACTGGTTGCTGGCAACCTGTGCCACGATCTGCGTGGTGACGTTGCATGCCGTGAAGAAGCTGTGCGGCTTCTCGATCATGGTCTCACTTATCACTGTTCCGTTCTGCAACATATCCTCAAGGTTGATGAGGTCACAGTTGTGCTCCTTCTGAGCGTAGTAGTCAGAATCATGGAAATGTATGATTCCGGCCTCATGTGCCTCAACTATATCCTCAGGCAGAAGCATTCTCTTAGTCAGATCTTTGGATACCTCACCGGCCATGTAGTCACGCTGTGTCGAGTTGATCACCGGATTCTTGTTTGAGTTTTCCTGATTGACTTCCTCGTTCATATGGTCTATGAGCGCAAGGATTCCGTTGTCCGTGGTGTTGGACTTACGTGCGAGCTCTCTCTTGTAACGGTAACGCACATATTTCTGTGCAACCTCATATCCTCTCATCTCCATGATACCGGTCTCGACCATATCCTGAATGTCCTCCACGTGAACTGCATGGGACATTGATTCTATCTGTTTCTCCAGGTTATCCGCGATGGCGTGAACCTGATATTCGTTGAGCTGGTGGAGTTTGTCAACCTCATTGTTGGCAGCTTTGATGGCATTCTCGATCTTTGACAGGTCAAATGTCACCTCTTCTCCATTCCTTTTGATTACGTGTACGTGTGTTTTAGCTTCCTCTGGCACAGCAATAGCCTCCCTCTTCCAATTCAATGGTAAATTTAATCGTAATATTCCAATCATTCAAGTTAACTGAAATCAGGCCAATCAGGTCTGGTTCGACGTAATATAGTAGATGCGGCTGCCTGTGCCGCATGGAATTATTTATAAAGAAAAAATATGTAAACACAATATATTTGGTGGAGATAATGTGAAACACCCACTAGATATTGTGCTCTGTTATTATAGCCATCACAAATGATATTGTAAAGATGAAAAATGTGCTTTTACACAATAAAAATCCCGTGAGGCGCATAAACCTTGACAAATTTTGAGAAAAAATTTTTGAGGGCTTCCAAAGCCTTGACAAGCAACCATAAAAAGTGATACACACTTATATGGATACAATTTCTAACAGGTATTAATACAAATATCAAGGAGATAAAAAAATGCAGGAATTAAAGCCAATCAAAGAAGGTAAGGTACGTGAGATTTATGACAATGGAGACAGCCTGATCATGGTAGCTACAGACCGTATAAGCTGCTTCGATGTCATCCTCGACAATGTAATTTCCAAGAAGGGAACAGTTCTGACACAGATGTCAAAGTTCTGGTTTGACATGACACAGGACATTCTTCCTAATCACATGATCTCAGTTGATGTAAAAGATATGCCTGAGTTCTTCCAGCAGGAGAAGTTCGATGGCAACAGTATGATGTGCAGAAAGCTTGAGATGCTTCCAATCGAGTGTATCGTTCGTGGATACATCACAGGAAGCGGTTGGGCAAGCTACAAGGAGAATGGCACAGTATGTGGAATCAAGCTCCCAGAGGGATTAAAGGAGTCTGATAAGCTTCCTGAGCCTATCTACACACCATCAACAAAGGCCGAGATTGGCGATCACGATGAGAATATATCATATGAGCAGAGCATTGCTCACCTTGAGAAGTACTTCCCTGGCAAGGGCGAGGAGTACGCTTCAAAGCTCAAGGAGTACACCATCACACTTTACAAGAAGTGTGCAGAGTACGCACTTACAAGAGGAATCATCATTGCAGATACAAAGTTTGAGTTTGGTCTCGATGAGAATGGCAATATCGTTCTCGGCGATGAGATGCTTACACCTGACAGCTCAAGATTCTGGCCAGCAGATGTATATGAGCCAGGTCATGGTCAGCCATCATTTGACAAGCAGTTCGCACGTGACTGGCTGAAGGCTAATCCTGACAAGGGCTGGAAGCTTCCTGATGATGTCGCACAGAAGACCATCGACATCTACCTTGAGGGCTATGAGAAGCTCACAGGCAAGCCACTTGGAAAGTAATCAGTACATTATAATATATAGATGCAGTGTTGAGTGATGGCGGATAAACCGTATGTCACTGGATGTCTGCATGGCAGAAAAAAGACTCCCGGCGCAATGATATGTCCGGGAGCCTTTTTTTAAAGCATTTTCGCCAAAAGATAAAAACACAAAGTTATCTGACACCCGGCGGACAAGCCCTGAACTGGGAAATGACCGAAAATAGAGACTCATCAGGTTGTGAACTTCGTTGAAATAAATGTCTCCGGGTGGTAAAGTGTAAATGTTATGAAAAGGCAAAATCAAATGAGATTTTACAAGGAGGTAACAATGAAGAATATGCTGCGTGTGGCAGCCGTTACGCCGAAGGTTCACATCGGAAGTGTCAGCGGTAATGTAAGAGAGATAATGGATATATATGAAGAGTATAAGGATGCTGCGGATGTCATAGTGACGCCGGAGCTGTCCATCACGGGATATACCTGTGCGGATCTGTTTGAGAACAGAAAGCTCATAGATGGTGCGAGAAGAGGACTTCTTCAGCTTGCCATGGCTACATGTACTGGTCAGTCGGCACTGGTGGTCGGTCTGCCATTTGAGGTGGACGGTGAGCTGTTCAACTGTGCGGCGTTCCTGCAGGGCGGAAGAGTCATGGCCATCGTGCCGAAGACTTACCTTCCAAACTATGGCGAGTTCTACGAGAAGAGATGGTTCTCAGCCAGAAAGTATGATGCGGTGATGGTCAATCTCATGGATCCGGAAGATGATGGAGATGAGCTTGAATATAATGCCGGTTCAAAGAAAGCCGGAGGCAGGGTTGTTGGCAGTGAGGTGCTGTTTGGCAACAATGTGATGATAGAGATGGGCAGCGGAGACCAGAGAGTCAAGCTTGGCATAGAGATATGTGAGGATGCCTGGACTCCGGTTTCGCCGGGAAGACTTCTTGCCATGGCGGGAGCTGAGGTCATACTCAACCTTTCCGCGTCAAATGAGGTCATCGGAAAGGCTGCATACAGGCACAAGCTGATAGGAAGTGTGTCATCGGACTGCCTGTGCGGATATGTGTATGTGTCCGCTGGAATGTATGAGTCCACATCAGATCTGGTATTTTCAGGACACAATCTGATGTACGAGAACGGCAAGCTCCTCGGCGAGGTAAAGCCATTTGAGGACGGAGTACTGATAAGGGATATAAGTCTCACCAAGATCAGACATGACAGGATAGCAAACAAATCATTTGCCGACTGTAAGCGTGATTTCGCATTCAGAAAGTATGAGACGGTGGTGTGCGATACCCCACTCATGGACAAAGGGAATGTGCTCATGAAGGTGAAGATGACACCATTTGTCCCATCGGGAAATAAGCTTGAGAGGTGCATGGCGATATTTAAGATGCAGGTTGCCGGACTTCAGAGAAGGATAGAGGCGACCCACTGCAAATGTGTGGTCGTGGGAGTGTCAGGCGGACTTGATTCCACACTGGCTTTGCTGGTTTCAGCACAGGCGGTGAAGAATGCGGGACTTCCATCCACAACTGTCGTGGGAATCACCATGCCGGGATTTGGAACGACAAACAGGACGAAGAATAACTCCACGGAACTCATGAGACTGCTCGGCTGTGACAGCAGAGAGATAAGCATAGCTGCATCGGTGAGACAGCATTTTGCCGATATCGGACAGGATGAGAGCGTGCATGACATAACTTACGAGAACTGTCAGGCGAGGGAGAGAACGCAGATACTCATGGATGTCGCTAACAAGGAGGGCGGATTCGTGGTTGGAACCGGAGATCTCTCGGAGCTGGCACTTGGCTGGTGCACCTACAACGGCGACCATATGAGCATGTATGCGGTGAATACAAGTATACCAAAGACGCTGGTGCGCTCACTTGTGAACGAAGTCGGACACTTCATGGAGGTTGACGGATTTGCGGGCATCGCGCCGATCATAGACGATATTATAGACACACCGGTCAGCCCGGAGCTGTTGCCACCGAACCCTGACGGAACCATCGCGCAGAAGACGGAGGACACCGTGGGATCATACATCCTGCACGATTTCTTCTTATATTATACGCTGCGATATGGAATGTCACCTGAGGAGGTAAATGAGCTGTGCAAGGAGGCTGTAAGACAGAGTGACGAGTACAATTTCTCAGACAGCGAGATCGATAAATGGCAGAAGGTATTCTACACGAGATTCTTCCGCCAGCAGTTCAAGAGGAACTGTATGCCGGACGGTGTGAAGGTTGGAACCGTGTCGGTCAGCCCGAGAGGAGATCTGAGACTGCCGTCTGAGATAGAATTTGAGGATTTTTTGTAGACATTTGCCTGGGATAGTTATTAACGTGGCAGAATCATAATAGCATACAAAGACAAATGTCTACAAAAGTCGTGTATATATTTTATATGAATAATATAATTTAGGAGGACAAAGAAATGCCATTTATAGATTCAAAGGTTACAGTGAAGATGAGCGATGACCAGAAGGAGACTCTTAAGAGCAGTCTCGGTCAGGCGATAACAACGATGAACAAGACGGAGAGCTACCTTATGGTCGGCATCAACGATGGATACGACCTGTTCATGGGCGGAAAGAAACTTGATAAGGGTGCATATGTGGAAGTCAGCGTATTCGGTGATGTGACTCCTAAAGCGTGTGATGCCATGACAGGAAAGATCTGCGATATATTTGCAGATGTACTTGGAATCCCGGGAAATGCGGTGTACGTGACTTACCACGGCGTGCATGACTGGGGCTGGAACGGCGGTAACTTCTGATGTGGGAGATAGAAGTCCTTGACGCTCTCCAGAATATACATACCCCATGGCTTGACAAGATCATGGTGGCGATCACATCCCTTGGAAATGCGGGAATACTGTGGATAGTAATGGCGGCGGTGCTGCTGATCATTCCAAAGACGAGGAAGGCAGGGCTGTGCATGGCCATCGCACTTATCCTTGATCTTCTCATAACCAACTGCCTGTTAAAGAATCTGGTTGCCAGAACAAGACCGTATGATGTGGCGAATTTTACAGATCTGATAGTGAAGAAACCAAAGGATTATTCCTTCCCATCGGGACACACGGCGTCATCATTTGCAGCTGTCACGGCGTTGTTCATGAGCAGAAAGAAACTGCTGGGCGCAATATCCTGCGTGATAGCGATCCTTATAGCGTTCTCAAGAATGTATCTGTATGTGCATTTCCCGACAGATATCATTGGCGGAATAGTGGTAGGCGTGGCAGCTGGAGTGGCAGCAGGATTTATACTTAGAGCGATTGATAAATGATTTGGCGGATCGTTGGTTTGGAGGGATACTATTATGAGTGAATATACCATACTGCCGTTGATCAATGCAGCATTTCAGCCGGGTGAAGCGAAAAAGATGGTAGACAGTTTTGAAGACAGGGATTTTCAGGAGATAGCACGTGCTGAATACTATTATTTTACCGGGCAGGCGGAGGAGTGCAATCATATAGCAGAACGTTATCTGATGAGCCATAATATAAAATTGAAGATGTCATCCTGCCTGTTATATGTATATTCTAATCTGACACTTGGCAGAGAAGCTGCATCAAGAAAAGGACTGAGGGAGATTCAGGAATGTCTTGAAAAAGAGACGAAAAATCCTTCATCCGCTGAGGACAGGGCTGTCAGTGTATTTGCGGGATATATGTCCTCTGTGCTTTTGCATCTTTCGGTGGATGAACTTCCGGATGTGGAGCTTTATGCAGTAACATTGCCGCCTGGAATTAAGCTGTTTTCTGCCTATGTAATAGCTCACATGGCATATTTAAAAGGCGAGTATGGCAGAGCACTTGGAATTTGCGAGGCAGCATTGATGTTCAGGGATGATATATATCCTATTAGTATGATCTATCTGTATTGTATGATTGCAATGTGTCAGATGAATCTGAAAAATCAGCAGAAAGCAAAAGATGCATTGATGCTGGCGTGGAACGTGGCGAAAGAAGACGAATTTCTGGAACCTTTCGTTGAACATCATGGTTTGCTGCAGGGACTTCTGGAGTCATGTATCCGCAAGGAGGATTCAAAACTATATAACAAATTATCTGATAAAGTCATTGCCTTTAGCAGGGGATGGATGTCAATCCACAATCCTATGTCAGGAAATTCAGTGACGGATGCATTATCCACAGTGGAATTCTCGATTGCAATGCTGGCAAGCCGAGATTGGAATAATCAGGAAATTGCAGATTATATGGGATTTTTACCCAATACGGTTAAAACTTATCTGAGCAGGATTTATGAAAAAATGAATATAAATAAGAGGGATGAGCTGAAAAATTATATGCTGAAATAGGAAAATATACATTTTCGTATCGAAACGGAGATTACATGGAAGAAGTCAAAATGATAAAATCTTTATATACAGAAATCACTAACCAAACTCAGATTTATTTTTAAGGGAGGGAACTATATGAAGAGAAGAATTTTGACCACCCTGCTCACTATGTGCATGGTGCTGATGCTGCTGCGGATACCGGCATATGCGGGCAGAGCCTATTGCGACATCTGTGGTAAATGGGTAAGTACAACCGGAACTTATGAATACAAAGACGCTGGATATCATTGGCATCACGTTTATTGCACAGAATGTGGCACTAATATCACCAATCCACGTTCTGCGCATGTGTGGAGCGGAACGGCAACCTGCACAAGCGGACAGACATGCACGATCTGCGGAGGAACATCCACCCCTCTCGGACATGATTGGAACTCAAACTGGATTTCGGATGAAAACAATCATTGGCATGAGTGTAATGTCTGCGCAGAAAAGGGCGATGTTGGAATACATATTTGGGATAATGGCACTATAACTATTTCTCCAACCTGCACAACAGAGGGGGAGAGAAAGTATACTTGCATTGGATGCGGCAGAATAAAAACAGAGACGATCCAAGCTACGGGTCACGACCTCGTACATCACGATGCACAGGCGGCGACTTGTACCGCAAACGGTTGGGAAACTTACGATACCTGCAGTAACTGTGATTACACCACCTATACGGAGATTCCGGCAGTAGGTCATAGTTATGGAGATGTAACATACACATGGAGCACAGACAATCAACACTGTACAGCAGAAAGAAAATGTACAGCATGTGATGGCGTAGAAAGTGAGACAGCAGATACAACAGCAACAGTAATACAGGAAAAGAACTGCGTATTGCCAGAATTAACTACATACAGTGTGACATTTGAAAATTCTGCTTTTGAATCTCAAACAAAGGAAAATGTACGGACAGCAGAAAACGCCGGTCACGATATGGAAAAAGTAGAAAAGCAAGCTGCTACTGCTGCAAAAGAAGGAAACAGCACATATTGGTTCTGTGATAAATGTAATAAGTATTTTAGTGATGAAGAAGCAGAAAATGAAATTAAAAAGGAAGACACAGTGCTTGCGAAACTTGCCCCTGTTATTATCAAGGGAGACGGAGCGACAGTAACAGCAGGTGCGAAGAATGCACTATCATTCACATCTGATGCTGCATACAGGGATTTTATTCGTGTTGAGGTTGACGGAAAGACCATAGATGAGAGTAATTATACGGTGGAATCTGGAAGTATAATCGTAACATTGAAAGAGGATTATGTTGCCGGTTTTTCGAAGGGTGAGCATACACTTGGCATTGTCTCTGAGAGCGGAACAGCGACAGCTCATTTTACAGTAAACGAGAAGACAACGGGGACACAGGAGCCTTCGGAAGACACAACCGGTACAACACAGGAGCCTTCGGAAGACACAACCAGTACAACACAGGAGCCTTCGAAAGATACAACCAATAAAACACAGGAGACAAGTACAACGGATAAAACAACACAATCATCTCCAAAAACTGGTGACAGTACAGACTTGCAGTTGTATGTGATTCTTATGTTTGTTTCAATAGTGGGGGTTGCAGGAATTTGTGTTAAGAAAAGGTTCAAGACCCATTGATGGCTTTGAATGAAATGGTTGTTAGAGCGGAAATTACATATTAGATCTCTATAAAATGAGGCATATGGACTAAGAAGATGTTCATATGCCTCATTTTTAATATGTCTTTAAATACTTTGAATACACAGAAATTTCACAGATGAAACACCTCTGCATACTATTGACATTAAAAAATATAAGTATTAATATTTATGCAACTTGCGTCAAATCATACATAGCTGACGATCAGATATCGCATATCATAAATCAAGTTCCTGATTTTGTACATCTGAGGATTCTGTCAGCATTTCAAACCGAAACAAGGAGGAAATAGAATGATCAAAACATTGCTTGGTCAGGTGGGCGAGTACAAGAAGGATTCGATACTCACACCTGTATTTACGGCGGCAGAGGTCTTCATGGAGATACTCATTCCATTTGTGACCGCCAAGATAATCGATGAGGGAATCAACGGACAGGACATGAGCAAGGTGTATATGTATGGCGGACTCATGCTTGTACTGGCTTTCCTAAGCCTTTTCTTTGGAGTGATGGCGGGCAAATTCGCTGCCAGCGCATCAACAGGATTTGCATGCAATCTGAGGGAGGGCATGTACAGGAATGTTCAGGAGTTTTCATTTACCAACATTGACAAGTTCAGCACCGCCAGTCTTATAACACGAATGACAACTGATGTGACAAATGTACAGAATGCATATCAGATGCTCATACGAATAGCGGTAAGGGCACCGCTTATGCTCATATGCAGCATGATAATGTGTTTCACCATCAACGTGGAACTGTCATTCATATTTGTGGCGGCACTTGTGGTTCTTGGATTTGGCCTGTTCTTCATCATATTCAAGGTGACACCTATATTTGACGAGGTGTTCAGAAACTATGATAACCTGAATGCCAGTGTTCAGGAAAATGTATCAGCGATAAGAGTTGTAAAGGCATTTGTCAGGGAAGAATATGAGGATAAGAAGTTTGGGAAGGCAGCAGAGGTGCTTGCGGAGCTGTCCATAAAGGCAGAGAGCCTGCTGGCTTTCAACAATCCTATAATGATGTTTGTCATTTTTACATGTATGATGCTCCTTTCATGGATCGGAGCGCATTTTATAGTTGGTGGAAGTATGACCACAGGTAATCTCACATCACTTTTCAGTTATGTCATGAGCATGATGATGTCGCTGATGATGCTGTCCATGGTATTTGTCATGATCTCCATGAGCATGGCGAGTATGAGACGTATATCTGAGGTACTTGAGGAGACTTCAACCATGACAAATCCTGATGAGCCGATCATGGAGGTCCATGACGGAAGAATAGATTTTAACCATGTTGATTTTGTATATAAGGCAGGAAGTGCAGAGGACACGCTGAAGGATATCGACATTCACATAAAGTCTGGAGAGACAGTTGGTGTGATAGGTGGAACCGGCTGCGGTAAGTCGACATTTGTCAATCTGATAAGCAGACTTTACGATGTGAAACCGGACGGTGGTTCGGTCTGTGTTGGAGGACATGACGTGCGTGATTACGATATGGAGGTCATCCGAAATGAAGTGGCGGTTGTGCTCCAGAAGAATGTGCTGTTTTCGGGTACGATACTTGATAACCTGAGATGGGGCAAGGCGGATGCCACGGAGAATGAGTGCCGTGAGGTGTGCGAGCTTGCCTGTGCGGATGAGTTCATAGACAGGATGCCGGATGGATACAACACCTGGATCGAGCAGGGCGGAAGCAACGTGTCTGGTGGTCAGAAGCAGAGACTCTGTATTGCCAGAGCGCTGCTCAAGAGCCCGAAGGTACTCATTCTCGATGATTCCACAAGCGCAGTTGACACCGCTACGGATGCGAAGATCAGGCAGGCATTTGCAACCAAGATACCGAACACCACCAAGATCATCATATCCCAGAGAATATCAAGTGTGCAGGATGCTGACAGGATCATAGTTCTGGATAACGGAATGGTCAGCGGCTTCGACACACATGAGAATCTGTTAAAGAACAACACGATATATAAGGAGATCTACGACGTACAGATGTCTGGCGGCGGTGATTTCGATGAGAAGATGAATTAATTATGGAGGAAAGGAGGCAGTGTAATGACAGGAAATACAGAGAAATACAGTGAAAATAAGATGGATGATAAAGTGGATGCAGGGCTGAAGAGACCTGGAAAGGATCAGGGCAAAAATCCCATGAAGGCACTTGGAAGATTGTTCAGATATGTCCTCAAGGAATACAAGCTGGCATGCGTTACAGTTGTGGTCAGCATACTTATATCAGCACTTGCAATACTGAGTATATCGATGTTCATGCAGAAACTTATCGATGTATATATTGAACCGATGATGAAACAGAGCTCACCTGATTATGGTCCCCTGGCCCACAGGATGCTGGGGCTTGGACTTATACTTGTGCTGGGAATCATCTGCGCATACGCATACAACAGGATCATGGTAAATGTGACTCAGGGAACCATGAAGAGACTCAGAGTTGAACTTTTTGAACGTATGGAATCCCTTCCGATATCTTTCTTTGACACACATGCACACGGAGATATCATGTCGGTGTACACCAATGATGTTGACACACTCCGTCAGGTCATAAGCCAGAGTATGCCGCAGCTTATCAACTCAAGCATCACATTTATCTCAACACTCATTGCTATGATAGTCCTTGATATACCGCTCACGGTTCTGTCGGTCGTCATGGTGCTTATCATGATAAAGGCGACGTCGAGCTTGGGCGCGAAGTCGGGAAGATACTTCATGAAGCAGCAGCAGGATCTTGGTAAGGTAAATGGCTATATAGAGGAAATGATGAGCGGCCAGAAGGTTGTCAAGGTGTTCTGCCACGAAGAAAAGGCATATGACGATTTCTGCAAATTGAATAGATCTCTTCAGGACAGCGCCTACAAGGCAAATATGATAGCCAACATTACCATGCCGGTGAATGCGAACCTTGGAAACATAAGCTATGTTCTCTGCGCTGTACTTGGAGGTGTACTTGCAGTAAATGGATGGTCAGGTCTTACCATAGGAACGCTTGTGGCATTCCTGACGCTTAACAAGAGTTTTACGATGCCGGTTACACAGATAAGCCAGCAGATCAACGCCATAGTCATGGCTGCAGCTGGAGCCGACAGGGTATTTACCATGACGGATGAGAAGCCAGAGGAGGACGAGGGCTATGTTGAGCTGGTAAATGCAAAGAAGGATGCAGATGGCAATCTCACGGAGACCGAGGAGAGAACCGGACTCTGGGCATGGAGACATAGGCATGAGACTGGCGAGGTCACATACAGGGAGCTCACAGGCGAGGTTGAATTTGAGAATGTGGACTTCGGTTACAATCCGGATAAGATAGTTCTGCACGACATAAATATGTATGCAAAGCCTGGTCAGAAGATAGCATTTGTCGGAAGTACAGGTGCGGGCAAGACGACCATAACCAATCTGATAAACAGGTTTTATGATATACAGGACGGCAAGATAAGGTACGACAATATCAACATAGGCAAGATCAGGAAGCCGGATCTCAGACGAAGTCTTGGTATAGTTCTTCAGGATACACATCTGTTCACAGGAACAGTCATGGATAACATAAGATACGGCAAGCTAGATGCCACGGATGAGGAGTGTATCAAGGCTGCAAAGCTTGCAAATGCCCACGACTTCATAAAGCGTCTCCCGGACGGTTATAACACAATCCTTACTGGCGATGGTTCAAACCTCAGTCAAGGACAGAGACAGCTTCTTGCGATTGCAAGGGCAGCGGTTGCGGATCCACCGGCATTGATCCTTGATGAGGCTACATCATCCATCGATACGAGAACTGAGGCCATGGTATCAAGGGGAATGGATGCCCTCATGGAGGGAAGAACGTCATTTGTCATAGCGCACAGACTTTCCACGGTCAAGGATGCAGACTGCATCATGGTCATGGAGCAGGGACGTATCATAGAGAGAGGCACCCACGACCAGCTCATAGATACGAAGGGCAGATATTATCAGCTGTACACTGGCAAGAAGGCCGTGGCTGGGCAGGCGTAAGCACTTGAATTGTATATAAAAAACTGAAAATTACTTGCAATATAAAAGTTTATGTGCTATTATAGGGGCAATTAATGGTAGTCGCAGTTAAGCTCAACGAGATGAAAGTTTCGTTGGGCTTTTTATTTTCATAAGGAGGGGCCCGCGTAAGCGGGAGGAATCCTTGAGAAGCACGCATGCGCCTGCGCGAAGCGCCTTTGAATGCGCATGCTCAATATTATTTTCGTAAGGAGGAAATTATTATGCCACAAAACAAATTACAGGAATTCGTATTCACAACGATCATGGCCATGTTCATGGTCTATGGAATGATCTGCTACAATGTAGCATTAAGCACAGGAGGTTTCACCAATCAGACATTTGTCATGGCACTTCATGAGATGCCGATCATGTGGCCGATAGCTATTGTGCTTGAGCTTTTCGTGGTTGGAAAGCTTGCACCAATGCTTGCGTTCAAGATCGTGAGACCGACTGACAGACCACAGGTGATAACCTTCATGATATCATTCTACATCTGCATAATGATGTGTCCAATCATGAGTCTTATAGCAACTGTTTTGTTCAAGGATTCACCAAGTGTTGGTACATTTATCCAGACATGGGGAATGAATCTCCCTGTTGCACTGCTCTGGCAGCTCTGCTATTGCGGACCACTTGTGAGATTGATATTTAGAACTATATTTAAGAGACAGCTTGCGGGTTCTGGCTGTGTAGAGCCATCCAAAGAACCTCAGCCAGAGTCATAATTCTCCGTTTTGGAGAGTTTTGCCTAAAGTATAGACAAAGGCTGGGCGAGGTGTTACAATCCGTTCAAAGCATAGGTTTCAAGTCGAAGGTTTCTATGAGTCCGAACGTAAGAAACGGACCATTCCAACGTATCTATAATTTGCGAATTTCTCATGCTTTTATATCACATTTTTCATAAGAGCAGGAATAATATTCTGGCTGATTTTTTGAAGAAGAATAAGGCGGAGATTTTGCGTATGAATATATTTGAATATGATCAGGAAAAGCATATGAGGCAGACATATGAAGAAACGAGGGGCTGTGTATGAGTGAGGAATACATAACGCTGGATGGATTGTGTCAGCAGCTTTCAATATCGAGGGCAACGGGGCGGAACTGGCTCAGACTTGGGAAAATTGAATCACAGGGCATAGATCCGGCCGGTCAGATGTATTTCACAGAGGAGTACGTAAGTAATCTGAAACAGTCACTGGAAACTGGCGAACGAAGGTCGCTCAGAAGCCGGCGGAATAAGCGGTATGTGTCCGGCAAAGGATTGTATGACAGATATGTGTCAGACATTTGCGAGAGTACAGACACAGTAAAAAGTCTGGTGGATAAGCTGGAGAGGCAGAATATATGTGTGACTGAGATGGTCATGAGAACTCTGCTGGCGGATTGTGCACTCAAGCTGCTGGTAAGCAGTGGTGAGATTACTGTTGACAGAGAAATATTCCCTGCATATATAGATGGAAGCTTGACAATTGGTGTATGGAGTGCGCTGATCGATGATATAATTCAGGACAAAAAAGCAGCATTATCATGGGCAAATAATAACAAAAATCTTATGGACACCAATTACTATTATCAAAAGGGGGAGGACGTACTTGGACTTCTCTATATGTCTATAAGAGATGCAGGCAGCCGGAAGGCGGCTGGTTCATATTATACGCCGACAAAGGTAGTAAGAACGCTGATAAGTGATGTGACCGGTGATATGGGAAGCAGAATATCTGAGGGCGGTAAGCGATTATTCGATCCATGTTGCGGAACCGGTAATTTCCTTATACAGCTTCCGGATGATATAGAACTAAATAATATATATGCGTGCGATATAGATGAACTCAGTGTACAGCTTGCGAGGTTCAATCTGGCACTTGGGAGATTGTCCGGAAGAAGACATGTCAATGTGGACGAAGCGATCCGGACAATATATGAGCACATAGAGCGCAGAGACTTCATTTCAGAATACAGGAATGATTCAGAATGTGGTGGGGATGATAAGAAGCTCTTGGCTGATCCGGGATATGACATCATCATCGGTAACCCGCCGTGGGGATATACATTTGACAGGGAGACACGGACATTACTCAGGAAAGCATACAGAACTGCAGCCGGAAGGGGCGTGGAGTCGTCTGATGTGTTCGTGGAGTGTGCGCTGAAGCTGTTGACAGATGAAGGAGTTCTTGCATTTGTGCTGCCGGAGGCATTGTTAGATGTACATAATCATAAGACGATCAGGGAGATCATAGCCGAATCGGCAAATGTGAGCCGGGTGAGTTTCCTTGGCGATGCATTCTATGGTGTGCAATGTCCATCGTTGGTGCTGCAGCTTGAAAAGAGTTTTGATCCTGGACATAGCAAAGGTGCGGTGATCGAGAGAGACGGCAGAGAGTTTGTTGTAGGAACGGACAGGCCGCTTGGCAGTGAGAATTTTATGCTTAGGCTCACTGATGATGAGTACAGGCTGCTTTGCAGAATAGAAAATACAGATAACTGTGAATTTCTGCGTGGACAGGCAGATTTTGCACTGGGAATAGTGACCGGGGATAATGCAAAATATGTGTCCACAGAATGCGGAGAGGGAATGGAGGCAGTGATAACCGGAGCAGATGTATACAGATACAGATGCGGAAAAACGGAAAAATATATGTATCCGGAACTTACCCTGTATCAGCAGGCGGCGCCGCTGGAGCTTTACCGGGCTCCGGAGAAACTGATCTACAGGTTTATCAACAGACAGCTTGTATTTGCATATGACGACAGGCAGAGGCTTACGTTGAACAGTTGCAATGTGGTCATTCCACATATACCGGGACTTGATATGAGATATATCATGGCGATACTCAATTCAAGGGTGGCGCAGTACATATATGAGAAGCGGTACAACGCAGTGAAGGTTCTGAGATCCCATATAGAGAATATTCCTGTTCCAGTCGCAGACGAGGAGACACAGAGACGCATAATCTCAAAGGCAGAAGAGCTTATGGCAGAAGAACTTATCACAGAAAGTTCTGTGAATTCAGAAATGCAGACGTACAAGACAGGTAAAGACCATTTGCAGCGATACAGATTGTATGAAGAGATAGATGACATTGTTAGGAAGCTGTACTCAGTTACCGATGAAGAGTACGAGTTCATAAAGCAGTCTTTATCCGGTGACAAATATATGTTATAAAAATAATATACTTTAATTGATCAGGAAGAGGAAGAGACTATGAATAATATACTGCTTATAAACGATATGGCTGGTTATGGCAAGGTTGCACTGTCAGCGATGATACCGATAATGTCCAACATGAAATTCCAAGTGTACAACCTTCCGACGGCACTCGTGTCAAATACACTGGACTACGGGAAGTTCGATATACTTGAGACGACCGGATATATGAAGAACAGCATGAGAGTGTGGGGTGAGCTTGGATTTACATTTGACACCATAGCAACCGGATTTCTTGTATCGGAGGAACAGACCAGGCTTGTGGCTGAGTTCTGTGAGAAGAAGAAAGACCAGGGTGCGTTTATATTTGTCGATCCGATCATGGGCGATGACGGAATCCTGTACAACGGTGTTACGGAGAATACGGTTGGCTATATGAGACAGATGTGCAAAGTGGCGGATCTCATAGTGCCAAACTGCACAGAAGCAGCATTTCTTGCCAGCAAATACACTGACAAGAGGATACTGACCATGGCGGAGGCCGAAGATCTGGCACATACGCTTCACGGATATGGAGCAAAGACCGTAGTTATTACCAGCGTGAATATAGATGGACAGACAAGCACTCTCCTGTTGGATGGCGAGACAGACAAAATGAACGTGTTCCCATATACAGAGATTCCTGTGAGATTTCCGGGAACCGGTGATATATTCTCTGCTGTGCTTATCGGAAAGTACAGAGGCGGACACAGCATAGAAGACAGTGTGCAGTCAGCCATGAAAGTGGTGGAGAAGCTTATAGCCTTGAACAAGGACAATGTTGACAAGTACAAGGGAATCCCTCTTGAACAGTACATAGAGGTGATAACGGAATGAGCAGACCGCAGATCAAGATAACACTCATAGACCGCAAAGGCCCTCACGGCTGCCACAGGGGGCATAAGATAGGTGACAGCTACGATTTTGATACTGAGCGAGGGCAGCTCTGTCCCATGGCCATGCATGTGGCATTTCCATATGTGGATATTCTTAGATATGGTGGAACCATCCCGGGAAATGAGCCGGGAACTGCAGTGTTCTGTTGTCCTGATGTGGACACGATCAATGTGTTCAGGATAGAGGTTGTCCAGCCTGAGCAGGATAAGAATTGACAAATAAACGGCAAAGAGACAGCTAAAGAAGCGGTGTATCGGAAGAAAAAAACTCCCTTATATAATATAATACATGGTAAGTAAGACAGATGTATTTATCAAGTATGGGAGGTGGCACATATGGCAGGATGCAGAGCGCATTACAATATATATGCATGGATAATTGCTGTGGTTATGTGCGTCTCATATCTTGGAGTTTGTGGGCTTTACAACCCGAATGTCAGGAATTATTCTGCGCATTCGGTATCATTGCTTGGTGAGAGTCGGGGAATAGACGCCGGGAACAACGATGTGCTCATGGTTGACAGTTCTGCGGGGCTTGTGATCCAGACAAGAAACATACGGACTGGAAATTCAGAAGAATCCATAGACGATACATGGATGCTGTCGGCGGTTCTTGCGGCATTGCTGTTGAGTCTGATATTCTGTGTATGTGCATCTGCAGGCAGATATCCCGAGATGACAAACAGCCGCAGATGGATACTTCTGGAATATATACACAGGTCAGACGGGAAAAAGCGCGCCTTCATTGGAATTTAAATAAATAAGATTACCAGTGAAGGAGAGATAATTATGGCAATGGATATATTGGCTTATACATTTGGGGTTATAGCACTTGTAGCAGCAATCAAATGCTTTGTGGACGAAAACTGGGGTGAGAAGATGCACCATGAATCAGAGGATATCACGGCTCCAGATGCAAAGGATATGATTCAGGATAATAAAGCGGCTTAGATAATAAGCAGTTTAACCAGACAACAAAATAGAGAGAAATTAATGATCCCACAGATATTACTATGGATATCTGTGGGATCATTTTTATTTTTTCATCCGGTTAAGCTCCGGTATTACGGTTAACAGCATTGTGAAAAAGCATGCGCTTCCTCCGAGTATATTTGATATAGGTTCAGCCATGAATACGCCATTTGTTCCGAGATGGAAAGCATACGGCAGCAGGTATGTAAGAGGGACTACGATGATCGCCTTTCTGAGCAGAGAGAAGAAAATCGCCTGCTTTTTCTTGTTCAGCGATTTGAAAGTAGTCTGGCCGATATACTGAAGCAGCATAAATGCAAATGCAGCGAAATATATTTTGAGAGCCGGGATGGAGTCACTTATAAGTGAACTGTCTGAGCTGAATACAGATATAAGTGCTCCCGGAGCAATCAGGATGATTCCCCATGCTATGACCATATATATCACTGCAAGCAGAGACATGATGGCTATGGATTTTTTGACATGATCGGGCTTTCTGGCTCCATAATTGTAGCTGATGACTGGGGAAGCACCTTCGGCTATTGACCAGATAGGAGTTTCGACGATCTGTCTGACGCTTGACACGATGGTCATGACTGACACATAGACATCGCCTCCGGTACGTGACAGGACACTGTTACAGCATATTGATACAAGGCTGTTTGTGAGCTGCATCACAAATCCAGCGGTTCCCAGACTGACAATATCCTTTGCATATGTCACACACTCCCTGAATTGTCCCAATGAAAGCAACTTTACCTGCAATTCGGCTTTGTTCTTCAGAAAGTAGAGGACAAAAGCGGCAGACATGATCTGCGATATCACGGTGGCTATGGCCGCACCTCTGACGCCGAGATGTAGGACAAATATAAATACGGGATCGAGAATACAGTTGGCGGCAGCACCGACGGCCACTGTCAGCATACCTGTTACAGAATATCCCTGTGCATTGATGAATGGGTTCATGCCTGTTGATACCATGGATGGCAGAGTGCCAAGCAGATATATCATCATATATGGGTACGCATATGTGAGTGCGCTTTCCGATGCTCCGAACAGGACCAACAGCGGTCTTGCAAATATCATACCGACAGCCATGAGAATAATGGCAGCACCACATAACATAGTGAAGGCTGTATTCATTATGGTATCTGCGGTTTTATCATCCCCCATCCCTCTTCTGATTGAGAACAGAGGGGAACCGCCACTGCCAAACAGATTGCTGAAGGCAGTGATTATGATGGTGATCGGGAAACAGAGACCGACTCCGCCGAGAGCAGCGGTGCCCACATCAGGTATTCTTGCTATGTAGATCCGGTCGATCACGTTGTACAGAAGACTTATGAGCTGAGCCACTAGCATAGGCATGGCCACACCGAGTATATTTTGAGTTATCTTTCCATTTTCAAAGTTTACTCTTTTCATAGATTTCATTCCTTACAAAATGTATTGAATAGTTTACTTTCATATAATAGAACTGCAGTTAAAAATAATCAATAGACGTATATGGGGGTGTGTTATAGATATGAAACTACCTTCTCAATCATATTTTGTTTAAAGTGATTAAAAAATAATTAATATTTAACTAAATTAAGTTTGACTATTAGGTAGAGCTTAACTAATATGAAAACAGAAATGTATAATGTATATAGAACAAATGGAATGACAGGAGACAATATTATGAAGATCAAGCCAAATGATGTTATGATCAGGTATACAGGACGTATTGACTGGACAGATGCGGAGAAGCCGGTGTGGGTATATCCTTGTACATCTGCGGAGATGAAATTTACGGGCAATACTCTTAAGATAAAGGTGTCCAACAGGAATAACTATTGGGACAATTATCTTGGATGTATAATCGATCAGTCGCAGAGAAGTTATCTTTTAAATAAAGAGGGAATTACAGAACTTGATATAGTTGTTCCGGATAACGATACAAATGAACATTGTGTACTGTTCTTCAAGAGACAGGATGCATGCCATGAGGTAACAATACTTGAGTATGAGATTGGAGATGGGGAGAGACTTCTTCCTTTGAAACCGCTGTCAGGCAGGCGAATAGAGGTGTATGGAGATTCGGTGTCAGCGGGCGAGGTATCGGAGGCTGTCGACTGCGTTGGAAAGGAAGACCCGGTACACAATGGCGGTTATTCTAATAGCTGGTATTCGTATGCGTGGATTACTGCAAGAAAGCTGAAAGCACAGATTCATGACATAGCCCAGGGAGGGATAGCTCTCATGGACAGGATAGGATGGTTCCAAGAGCCGAATCGGATTGGCATGGAAAGTGTGTGGGATAAGGTTCACTACAACCCTACATTTGGTCCGGTGACACAGTGGGATTTCTCTCAGTACACACCTCAGGTTGTTATAGTTGCTATAGGACAGAATGACAACCATCCGTATGATTTTATGAAAGATGACTATAACGGCAGGCAGGCGGAAACGTGGCGTGACCATTACATGAAATTTCTGGGAAAACTCAGGAAGACATATCCGGATGCACACATAATCTGCTGTACCACACTTCTCTGTCACGACTGTTCATGGGACAAGGCTATAGATGAAGTGGTTGACACTATGAATGATAAAATGATAACTCATTATGTATATGGAAGAAACGGATGCGGCACGCCAGGACATTTGAGGATACCGGAGGCGTGTGAGATGGCAACGGAGCTGACCGAATATATAGAAGGTCTCGAAATTGAGGGGTGGAATTAAATTATATCCTAACTTAGAGGTAAGATAGGATTATTAATGAGCTGATGTTCAAATATGGAGGATGAACCATGGAAAATTATGATCTTGAAAGAATAAAATCAGTTATACAGCGCGCCCAGAGTGGACAGGAACTTACAATAGGTTTCCTTGGCGGTTCGATAACGCAGGGAAGTCTGGCGACGGAGCATGAAAATACTTATGCATACAGGGTATACAAGTGGTGGTGTGATACATTTCCACAGGCAAAGTTCAATTATGTGAATGGCGGAATAGGCGGCACAGACTCATACTATGGTGTGTCCAGGGCTGTGACTGATGTGCTCATGTACCAGCCGGACTTTGTGGTTGTGGATTTCAGTGTAAATGATGTGGATAACATATACTGTGAAGAGACCTTTGAAGGTGTGCTGAGAAAATTGCTTTGCTGGTCATCAAGACCGGCGGTGGTGGTGCTCAATAACGTTTTCTACGACACGGGTGTAAGCACCCAGGATATTCACAACAGACTTGCAGATCACTATGGAGTGCCACATGTGAGCGTGCACGACACCATATACAGGCGGATGAAGGCGGGAGATTATAACAGGATCGACATAACCCCGGATGGACTTCATCCAAATGATAAGGGACATGGTCTGGTAGCCGGTGAGATAACAAAGTTTCTTGAGAGAATTATGGATGATCTCATACAAGATGAGAATTTGACTGATGACTCAAATACGGATGCCGCAGATGCTGGCGCGGACACAGAGAATGATATCCAGGACGAATCAGCCTGCTCATGTGTACTTCCGGCACCTGTGACCGCAAATGCTTATGAGTATGCAAAGAGGCTTACCATACGCGAGATATGTCCTAAGCTTTCAGGGTTCAGGGCTGATACTCATGAGAAGATGGGACACCTTGATCATTTCAAGAATGGATGGATCGGAGAAAATGCCGGTGATAGCATAACATTTGAACTTGAGGGCAACTGCATAGGAATACAGTACAGAAAGACAATATCAAGACCTGCTGTCAGGGCTCAGGCTGTGCTTGATGGAGATGTTGAGCATCCGGTTTTATTGGATGGCAATTTTGATGAGGACTGGGGTGATTGTCTGTATATAGAGCCTGTGCTTCATCACGATGAGAAGAAGAAACACACACTTGAGATAACGGTTCTTGATGATGAGTGTGTGGGTACAACACCATTCTATCTTATGTCCATAATAGTTGCATGATAAGTATGTGATTAAGAGAATGACAATGTTCAGATTGGCATAGATATTTGAAGAATTAAATTAAAATAAACAATATTGTGTATTGCAATATTGGGGATAGAGGACTATTATTAGCTCAGATGTACAAAGAGGTACTGCAGAATCTTGCAGTGCCTCTATTTTTTATGATGAATTTTATATCCGTACAGATTTTTGAGGAGGATGATATTATGACACCGATGAACAATGCAGATTATCTTATCAGATTGCAGCACGCAGATGAACTTGACGCTATGAAGGCAGCAAAAAAGGCAAGCGGACTCACATATGAGGCGCTGGCAGAGAAAATAGGTGTGAATAAAGTATGGCTCGCATCAGCATTTGAGGGACAGCAGTATGTGCCTGAAGAATATTGCGATAAGCTTGCAGAAGCACTGGGAATAGATAAGTCAGCCACGGCATTTCTCGCAGAGCACCCATATAAAGGCAACACGGATCCTATTCTCTACAGACTTCATGAGGTCATTGATACATATGGCCCTGCCATCAAGGACATAATCCACGAGCAGGGCGGAAATGCCATCATGAGTGCCATCGATTTTGGCCTTGACGTGGATGTGACTGAGGATGCCGAGGGCAACCACAGAGTCATCATCAAGTTTGACGGAAAACTCCTGCCATATGCCAAGAAAGGACAGTATCCTTGGTAGAGTTGATGTGTTGACATTACAATTGTTGTAAGGTTTAATATCATGTGGGGACGGAGGTAACGGACGCCCTCCGTCCACATCAACATGAAAGACGAGGCCATACAAATCAATGGAAAAGAACCTTACGACCGGCAGTGTGCCAAAGACGATGGCGTACTTTACACTGCCTTATCTATTATCTTATTTTCTACAGACTCTATACGGGATGGCGGATCTGTTCATCATAGGGCAGTTCTGTGGCAATGATGCCGGAGCCACCACAGCGGTGGCAAATGGCTCCCAGGTCATGCACATGCTCACGGTTATTCTGGTGGGACTTGCCATGGGAACAACTGTTGTCATAGGAAAAGCAGTGGGGGCGAAGAAGCTTCAGGATGCACAGGCGGCCATAGGAAATACAGTCACCATCTTCATGATAATATCAGTATTGCTTACAGTAATGCTGCTCATTTTTATAAATCCAATAGTTGCAGTTATGGATACCCCGGAGGAGGCTGTCAAAGGAATCACGGATTATCTGATAGTATGCTTCATAGGAATTCCATTTATAACAGCATACAACGTGATAAGTTCCATATTCAGGGGACTTGGCGATTCTAAGAGTCCTATGTACTTCATCGCGGTTGCATGCGGCCTTAATATTGCACTTGATTATATATTTATAGGTGTCTGTGGCATGGGCCCTCTTGGCGCAGCACTTGGAACAACGCTGGCTCAGACGTTCAGTGTCATCATATCATTTGCCGCAATAAAGAGGATGAATACAGGGCTGAAGCTCACGAGAAATGACTTTGTTCCGAGAAAAACCGTGCTCGGCGAGGTAGTGAAGATCGGTCTCCCGGTGGCTGTTCAGGACGGATGCATACAGATCGCTTTCATTGTGATAACAGTCATAGCCAACAACCGTGGTGTTAATGATGCCGCGGCAGTTGGAGTTGTGGAGAAGATGATAAGCTTTATATTCATAGTGCCATCCTCCATGCTGGCAACTGTATCCGCGCTTGCCGCCCAGAATATAGGAGCGGGAAAGCACGACAGGGCGGAGCAGGTCCTGAGATACGCACTGGGGATCATAGTGGCTTATGGAGTCATTGCAATAGCTGTTGTTGAACTGTTTGCACCTGAGCTCGTGGGACTTTTCAGCAAGAACAAGGTGGTTGTGACCATGGGTGTCCAGTATATAAGCAGCTATATCGTGGACTGCGTATTTGCGGGAATACATTTCAGTTTCACCGGATATTTCTGTGCCTATGGCAAATCCTACATAGGATTTATACACAATATGATAGCCATAGTATGTGCAAGGATTCCGGGATCTTACATTGCATCTATCATGTATCCAGACACATTGTTCCCGATGGGATTTGCGGCACCGGCTGGATCATTTATATCCATAGTGATATGCGTGGGAGCATTTGTGTGGATGAAGAGGCGCGGTACGTTGTATAAGACAAACTTATAAGAGATATGTATATTGGTGACAGGAATGTTTATTGTGCGTTCATTTCGTAAAGGTATTATGATCGTTCGGATACAAGTGGCAGTTCATTGATCATCAGTCGTGAGGAATATCATGGAACCTACCGTCCAGCTCCTCGGTCTTGACCACGTTGATAAATGCGTGCTCATCGATCCCACGGATCATCGGGATGAGCTCACGCTTCGCTTCCGAGTTGATGACGGAGTAGATGAGGGTTTTCTCCTTCTCCTCGTAACATCCGACACCCTTGAACAGAGTAGCGTCATGGTGAGTCAGGTCGCTGATGGCGTGGTAGATCTCATTTGACTTGTCGGAGATGATGAACAACGTTTCTTTCTTATATCTCTTATACAGAAGCTGGATCACCTGCGTGCTGCAGAACTGGTAAATGATCGAATACAGAGCCTTTGACCAGCCGAACAGTGCACCGGCGGCGATCAGCATCACGATGTTTCCGAGCAGTATGTAGTTCCACGCATCTATACCCTTCTGGTGGGACAGGAATATGCTGATGAAATCAGTTCCCCCGGTGCTGGTTCCAACGTTCAGGCACAGGCTGATGGCGAGTCCGTTGATGAGACCGCCGAACAGGCTTACAAGCATTATGTCGTCAGTGAATACATATGATGGCAGAATATCCACAAATATACTCGACAGAAGAATGACTATGATCGAATAGAGGGTAAATCTTTTGCCGATATATTTGTATGATATGTATGTGGGAAATAGATTCAGTCCAATGTTGAATACTGCAAAAGGCACGCTTATGTGCAGAAATTTTATTCCAATGTTCTGGAGAAGCAGGGATGCTCCGGAGAACCCGCTTGGAAACAGTCCTGCGGTCTTGGCAAAGCATCGGAGATTCCATGCGTATAGTATAGATGCAAATACGACGATGAACAGGCGGAATATCTGATAAAATCTTGGGTGTTTTAACTCTAGAGATTGAAACATAGCGGTACCTCCTTTGTAAGTGTCACTGTAAAATGCGGTTAATTTTCAAATGGGCGAACCCTCAAAGTCACGCCTAAATCCTTGCATATCTGGCGGCATCGCTTGATCTTATCCTCGGGCATGACCTTGTCAACAACTGTCATGACAACGTGTGGCACGTACCTTTTGGCAAGAACGGCAAAATCCTTGATGGCCGCGTAGGACTGGATCCCATAGCGTGATCTGGTCAGTTCAAGAAATTCATTTTCATCAGGGGCGTTCAGGGATATTGATACAGTGTCGAATCGGCCCTCAAGCTCTGGTGTGACATCTCTCCCATATATAAGATTGGCAAGTCCGATGGTGTTGAGACGGACTTTGAGATTGGAATATGTGTTTTTCAGTGAATCGATCACCGCGCACACGTCTTCAAGTCTCTCAAGAGGCTCGCCAAATCCACAAAATACAAGTTCATTTATGATATTCAGGTCATACTTTGAGAAAATTCCCAGAACCTCCTCTATAGAAGGCTCGCCATCCTTCAGCCAGAGAGTATTGTTCTCCTGCTGCTTTTTTGTCTGCCTCAGGCAGAACACACAGCTGCATGGACATTTGTTTGTCATGTTTACATATATATTTTTGCCTGTGAGATCCCCGCTCTTTGCAATGTCGAGGTAACCTTCCTCACCGACTTTTCCGGTTACAGTGTATAAAACCATAGTTGAATCTCCAATCGTTTAAGTTATTCCTCAGTCAGATCATTCATGTACATCTCAAAGCACAATCCCCAGTTCTCCGGAACATTGTTCTCAACGCAGTAGCTTATGCACTTTGATACATATGAAGCGGCCTTTTTCACGGACTCATAGACGCTGTGTCCGTTCAGATACATACCCGCAATGATGGCTGCGATCACATCTCCGGTGCCGCTCCTGTCGCCGCCGATCCTGTCAACCATGACCATCTGGAAATCCTCATCCTTGTTGTAGATGAAGTTGGCTATCTGAGTCTTATTGAAATGTATTCCTGTCACAACGATATGTTCCGGTCCCTGCTCCGCCAGGGCCATGCACATTTGCCTTAGCTCGTTCACGGTCACAGTGTGCTCCGGATATGGAAGATCAAGGAGGGTGCAAAGCTCCGTCAGATTAGGAGTGATAATGTCGGCATATTTTACAAGCTCCTTCATCTTGCTGCACATAGACGCGGTATAGGTTGGGTACAGCTTGCCGTAGTCACCCATGACGGGATCGACGATAACAAAATTCTTCTCGTTTTTAAAGTATTTGATAAAGTCGATAACTATATCAACCTGTTCCTCAGAGCCGAGAAATCCTGTGGATATGGCATCGAACTGCAGCTCCAGATCTTTGTAGGTCTGGATGTAATCCCGCATTTTGGGTGTGTAGTCATCAAAGTAAAATATAGGAAACTGTGTATGTGTAGATAGTATTGCCGTCGGCACAGTGACAGCCTGGATCTTCATGGCGGACACTATCGGCGCCATGACAGCGATGGAACATCTTCCGAATCCTGTAACATCATTTATTAGAGCGATTTTTTTCTGCATCTTAGTTCTCCAAATTCAATAAATATAGTAGATTTTATCATCAAATGCAGGTGTGTTCAATATTTGAATTCCGTCAGATCAAGTGAAATTTATGTGCAAAAGGAAGAGAATAGGTAAAATTTCCACATTGCCCCATATCTTGATAAGTAGTAAAATATAGGCAAATTTTGTATGGCTGGTGTTCAGGAGGAATGAGTATGAATGAAGTCGTTTTGAAGATATATGTCTTTTCGTCAATTATAATAGCCGTCATGGATATTATACTGGCGATGAAATCCATAAAAAAGAATAAGACGACGGGAAGGTTTCTGGGACTTGCCTGCATAGGAGCAGCTATAGTCGATATCAGTTATCTTATCAGCATTATAAGCGATTCGTATATGGCCATGTCCGTCATGTCGAGTATATATTTCGTAAGCATTGATTATATGCTGGTATGTCTGCTCATATTTATTGTTTATTTTACAAAAGGACGTTTTTCAAAGTATGGAAGAGCAGCGATAGGCGTCTGCTTTTTTTACTGCCTGTATGAGCTTGTAATATTTGCCATAAATCCATTCAAAAATATAGCGATAGGGTATGTCAGAAGAGACACCGTGATAGCAAAATACAGCTATGATATGAAACCGCTGTATGATATGCATCTGGTTTTTTCATATGCGCTGGTGGGAGTGGTACTCATACTCCTTTTAAAGAAGCTTTGCAAGATTCCACATGAATATCGTTTGCAGTACAGCAGTGTCATCCTGGGAATTCTTGCGCTTGTCGGGATAAATGCAATATTTCTCTACGTTCCGGGAGCGGAGGTATACAAACTTCTGGATTATTCCATCTGTGGCTACAGTCTTACATCATATATTCTGTACTGGAGCTGCTTTAATTATTCAACCCATGGAATGCTCAACAAACTAAAGACAAACATATTCGAGAATATAGGTCAGGGAATAGTTTTGTTTGATTATGACAATCATTTGATCCTGCACAATGACAGGGCGGATGATTTCCTTGGAAAGGAACTCCTCTGCAAATGTGAGAATCTGCAGCAGTTTCTTGAGACGTATGATCTGTCCGTTGATCTTGCAGCTGATGACGACAGTTTTTCTCTGCAGTGCTATATAAAAGGTGATGATGGAGACAGACCTTTAAGGTGCGATATCAGAAGGCTTGACAACAAGGAAGGCTACAAACTTGGTCAGATGTTTGTATTTTCTGATATATATCTGGAGACGGATATGCTTACAGGATTTCAGAAATGGGATAGCTTTCAGAGACTTGCCATGGAAGAGGTGGACCATTTTACGTTTCCGGTTGGAGTGGCAATATGCGATATCAACGGATTGTCTGTGATCAACAGCACTCGTAGTAATCAGGCGGGTGACCAGAGGATAAATGCACTTGCGGGCATCATGAGAAAGAACTTTCCAGAGAGAACATATTATGTCAGGGGTATTGATGCGCACCTGATAGCACTTTGCAGTCACAGCAGTGAGGAAGAGATGACGGCATGTGTTGAAAAGGTCAAAGAACAGTATGATGGAAGTATACAGTATGCAGTGGGGGTGGCTGCGGATGAGGGACAGAGCATCGTCGCTGCAATCACTGATGCGGCAACAGCCATGAAGACAAAAAAGCTTGTGGACAGTGAATCATCGCACTCAGATATGCTGACATCGCTTATAAGGGCTCTTGAGGAGTGCGACAGCGATACGGAACAGCATGTGCGTCGTACACAGGAGCTGGGGGCTGAGCTTGGCAGACGAATAGAGCTGTCAGATATCCAGCAGAGCAAGCTGGCGCTGCTCTGTCTGCTCCATGACATAGGGAAGGTAGGAGTTCCTATGGAGATACTCAACAAGCCGGGAAAACTCACGGATGAGGAATGGAAGATCATGCGTTCCCACGTTGAGAAGGGTTATGAGATCGCCATGAGCAACACAGAACTCAGACAGATCGCGGAGGAGATAAGGCATCATCATGAGAGATGGGATGGAAATGGATATCCGGATGGACTGAGCCGTGAAAGCATACCGGTTCTGTCACGTGTGATCGCGGTGGTCGATGCATTTGATGCAATGATCAATGACAGACCTTACAGAAAGGGTATGCCGATATCAAAAGCGATAGAAGAATTAAAGAGCTGCGCGGGCAGCCAGTTTGATCCATATATAGTTTCGGAGTTTATAAGGCTTGTATCAGAGAAGTATGCAGATTCGCTGGCAGCTGACTCAAAGCAAGGGGCTGCTGATGGTGGTGTCGGTGCAGATGGTAATGGAGAGAATGTTGGTGATCGAACTGCCCCAGGAGATGGTCTGGCGGACGCTGATGGTGATGGCGCCAGCACAGACGACGAACAGACAGAGATCCGGATTATGGCGCGCAGACAGATGGCGGATTTTACTGAATATGGCAAGGATGCGTTTCGTGTACATACAGTCAAATATAGCAGATATCTGGTGGATGAAAACTGGAGGATCATATCTGTAGACGATAATTTTGAGGAGCTTACGGGTTACAGCAAGGAGGACATAGAGAATAATATCATAACCCAGATCGACCTTATACCGGACGAGGATAAAACAGAATATCTCTGTCAGGTAAATGCGAATCTGGCAAAGAGCACATTTGTATTTCAGGAACACAAGATACATAGGAAGGATGGCAAGGATATATATGTATTATGTACTGGAAGAATGTTTTATGATTCGGCACTTCAGAAAGACAGAGGAGAAATAGTAATAGTGGATGTATCAAGTACATATGCTTTGAAGATGCTGACAGATGCGGAGCAGAATAAGGCGGATGTGAGACTCAGAAACTGGGAGAATACCTATCGTACAGATCCCCTCACAGGACTTTTGAACCATGCGGCATTTAGAAGTGACATGGAGCAGAGACTTCTTGAGTGTACGCACACAGCGGTGATGATCATGATGGATGTAGACAGATTCAAGCAGTACAACGACACCTACGGACATCACAATGGCGACAAATATCTTGTCCTTGTGGCACAGACACTGCAGGCGGCACTCCGCGGTGATGACCATGCATGCCGTATGGGCGGTGATGAATTTGCAGCCATGCTGTTCTTCAACAAGAGTGTGTCTGATGACGTGATAAGGGAACGTGCTCAGCAGATATTTGACAAGGTGAACCTGACTGTGAAGGCCACAGAGGGAGGAACAGGAATCTCCATGGGTGCGGTGATCGCAAGAACTGAACTGACATTCAACGAGATGTATGAGGAGGCGGATAACGCCCTCTATGATGTTAAGGAGAGTGGAAGAGGCAGGATTGAGGTGAAGAGGCATGGGGAGTAGATCGTATATCTTCAACATACTTCATAAAGATCTTCACAAAAAACTCCACAAAGAACCTTTGCTTCCTATGAGTCTGATCTTGTTTGCCGTAATTTTGGCATATTCTTTTCGACTTATTGGAAGAGGAAGTTTCTATCCTACTCTGTTTTCTTATCTGCGTAGTTTCATTTATATCGGGCTTTATGCCGCTTGGGGAATTTCAATCCGCCAACGTATCGTGCAGAAACAGGTCGGACAATATCTGGTAGGCGTTTCGGTGCTTTTGATTTTGTGGTTTACCTTTCGCTCAGCAAAATACTTTATATTCTGGCAGCCGGTTGCAATAAGATACCAGTGGTATCTATTCTATCTGCCAATGCTGTTTGTACCCATGCTTGCACTGCTGATCGCAATGTCTCTGGGCAAGCCCGATGAATATAAACTGCCAAAATCTGTCTGGCTATTGTCTGCCGTTTCGGGAGTTTTGCTTATTCTAGTGCTTACGAATGATCTACATCAATTAGTTTTCACATTCCCTAAAGATGCGGATGTCTGGTCTGATGCAGATCATGGCTACGGTGTGTGCTATTTTGCCGTGATCGTATGGCAGGTGTTTTGTGCCGTAGCAGCACTTATTTTTATGCTCTTTAAATGCAGGTTAAAGAACGGTAAGCATCGTTATTTGCCCGTAATTCCATTTGCGATATCGCTGGCTTATCTTGCATTGAACTATGTTGGTACGCCATGGCTGAAACACTTATTCGGTGACGTTACGGCATTTCAAAGTCTTATGTATATGCTCGGTTTCGAGGCTTGCATTGCCTGCGGATATATTCATTCAAACAGCCGCTACGCAGATCTTTTTGCCTCATCTGTCGGCACATCGGCAGAAATTACTGACAGAGACTTCAACATTCGCTATGCAGCGTTGAATATTGAACCTATATCAAAGGAAACAATGAGAAAAGCCGAGAAAGCTCCTGTCACAGTAGACGGTGGGCTGACCGTACATACTATGCCCATCGGCGGCGGTTATGCGGTATGGACAGAGGATGTGTCGGCGCTGCTTGCCATTAAGGAAGAATCAGAATGTCTTGCGGAAGAGCTTGCCGAAAGAAATGAGATCCTTCGCTATGAATACAGGCGGGAGTCGAAACGCCGCAAGGTGGAGGAGCAAAACCGACTGTTCGATCTATTGCAGTCGGCAACACAAAAACAGATCAACCGCATTGCGGCATTGACACAGGAATACCGCCGAATCTCAAAATCTGATACAGACAGAGTTAAAATGCTACTTGCCGAGATTGCCGTTTTATGTAGTTATATCAAACGCCGTAAGCATCTGACACTGCTTGCCGACCGAGATTGTAAGGTTGCAGTCAGCGAGCTTGAGAGAGCTTTTTCCGAATCGTTACAGACATTAAAGCTTTTAAATGTACGCAATACTCTGTATGTGGACAGTGAACTTTCCATGATTTCGGACAAAAATGCTGCTGCGATATTAGATTTTTATGAGGAAGTAATAGAAGCAGATCTTGAAAATTTAACAAGTGTGCAGATAAGCCTCGCAAATATAAACGGATTGCGGCTGTCGCTGAATGTCTGTTGCGAAGCCGACCTGTCGATCTTTTTAAATAAAGGTAACGTTCTTTATGAAATGGACGATGACGCAGGCTACCAGCATCTTGTATTTATTATTGAGGGAGGTGCCGCCGTATGAGTGCCTTTTCTTCACTTCCGGTCTTTTTGCAGACCTTAATACCACTTCTGCTGTTTGTGGAAGCTGTGCTTGAATTGGGACTTTTTATATATCAACTTTCGCATCGTTCAAAATTGCATGATAATTTACCGAGTCTTGTGATTTTTGCGTTTTTGCTTACGCTTTTGTTCTCGGTAACACAGGGGGATCCGTTTAATGGCAAGGATGCGTTTTTATTAGATGCCCCCTGGCTGATTTTCATTACAGTAATTTTCGTTGTTGTTGTTCATTTTGCCTTTGCTATGACGAGAGAGTATCGCCGCCGAAAGAACATGCTATCTCCATTTTCCGTTAAAGATGCCACAGACAAGCTGCCTATGGGTTTGTGCTTTGCTGATCCGAACGGGCGTATTGTCCTTTGCAATGACCGTATGCGTCATCTGTCGTTTGCACTGAGCGGGCATGAGTTTCAGATTACCGATGATCTTGAAAAAGCGTTGGAGCACCCCGATAAAAGTATTATTGCTAACGGAGATTGTTACATACTGCCCGATAAGACAGTTTGGCAATTCCGCAAGCAGAATATAACCGTTGACAATGATGAAAACTGGCTTCAAATGACAGCGCATAATGTCACTGAACTTTATAATGGCAACGTTCGTCAAACTGCTATTAACGATGAGCTGAAAGAGGTCAATCGAAAGCTACAAAAAATGTATGAACGAATGGCCGATGATATAAAAGAAAAAGAAATTCTTGACCTGAAAATACATATACATGACACAATCGGAAGAAGCTTGCTGACAATTCGTGATATAATGGAAAGCGACGAAAACACTGACAAAAAGCTTGAGGCTTTACAGGAAGCAACCGCAGTGCTTACAAGTGATCGAGTGACAGCCAGCGGAACGATGGAAGAGGTTGTTCAGACAGCGGAAATCCTCGGTGTAACGGTGATGATGGATGGATGCCTTCCGGCCGATTCACTTGCCGAAGAGCTTACCGTTGTCGCTGCGAAAGAATGTGTAACAAATTGTATCAGGCATGCCGGAGGCAATGAGGTATATATCAGCGTAAATGGGCGAAAGGATGTGTTTGACATTACGATAACGAACAATGGCGCTGCACCGTCGGGTCCTATTAAGGAGGGCAGCGGACTCTCGTCGATTCGCCACAGCATAGAATCTGCCGGTGGAGAAATGCACACTGTATATAAACCACGATTTGAATTGCTGCTTATCATTCCAAAGGATGCGTCAAGTTTTATATGAAAACCTGACATGCAGCACCAGCTCTCACCAAATACGATTATTAATGAGCTGATGTTTAATAAAAGGAGAACGATATATGATAAATACAATACTGGTTGAAGATGATTTATATATTCAAAAGCATTTTGCCGAGCGGCTGAAATCAAACGAAATTTTTCGCCTTGTCGGCGTATATCGTGACGCTTTTGAGGCAGAGAAAAACTGCAATTGTTCAATACAGCTTATTCTTATGGATGTACAAACACAGCACAAGCACTCCGGTCTTGCCGCCGCAAAACGTATAAAAAAAGTTTTTCCAAATATCAAAATAGTAATCGTAACCTCACTTGTCGACCCGCAGGTATTGGAACGAGCAAAGACAGGTGCAGCAGACAGCCTGTGGTATAAAGACCACGGCACAGAGGAGCTGATAAGTGTGATAAGGCGTACCCTTGCAGGCGAAAAAGTATTTCCTGACACCTCTCCTGCAATTGAAATGGAAGGCACAATGTCCGATACATTCTCGCCCCGACAGCTTGATATTCTCCGCTTATACATAAAGGGCTTTACATATCAGGAGATTGCCGATAAACTGGGCATTTCCAAAAACGGTGTGCGCTGGAACTTAGACGATATGGTTGAAAAAGGTAGATTTGAGAATCGAGAAGCGTTGGTTGTGACAGCTATTGAGAACAAGCTCATGGTGACCACTTTAAAAGACGAATAGAGTAAATGAACCCCTTGACTGACACGGTCAAGGGGTTTTTATGTCCCAAAGTCAAAAAAGTTTGAAAATAGTTTTTTCTGTTACTGGCACTTGTGCCAGTGACAGACCTCAAAAAATCCGTACAATAGAATGTGTAAGACTATAGTTGTGAGTAGAAAGGGGGAGCGATGAATGTTGAAATATAACAAACACATTATAACCCTGCTGATGGTTTTAATTATGCCAGCCTTGGTTTCTGGATGCGTGGTAAAACCATCAGATGATTATAATCTGACCGAAGACAAAACAACCGCCAGCTCCACAGAAGCAACCCCAGAGACGGCTACAGAAGCAACCACAGAGGCAACCACAGAAGCAACGGTACAAAAAGACACAGATTTATCAAAACTTCAAAACACAATTCTTGACAACAAAGAATCAGTTGGGATTGCCTATATCGGTTATGTTGGTTACGAGGCTGATGAGGAAGGAATCCTAAATTTCGTAAAAGACAGTCAGTACGCGGATAAATATGATTTTCTCTGCGGAGCTCCACTTGTCAATGTGGGTGGTGCAGAGCTTTATGCGGTAGTTATTGCCGATACAAAATATAGTGTGTCCGTTTATCGTGCGGAAATAACCGATAATGGTGAATATTCTGTAAATACCGACAATGCGCTCTATAATTACAACGGAAACGGAGTTGATTATTTTTTACTGCGATGCAATGAAAGTGAAATACATTCAAATGTATCGCTGAGCTTTAAAAAAGGAAACGACTCTTTTTCGGTATTCCCGATGCTGTCAGGAATGGATGGGCAGCTTGTTGACGGAAAATACTATGATTTTTCGATATATTCCGATTATGTCGGTAGCGGTGAGTCCGAGGATAAGAATGTAGCAATAGCAAGGGAAATCCTTTTGGAGTCTCAGGAGGTGCAATACTACATAAGCATGGGCATGAGTGTACAGTATACGGGTCAGATTGATGAAATTGAGGGACGGCCGTGTTGGATTTTTGCACTCGGCACGGACAGAGACGATCAATTCGTCAGAGAACGTTATTACGGAGTATGTGACAACCTCATATATTATTATGATTCCTTGAACGACAAATGGGAGATGCTCGGAAAAGGATAAACATCCACACAACTTACCGTGTGAGTTAAAGCACGGAATAATAAAATAAAAAAGGGAAAAAAGAAAAAAAAGGAGGGAAAAAATATGGTAGATATTAAATCAATGGCAGCTGCAACAGCCCCGAGGGAGTTTGAACTCTCTTATACAACCACAATTGAAGATGTATACGAAAAGCTTAACACACATGCATCGGCTTTTAAAATGCCTTTCAAAATCAAAGGGGGCATCCCTGGAAAGCGCATTTCTTTTGAGAAAGAACCGAACCTCGACGTTACGGTCTGGGTATTTGTCAAGGACGGCAACAAAATTAAGGTCATGGCAAACATTCAGGAGAATACAACAACCGTCAACGGTATGCGAGTTGACAAAAACAGCGTAATTCAAAAAGGCGTAAGCGGAGTAGCTAATCTTCCTATTCAAAGAGGGGAGTATCTTGATGAGGTGACCGAAAATGTTAAAAAGATACTCAACGGCGAGCAGGTTGAAGATTATGTAGCACCCGTTGGTGTAAGCGGCAGCGGGCAGACAGAAAAGGATTGGCTTGTGGCCCTTCTTCTCTGCCTTTTCCTCGGCGGAGTTGGTGGCCACCGTTTCTATGCGGGTAAAGTCGGATCAGGCATTCTTTATCTTTTCACCGCCGGCGTTTTTGGAATCGGTGTACTTGTTGATCTGATAAAGATCATTACAGGCAAATTCACTGACAAAGACGGAAATCCTATTCAAAAAAAATAGACAGGACTTCTTGACAGCCTTTAGATAAATATGGCTTAAAATTGGGAACTGTGCCTGAACTCTTTCGGGCACAGTCCTGATTGCGAAAGGAGGACTTGTTATGAGTAAAAGAAAAGAAAAAGAGGACATTAAAATGACCATATTTATTATGGTCGCCGGCATAGCATCGATGGTTTTGGGTGTCTTCGGAATTGTCACAAGCAGGATTGAAAAGAAAGAATATGCAGCCTCAACTGATATACGGAAAGTTTCCGCTGTTATTGTTGACTTTTCAACCCACGATAGTAAGGATGACAATGGCGATGTAGATTATACAACATATAAATTCAAAATTTCGTATGAAATTGACGGAAAGACCTATAAAGGAAAGTGCGAAGAACGTGTTTGGCCAAGAGATATCGCAAAAGGATATGCATACGATAAATTGAGAAAAGGCGATACAATAAAAGTAGAGGTCTATAAAACTACAAAAGGAAATTACAAGCTTTCCCCGGAGGGGAATCCCGTTGATTTCCTTCTCTATTGCGCGGCGATCCCTTTTGGCTTGTTCCTCGTTGTTATAATGATATGTGACATTGTAAAAGACAAACGGAAAAAGCAGAGCGAAAATGAAGTGGTCAGCAAGGAATAAATCAGAGGTGATTTTATGGATTTATCAGTATCGCTGTGCATTGCAGCCTCTTTTGCTATATTATGTACATTCTATATCGGTAAAAGTATACTTGTAATGGATTTTTCGGAATATCTTCCCAAGAATTTGAAAAAAGCTAAGATGGAAAGATTGCTGGCAAAAAGGGAAACTCCTCTACAGGATTCGAAAATCCGAAAGGATATAAGAAAAGCATTTGAAAGAGTGCTGATTCCGCTTGGAAAAGCGGATCAAAAGCTTCTTACGGCAAGAATGGACCTGGCTTTCCGAAGAAAAATCGTCAGTCAGATCGATGTACTTAATAAGAATAAGCTACGCCGCAAAATTTACGTCACGGATGTTGTTCCAATTCCTAAGAATAACTTTGAAACATGGAACGATGATGGCAGAGAATGGCGGGAATCGGTTTTGAAGTGCAGCACCCTGGAGCGTTTCGAGTCAATGCAAGGTAACAGGGTTCAGCATGAGATATACCGTAAAAATGCATATCTCCGAATACTTCAGTCGAGACACGTTCGCCGTACAGATCAAAAAGAGAATAAGAAAAGCTATTATCACGATATGTTGAGAATAACCTGCCCGTCATGCGGTGCAAGAGTCAAGCTGAACAGTCAGCAGGTTACATGTGAATACTGCGGAGCCGTTATAAAAAACGAGTTTTACGATTGGCAGACCGAATCGTTTGAGATTTATGAAACAATCAGTACAAATATGAAAAGATTTTTACAGCTTCTTTTGTCCGGTTTCATACTTTTCTTAAGTGTCTTTCTATGCTTATACTTGATCGAGGATACGGAGATTTCCCTTGCGGCCGGTGTCGGTGCAGCGATTCTTGCTTTTGGAACGATTGTTACACCTATTATTTGTGGAAAAGTTAAACAAGACAATTTAGCGAAAAAGATCGTAGGATATTCAGAGAACTACCTCAGATCCTGCTTAAACGAATACTTTAGCAAAAACGAAAATGACAATGATCTGCTTGATTTCAGTATCGGCACGATCAAGCTTTTAAAAGTCTCTAACACAGATGAAATAACAACGGTTAAGTCTGAAGTTTATGGAACAAAAACCTTTCTTCCTGAAAATAAGAAACCGTTTACAAAAAAATTCAAAAAGAAACTGACCATGCAAAGGGCTAGATATCCAGAAAAAAGAAAGTCTGACGGTGAATTTTTTGTTGAAAAGGAATGTCCGAGCTGCGGAGCAACATTCTTGCCAGATGAAAACGGATGCTGTTCTTATTGTGGTTATAGCCTTCACGGAGATAGCGAAAAGTGGAAAATAAAAAGCTGAATCCTGTTAAAATCCTGCAATGCCGATTAGGGTAGGGAAGGGAAACATTTACATATTATTAATTTTAAAAGGAGGGAAACCTATGAACAAAAAGAAAAAACTTTTGACTGTCGTAACATTAGTCATACTGATGCTCGAGGCATCAGTATTCACTGTTTCGGCAGCGGACAATTATTCGGTTGACGAAAACACAACCTATGTAACCAACTTTGCTGAGCTAGAAAAAGCTCTTGAAGCCACCTCAAACGAGACAACCCCACCCGATAAGCTTGTTGTTCTCAAAAACAACATAGATTACGAAGAGCAAGTTCCGGGCGATTGGAGCTATCAGGATGAGCAGGAGTGGTATTCCGAAATCACAGTTAGCTATCCTGGAAAAATCACCCTTGACTTGAACGGAAAAACCCTGAAAGTTACAACAGATATTCGTTCAGACGAGGAGACAAGGGATCTGTTTGTGGTTTTTTCAGGTTCCAAGGCAAACACCGACTTCACAATTACCACAACCCAGTCCGGCGGACAGATAATCTTTAACTCAACAGCCAACGAAACTTCAATGATCGCTGTGAACAACCCAAACGCAGATGTGAATATTCTTGGAAAAGCAGGGAAGTTTATCAACTATAATCTCACTCTTACAGCACAATCCGGAAGTGACACTTATTTAAACGATAAGAACAGGCACCACGTTATTTCCTTCTATGATATAAACAATCTCTATATCACCGGTACTCTTATTCAGAATAATGCACGCGTCCCGTCTTGTATATATTCATACGGACCGGAGCCGCAGGGCAATGTTACAATAACAGGAAACTCAGAAATAGAAGTAATTTCAAATCAGCTTCTTAATGAACAGCCGTTCAGCACAATATATTTCCAAAACACCCCATCCAGCAGAAAAGTAAGGCTTGGCGGCTGTTATATTGGACAAAAGGGAAATGTAAATTCAATCTATTACGGTGGCCAGCCTCCTCATTTCTATGACATAGTTCTATCACAATCTCTGGAAAAGCCGAACTATGTTAGTATGCACAACGGTACCAGGATATACAATACCTGGCCTGACTTTGTTAACTTGGATGCGGATATAAAAATTATCTCCTCCTGTCACGATTCTGAGCCTGAATTAGAGAAAAGGACATCACTTCTTGGTCACTACAAGTACTGTAAAAAGTGTGATGCTCTTGAAAGCTTCCAGGAGCATCAGTTTGGCAGAACTCTCCCTGCTGAAGAGGCAACATGCATCAGAAAGGGAAGAACGGTCGGCTATAAGTGCTTCGACTGCAGATATTATGAGGGTTACACCGAACTGCCAGCACTTGGACACGATTTGAGCGACACCTATACGGTTGACTGGCCGGCAACCTGCGACAAAGATGGAAGGGAATCCAGACACTGCAAACACACAGGCTGTGGGTATGCAATTCAGAAAGTCATTCCGAAGCAGCACCAGAGCCTTGTATGTAATGGCACATACTGCCAAAACTGCAATCAATATGTTAACCCGACCAAAATAGGTTACGGCGACAATTCCTGTAAAAACAAAACCGCTTACTTCTTTACTCCGACGGAAACGAAGGTTTATCTTATCACCATAACTTCGTCAAATCTCGGCAGCGAAAATATTCAGGGAACAGAAGTAAACCTTGTTGAGAATAACCGGCTTAGTGAATCCGTCTCTAGTAACGATAAAGGAAAAGTTACCGAAGTCAGACTTGAAAAAGACAAAACCTACGATGTTACACCGTATATAACTAATTCAGAAAGTCAAGACTGCATAGTTAACATATCCTGTAAGGAACATAATGCGGTTATAGATAACGAAATTAAAGCAACCTGCACAAAGACAGGTCTCACCAAAGGTAAGCACTGCTCGGTTTGCAACACCGTTATAGTCGCTCAGACAAAAGTCAAGGCTCTTGGTCATAAGTACTCCAAGTCTGTTGTCAAGGCAACTCTTACCTCAAATGGCAAGATTACCAAGAAGTGCACTGTTTGCAGTACGATAGCACCAACAATTTCGATAGCGAGAATTAAGTCAGTTTCGCTGAAAAAGTCGGCGTATACATATAACGGAAAGGTTCAGAAGCCTTCGGTCATCGTTAAGGATGCAAACAAAAAAACGCTTAAGAATGGAACAGATTACACCGTTGCTTACAGTAAAAACAAAAATATCGGCAAGGCAACAGTAACCGTTACCTTCAAGGGCAATTACAGCGGCAGCAAAAAGCTGAATTTCAACATTCTTCCCGCCGCGACGAGCAAGATCAGCGTTAAGCAGACCACAAACTCAATCACGGCTTCATGGAAAAAGGTTGCCGGTGTAAGCGGATACAGAGTATACCTTTACAAGGGCAAAAAGCTTGTCAATAGAGCTGATACAACGAAGCTCTCACACACATTTAAAAAGCTTTCAAAGGGTACGGAGTACAAGATTGTTGTCAAAGCCTATAAGAAGATTGATGGCAAAAAGGTTCTTTCTCTCGTTTCAAAGGAGCTTCTGACCGCAACAAAGCTTTCTGCGCCGACTTCGGTCAAGGTCAAAGCAGGAAATAAAATGGCAACCGTCAGTTGGACAAAGGTTAAGAGTGCAAACAGCTATACGGTATATTACAGCACAAAGAAAAACAGCGGCTTCAAAAAGCTCACTGTTATCAAAAACAGCGCAAACATCAAAAAGCTTTCAAGCGGCAAGACCTACTACTTCAAGGTTGTTGCCAACAAGAAGGCTGGAAAGGCTGTTGTGGCTTCTGATTACAGCAAGCTTATAAGCGCAAAAATCAAGTAATGGTGTTATCTGAACCGGTCAACAGATAAATTAAGTCAGACGCATTATTAAAAAAAGGCGAGTTTTAAATTTATGGAACCATAACCGTTCTTATTATGATTTATCGAACATGATTACGGTTTAATAATTACAACCGTTCATAACGCCAAAATAACCGCAAAACCCTGCTGCAGAAATACTCTGCAGTGGGGTTTTTTGTGGCAAAAAAATGGTGTTTCTGTTATGCTGGATATATTAAGAGATTGATATGCAGCGATGTTATTTTGACATTAAGAAAGGTTCAAGGTATTGCTTATGATAAAACGAAAATTAGCAACATTTATGTTGACATTAATGCTGGTGATGACAGGCGTATCGATGATCAAGGTGATAAGTTATGCGCAGGAAGAATCTGCTGGTTCATCAACAAATCCTCAAGAGAGAGTTACAGAATATAAGTACAGTGCAGAAAGTGACCCTCAAAATGGTGTAGTATTGAAGGTTGAATGGAACGAACCCAAATTAGGGGAGAATACAACATTCCACGTTTCGGCGGATGGTGGCAGTGGCCGGTATTTGTTTAGAATGGATGCACCGAGTTATTCCAATCCGGATGAGTATAGCTTTGAATCCGTGGCGGATCCAAGCCGCGGAGCGTGGATTCAATATACAGATGAGTGTGAATCTCACGACTTTGAATTCACAATGACTGCTTCGGGAGTCTATAACTTCAGGTTTTATGTAATGGACAAGACGTCAGGTGTCTATTATATGCGTGTGAGCACAAATATACAGGTATCGGACAGGGCTTATCCGAGCGTGGGTGACATTGTGAATGCTGCGGTAAAAAAGTGCAGCAAGGATACGGATGGTTCGGACTATGAAAAGGCATTGTGGCTGCATGACTGGCTGTTGAAGCAGCTTGATTACGATCATTCCCTGAAATGGTCTTCGGCAGAGAGCGCACTGACACGAAAGCTGGGCACATGTCAAGCCTATGAGAGTGCCTATTCAAAACTGCTTACTGCAGCCGGCATAACAAATGCTGAGACAAGGGATACCTATGATGGACATACCTGGAATGCCATGAAGCTGGATGGCAAATGGTATCAGGTGGACTGTACATGGGATGATACAAAAGACAATTATTATAACTTTGATCAAACGCATTTGTATTTTGGACTGACGGATGAACTCATGGCGTTGGCACACAACGGTCATGATCAGATTTATACGGCAAGCGGTTATGGCACACGTTCTACAAGCCTGGCAGACAACTACTTTGTCAGAAACGGAGATGCCGCAAAGTGGGCGCGAGCCTACGCTGAGAGGATTCAGAAAAATCTCAATGCAGGTAAAACCAAATTCGAAGTCAGCACTGACAATGCGTCATATCCGCCGAGCATTTCGGGTATTCAAAATGGGATTATCGCATATGCCTTAAATCAGATGACGTGGAAGGCGGGAAGTAAAAAGGTTGCATTGCGAGTGGCAGGAACATCCACCAAGCTTTCTTTTACTGCAAAATATACGGACACAGTAAAGCGCGTGAGAATAGTATTTGCTCCAAATGGAGGTCGTGTGAGCTCCGGAAGTAAGATAGTCATTTGTGGAAAAACTTACGGAACACTGCCGACACCGGCCAAAAGGGGATATACATTTGCAGGCTGGTACACAGCAAAGAGTGGCGGCAGCAGGATCGGCAGCAGTTCGGTTGTAAGGACTACCAAAAATCAGACATTATACGCAAGGTGGAAGCTGGTAAAGTATAAGATCCAGTACAGTCTTGGCAAGGGGACAAACAACCGGTCCAATCCAGTCGGTTATACCGTCGCGTCTAGGACTATCGTCTTGAAGAATCCGGTCAGAAAAGGCTACACATTTAAGGGGTGGTACAGCGATCCCAAGTACAAGAAAAAGGTTACGAAGATTGCAGCCGGCAGCACCGGCAGCAGGAAACTCTATGCCAGGTGGGTGAGAAAATAAATTCGTATAAATCAATGCAATATCCCCTTTGTTGTCGAATTGTGGATAATAAGTGCTGGAAAATATTTGGCGCCAAGGAGGCATAAAGGGGATTATGGCAAAGATTGCGTTTTGTGATGATGATGTTTCTGTGCTTGCTGAGATGCAAAGGCTTATGGAACAGTATTGTGCGGAGAGAGACTGCAAAATAGAATACAATATTTTTAATCATCCTTTTGACCTGGTGGCGGAAATAGAGAAGGGAAACAGATATGATATCCTGTTTATGGATGTCTTGATGCTGGGAGAGAATGGAATTGAAGCGGCAACGGAGATACGAAAATACGATAAAAACGTCAAGATCATATTTGTCACTTCGTCCTCTGAGTTTGCGGTGCAGTCTTACGTTATAGGCGCATACTATTATCAATTAAAGCCCATCTGGGCAGAGAGCTTTTTCCGTTTGCTTGATTCTGTGCTTGCAGCCTGTAAAAAGGAGGCGGAGACCAGCCTCATTCTGCGATGTAAGAGTGGAATCACCCGTATAGATATAAAAGCCTTGGAATATTGCGAAGTCATTCACCGCACCCTTATATTTCACCTGAATACAGGAAAAGTACTGGAAAGCGCCGGCAGCATGGATGAGCTTGTAAAGCAGCTTTCCACGTATCCTTTTTTTCACAGACCTCACCGTTCTTATCTGGTAAATCTGGAATATGTGCAAAACATAACATTTAGGGGGATTACCATGTCTAGTCTTGCGGAAATACCGGTTCCACGGGGAAAATACAATGAAGTAAAGGATGCATTCCTTGAATATGCGTTCCAGAACAGGCAGGTAATGATATGAGCCTATATATTTCGCTCCTTAACAATATGGCTGTGAGCTTTTTTGGGGGAATATTATCAGCGTCTTTTTGTAATGCGCTGTCCACTAGGAAAAGAAAACTCATTTTCATAGGATGCATGGTTTTACTCCCGCTGATACAGAGCATATTATATTTCAGCAAGGGCGCTGATTTTGTAAGACATATTTATCCGTTGGCGGTGCATCTTCCATTGGTCATTGTTCTCTGGATGTTGACAGGAAAATTGCTGTGGTCTGTTTTTTCTGTACAGGCGGCATACTTGTGCTGCGAACTTAGAAGATGGGTTGCACTTGCCACAGTTGCTGCATTTTCGGGAAGGCAGATGATGCAGGATATTACAGAACTTGTGGTTACAATCCCTGCATTGCTGCTTCTGCTTCATTTTGTGTCACCTGCAGTCAGAGGATTGTCAGATAAAAGTCTCAGGGAGCAATGGCAGTTTGGAATCATACCGGCGCTATATTATGTATTTGACTATTTTACAATAGTGTATACGAACCTTCTTTTGAGTGGCAGTTACGTTGTAGCGGAATTTATGCCTTTTGTATGCTGTGTTGCATATCTGGCCTTTCTCTTATATAACTCCAAAAAGGAACAGATGCAGAATGAGATGAAGCTGATCCGGAATAATCTGGATCTGCAGTTAAGTCAGGCGGTGAGGGAAATCAGCAGTCTGCGTGAGTCGCAGACATTGACCAGACAGTATCGCCATGATATGCGTCATCACCTGCAGTATGTGTCTACATGTATAGAAAATGGTGAAGTTGAACAGGCGCAGGCTTATATATCGGGAATATGTAAGGAGATTGAGGCGCAGAAGGTCCAAATATACTGTGAAAATGAGGCAGTGAATCTGATCCTATCTTCATTTGCGGGTAGAGCCAGGAAGAAAGAAATTAAAATAAAGATACAATGTGCAATTCCCGCAGATCTTACTGTGTCGGAAAGTGATCTGTGTGTGCTCTTGTCTAATGCCTTGGAAAATGCCTTGCATGCATGTGTGCCTTTGGCTGCAGAGGGAAGATCATGCGAGATTGATGTGAATTTTTATGAAAGAAATAAACACCTTTTTTTACAGGTGGTAAATGACTGTAAAGCTCCCATAAAGTTTCAAAATGGAATACCTGTGTCTGATATGGAAGGACATGGTATAGGCGTTCAGAGCATATGTGCGATCGTGCAGCGTTACGGCGGGGTTTTCAGCTTTGCGGAAAAGGATGGCAAGTTTACGCTCAGACTGTCATTGTAAAAGAGTGTCGATTCGATACATTTTTGGTACGATTCGTGCATTTAGACCTCACTGATTGCAAATACATAATAAAATATACTCAGATTATGTGATTGCAATAAAGAGGAGGAAATTATTATGAAAAAGGCAATGAAAAAACTGATGGTTCTCATAATGACCATGATGATGGGAATGTCTCTGGTGGCATGCGGCGGTGCAGATAAGCAGCCTGCGATTGATGCGTTCAATAAGACAAGTACATCTTTTAATGAGGTTGCAAACATTATCAACGAAAATCCACAGGCTTATGATCAGGATTTGGTTGATACAATGGTCGACATGGCCGGTGTGCTCAATGAGCATAAACAGATCTTAGAGAGCGATGATGATGTTGAGGAAGAAAAGCTTCAGGAAATGATCGACTGGTATGGTACGGTTGATGAGTGGGTTGCTCAGGTTAAGGAAGAAATTTCAAAATAGTTTATTATTAGATCATGTGGTGAAGACTTCATACCAGAGGGGCGGGCGCATTGGAGTGCCTGCCCTTTTTTAATAGCAAAAATTAAAATTCTCTTGCTATATTGCAAAAAGACGTTTAAAATGCATGTGTATTTTTATGTTTTATATCTCAGTCTGGACTCTATCTCTGACGGAGATATACACTCCGTGAGGATTGCTGAGCCGCTGATATGATATATGTCAGCAGAGCTGACTGGCAGCTTGCGGCAAGATTCGCCAGCGAATCTTAAAAGGAAGAAAGACATTCAAATAAGAATATGGCAAAGGAAAATAGTGGAATTATGAAAAAGGTAGTAAAATTTGGCGGAAGTTCATTGGCAAGTGCAGAGCAGTTTAAAAAGGTTGGAGCAATCATCACATCAGATGAGAGCCGTGTATACGTTGTTCCTTCTGCACCTGGAAAGAGATTTTCAGATGATACAAAGGTAACAGATATGCTCCTTCATGTGTATGAAACTGCGAAGGCAGGGAATGATTTCACCGAGGAAGTGAAGGCGATCAAGGCCAGATATGATGAGATCATCACAGGCCTTGAGATTAAGGATTTTTCCCTTGATAAGGATTTTGAGGAGATTACAAAGCAGCTGGAGGATCTTGCAAATCCAGCTCCGATGTGCACATTGGACTATGTGGCATCAAGAGGAGAGTTCCTCAATGGTAAGATTATGGCTGCATATCTTGGCTTTGAGTTTATAGATGCTGCAGAGGTTATCTTTTTCAATGCAGAGGGCAATCTCAATAGCTATAAGACGGAGAAGGTACTTGGTGAGAGACTTGCCAAGGCACAGCATGCGGTTGTCCCAGGATTCTATGGACTTGGCAAGGATGGCAAGGTAAAGACATTTTCCAGAGGCGGTTCAGATGTAACGGGCTCGATCGTCGCACAGGCAAGCAGAGCCGATGTATATGAGAACTGGACAGATGTCTCAGGCTTCCTTGTAGCTGACCCACGTATTGTCCCAGATCCAAAGCCAATCAAATATATTACTTACAGAGAGCTTCGTGAGCTTTCATACATGGGTGCATCAGTTCTCCATGAGGATGCGATATTCCCTGTACGCCACTGCGGTATCCCGATCAATATCCGCAACACAAATGCGCCTGAGGACGCAGGAACCTGGATAGTTGAGAGTACCTGCCAGAAGCAGGATTATGTTGTAACAGGTATTGCAGGTAAGAAGGATTTCTGTACAATCTTTATTACAAAGGCTATGATGAATTCAGAGATAGGATTTGGAAGGAAGGTGCTTCAGGCATTTGAGGAGAATGATATCTCATTTGAGCATATGCCATCAGGTATTGACACGATGACTATCGTAGTTCATGCTGATGAATTCGTACACAAGGAGCAGAGAGTTATATCTGCCATCCATAGACTTGCAGAGCCGGATTCAGTTGAGATTGAGTCGGGACTTGCGCTTATAGCTGTTGTAGGCCGTGGAATGAAGTCAGCAAGTGGTACAGCAGGCAAGTTGTTCAGCGCACTTGCAAAGGAAGGCATCAACATAAAGATGATAGACCAGGGTTCATCAGAGCTGAATATCATAATCGGAGTAAAGAACAGTGATTTTGAGACAGCCATAAAGGCAATATATAACACATTTATAACAGACAAGTAATAACAGATTGCTAAGCATCGTAGGGGTGGGCACGTATTGATAATGCATACCTTTGCAGAATGGGGCAACACAGGGCAGAATATGGCGGAAAACCTCCAAACTGATGTAAGATAAAATTACTCAGTTTGGAGGTTATTTTTATGGCAATAAGAAAAGACAGTCCACAAAAAGCAGCAATGAGAGAAATGACGGTAGAACTGTTCACAAGTGTTATGGTATAATTTGAATGCAAATTGAGCAACAAATCTGGGAAAATATAATCATCAATGTGTAAAATGTGATGGTCATGAGGAAAAAACGAGAATTACCGAAAGGGTGAGGGAGGCATTGTGCGGGAAGAGGACCAAACAACCAGTAGCCTTGGCTGTATTATTTGTTCTAATGTTTATTGGCGTATGTTTTTTTGTGAAAGCCAATCAAGCAAAGGAATTTGAGAAAAACGATTATGGGGTGTTTTTAAATGCGGATGCCTCATCTTTGGAACGATTTAAAATGTATGAAACGATTGTAATTGATGCACAGTATTTTACGAAAAGGGATATTGAATTGCTCCATCAAAATGGAACAGTCGTATATACATATCTAAATATTGGGTCGATTGAAAACTTCAGGGAGTACTATACAACCTATGCGGAACTGGCAATCGGTGAGTATGAGCACTGGGAGGAAGAAGAATGGGTAGATGTAGCAAACCCAGACTGGCAGAAGTTTATAGGACAGCTTTCTCAGGAATTATATGAAAAAGGTGTTGACGGATTCTTTATAGATAATTGTGATGTATATTATTATAATCCGCATGAGAGTATTTTTGAAGGCATTACAGCGATTCTACAAAACATAATGACGTTTGGAAAAGCGGTCATCATCAACGGTGGAGATACTTATGTGGCGGAATATAGGGAACGCTATGGGGCGATTGATCAGATTATGACAGGTGTAAATCAGGAATCAGTATGGAGCAGTATTGATTTTGATAGCGGAACTTTTGGTGAACAAACGAGCGAGACGAGAGAGTATTTCTGCAAATATTTGGAAACGTGCAAGGCGGATGGGGTGGAAGTGTATCTTTTGGAATATACAACTAATCAAAAACTGATTCAAAAAATAAAAGAATACTGCAAGGAGCAAGATTTCCATTTTTATATTTCCAGTTCCCTTGAACTTAGATAATGAGTGTTGAGAAATACGAAAAAGATGAGCAAATTAAGTTTCGTCACTTCGTTCTGTCAAGGTGGCTACACCCCCTTGCGCCGCTAAAGCGGCTATCCCCTGTGGACTTGCCGTCCGCAAACAGCATAAAATGCTGTTCGCCGCCAGCAAGTTTGAAAAAGAAACATAAAGCTTTGGAGGTGCTTATTTGAATTAAAAAGTTGATAGCATTGCGAGCCGTCCGTCACATGGCGAAATCTGGCATGAATCCTAAGACATTGCAGTACCTCATGGGGCATTCGGATATTGCCGTGACACTTAATGTTTACACCCATGTTGGACTTGAGGATGCGGAGAAAGAACTTCAGAAGATGCAGGGGTTGGAAAATGCAAGAAAAGAGATGGGGATTTCGGACAAGGATGATAAGCCTTTGAAACAGAATATGTTCAAGGTGATTTGATAATAGAATATTGGTGGAAACTGGTGGCACTCAGGCATATAGCTTGGGTGCCTTTTTGACTGGTAAAAATATGCCTTGGCCGATATAATGTAAATTGAAAACAAAAAATATTTTGTTAAGGAGAGATTTGATGGGAACATGGGGAGTAGGCATTTATCAAAATGACATAAGTGCAGATGTGAAAGAAGATTATATTGCAAAACTTAAGTCGGGGAAAAGTGATGAAGTTGCTCTGAAGGAAATATTATCAGAATATCAGGAGGACATGGAGGATATCGACTGCAAATATGATTTTTATTTTGGTCTGGCAGATACGTTGTGGAAAAAGGGAAGATTGACAGAGAAAATTAAAACAATAGCACTTCAGTTGATAGAAGAAGATAGAGTATCGCAACGTTGGCAAACAGAAAGAATTAGGTATGAGAGAAGTAAGGTATTGGACAAGTTGAAAGTGCAGTTAGAAGAGACGATGCCGGAATATAAAAAAATTCCTGTTCATAAACCATATGTCTTGGGATGGGAAGAGGGAGATGTATATTTTTTTCAAATTAAAGAGAAAATAGAGAGTTATGAAAAATATCTTGGTTGGTATGCTTTGTTTTATGTGAACAAAATATATTTGAGGGATTGGAATGTAAATGGAGTGGCTGATGAAGTAGCAGATGTATACTTTTTCTTAACTAAAGATAAACCCGAAAGTATAGATGCTCTTCGTACATCGAAAAGAGTATGCTTTCATATAGGAAAAACAGGTAATAGATACCAAATGCATATTTATGAGAGCTCGAGGAGAAATCGTCCAAAGGATTTAACTTTGCTTGGGAAGTGTGACGGAATTCATTATCCTTTAAATAATAGTAGTAAGGGAGGCCATTTTTGTTGGAGTAGAGTAGATATAAGGGAGATATTATATGGTTACGAAAATCAGTTGAAATTAGACAAGCCTTTTTGATATGACGCTTATTGCGATAAGCACTTCAGCCAGCTCTTCATCGAGTTCAGCATCACGCTCTTCGTAAGCGTCCATTGTCTTGTCTGCCATGATTCGCACCGCCTTCCTGAAAGGTTTGTTCTTATCCCTTCACTTTCCTATGGACATCCTTTCCGATTTTGGGCGGGATTTTTTTTGAAAAGTTGTAGTGGATTTTTCCTTTCACTTTCCTATGGACAGAGATGTGGGATTTGGGCGGGGAAAAAATTTTCAAAATCGTTCTAAAATAGGATTGACAGCCGCATAGAACGATGGTATATTCTTTATTGGATGTGCTGCACAGAACGAATGGGCTGAATAGCACAATACATGAATAATATTGTTTGCCGGAAAACAATCAGAACCACTAAAACTACACAGCGCGGGGTAAAGCGGATTTACCCAGAAAGGAATTGAATATGAAATTGAATCAGACAGAACACGATTATTATGAGAACACCTTAAAGAGGAAAGTGTTAAATGCACCTACTGGGATATCATTTACCCCAGCATGGCTTTTTGATAAAGATCCAGTTTCACCGAGGATGTGCAGAAAGTTCTTTGAAGAAGTATCAGCTGGGCTTATTCCTAACATTCGCAGAATTGGAACTAGATCGCAGGATGGATATACTGTCATATAGAAGATGAGTGCGAAGAGGTATCGAGAACGACTATGTCTTTTGGTGGATACCCCAACAGCCCATCCGAGAGAATTGAGGCTTGTATTTATTGGCATCTTACAGCCTTTGAAGGCAGAGTATATTATGCCGAGCCTGGTCCATCTGTTGTGGCAGATTCGAAATATCTTGCTGAAGCATATAAATTGATTAACTTCATTAACTCTCATGTGTGGCCTAAAAATCAAGATGGTGCGGATGGCCGTGTTTATGGTTCAAGTTATCTGATCCAGCCACGGTTTTATATAACAGATGAATACGACATCACAGCTACGATTGCTGCAGATTATTCTTTATCTATAGAAATTGCCCCGTTAGAACTTGCAGATTTTATTACGGCGGCGATCCCAGAATTATTAGAATCCTTGGCTCCATATATCTTTGGGGTGGTTGTTGGGAGTTTGCGACTTGAAGATGCTATACAAGGTATTAAACATAATGTATTATTTGAGGAGGCTTGATGATTTGAAAGTTATTCTTAATGAAACGAAACTGCCGCTTCCATTAAAAGATAATGATAAGGAATATTCTGATGTTAAATTGCATCATATTTGCGAAATTTGTGGATCTGAGGCTTGGCTAACCTCGGAAGAGGGATTCGCTGAAGGCTGGGACTACGCACCAAGAATGTATCCTTTTAAGGTCATCTCGCCACGGACTTGTGGGAATTGTGGGGGTATCGAGGGAACGGAATGGTACGAAATTTGTGTAAAACACAAGAGGTTTGATGAACTCACAGATAAACAAAAACAAACAGTAATGAGGATTTATAATGAGCTAGAAAGTATATTGGCTACAGATAATAAAGGAGGAGATGAAGATGCAGATTAATGTATTGGTTGATAAAAAAAGTGATGAACAGGCAAAGGTGTTAAGGGAGAGGTGGTACCCGACAACGAATTCTAAGCAGACCCGCGATGCCTTTATCTTCAATGATGCTATTGATCGGTTTAAAGGAAGCCCGGAAGATTTGCTCGATTATATTGAAAGCGGTGAGGAGAATGAAACCGTACAGAGAAAAGTTACTATAAAAAGCGAGTCTAATGATAGATTGAAAACCATTGCAGCAGCGATAAATAAGCCTGTTACGACAACTTACAGAGCCATAATAGCTTATACTATAGCTAATCTTCCAACTACTGAAGAAGAAACTGCTGAGCCGGTAGGTGTATCACAGTTATTAGTCGAGAAGATTTCGTTGCTGGAAAAACAGATGGAGGCTTGCAACCAGACATTGAAGGAAGTCAAAGAACTTATAAAATAATATGAAAGCCCCGGGGAGTGAACTCGGGGCTATTTTTATAAAAAAGTGCGAACCCTGTTACGGATTCGCCCCCTGAAAGGAGGTGTATATGGAATGGAGACTATTTTTCGGAAGGAGTGTTGTTATCGGTATCAGACTCTTCGGTCACATCATCGGAGGGAGTTTCTTCTACTATTACTGTGTTTTTGTTTGCGGACTTCTGAAGGGTGTTAAGGATAACCTTGCCCTCGGTTTCTAACTGCTTTTTCTGTGTTTCATGGTATATGAAAGCAATTCCTCCGGCTACGGCAGCGGTGCCGATTACACCGACAAGGCCACCCTGTATTCTTCCGAGCCTTAAGTTGGATGCTGACTCGGCTGCGAAGTAGCTAACGATTCTTCGGAGACCGTTCTGCATACTGCCGTTACCAAGTCCTGCCAGGGCGTGAGTTGTGATAGGTGCTGAAGGGTTAGGTGTAGAGATAATCTTTGCTATCTGGTTTGCTGTAGTGTTCATAATTGTTTCCTCCTTTGGAATGAAAATATTTGTTTTCTTGTTGTATAAATCATACATCCGTGCTATTCTAAAGTAAAGAATAACAGTTCGTAATACTAACCGTTATAAGACGATGAATATATTTATAACGAATAGTAATTCGTTTAAGGGGTGAGATAATGTCCAAGAAAGCCGAAAAGTATAATACATTTGGTAAAAGACTGCTGACCGTTGCTGACGCAAGGCAGATGGGAGATACAGGAACTCTTGCAAATGCCATCTACAGTAATAAAAGATGCCGTGAAATAGTAAAGATACGTGAACACAAAGAGTATACTAATCCTTTTGAAGAAGTTGAGGCAATAAGAAGGAACATTCAGAATCATTTAACGCAGGATAAATATGATGAGGCTTGGAAGGTGCCGAGTCAGTATATGTATGCATACAGCGTTATCTTGGTTTGTTCCCTCGATTATTTATATGGAAAGTCCGAGATAATGTCATCTGATCTTGAGGTTGCTGACATATGCCAGAAGACTGGTCTGTCCGAAGATGCCGTAAACTGCCTTGTTGAAAATATGCCGGAAGACGATGGCGATTCTGATGAGGAGAATGTCTTTTCTTATACATCGTGGTGGTCTGATTTATTATGTGGAGACAGTTATTATGTGATACCGATGTCCTGGTTCAGTTATGCCAGTCGAATTGTAGAAATGAATGATATTGATAAACAGATTCGTGGGTCGGAACGTGCAGAAAAAGAAGTAGAAATATCCGACATCTATACATCATTATTATTAAATGAGGATGGAAACCATAAGTCATTACAGATAAAGAAACGCAATATGGAAGATTCATTTCTTGGAGCCCATCATAGAATGCTATCATGTATAGAGCATTTCCTGTTGGACTATGCAGAGGAATGGGCAGAGAAACAACATACTGATTATGAAGAAAAGTATTATAAAGAGGCTTTGAAAATCAGAAAAGCCTTGAAAGCAAAAGAAGATAAAAAATAATATGAAACGATTCACACGGCCTTGAGGGTTCTCCTCAAGGTCATTTTTTTTATTTCTCGAAAAAATGCCCCGCTCAAAATGAAAAAAGCTGTCCGTGGGAAAGTGGAGGAATAGACATCCCTATCACACATGAAAGGAGCGGACAGAATGCTCGAATATAAGAACCCAGAATGCTATGCCGACCCGACACCATATCACGCTCTGGCTGATAAGGGTAAGTACAGACCAATGGTTTATATCTGTTCTGCTTACAGCGGAGATGTGGAAAACAACGTAAGACGTGCGAGAGGTTACTGCCGGATGGCAGTCGACCAGGGCGCTATTCCGATAGCACCACATCTGTTGTTTCCACAGTTCATGTCGGAAGAGACCGAGAGGGAACTGGCGATGTTTATGGATATTGCTGTTCTTTCCCATTGTAAGGAATTGTGGGTGTTCGGTGAGCCGACAGCCGGGATGCAGAAAGAGATAGTCTACGCAGAGCGTAAGCAGATGACAATTAAATACTTTAACAAGGAGGATACCTAAATGCAGATGACAATATTTACTGCCGACTGCGTTGGTAATGCAGCGAACTGCTCCTATCCCAATAAGGCAGAGGTTAAGTGTCCGAAGGACATGGAGACTGCCGTGGCAAGGGATCATGTATGCGCTACATACACCAACAACTACCGTAACGAACAGAACTTCCTTGAATCGGATGTTATCCCGATGGATATAGACAATGACCATAGCGAAGATCCCAAGGACTGAATAACGGAAGAGAAGATGAAGGAAATGTTCGGAAGTATCGACTTCATTCTTGTACCAAGCAGGCATCACATGGTTGCAAAAGACGGAAAGCCTGCAAGACCCAAGTACCATGTGTACTTCCCGGTATCTGCCATCAGCTACAAAGAACTTCCAAAAGAGAGTATGTAATTGAGCCAACAAAAACAAATGCCGGAACAAGGGTTATTCCAATGACAAATGAAGTGACAGAGATGTTTCGAGCAATTATTGAGGATAGACCAGATTATAAGGTTGAAAAAGTGGTAGACGGTTACACGGGATTCCTTTTTCTGGACAAGGATGGAATGCCGCTTGTAGCCATGCATTGGGAACACAGATTCAATCATATGGTCAGCAGGTATAATGAAATTAATAAGGTTCAGATGCCAAATATTACTCCTCATGTTTGCAGACATACATATTGTTCCAATATGGCAAAGTCCGGCATGAATCCTAAAACACTGCAGTATTTGATGGGACATTCGGATATAGCTGTGACGCTCAATGTTTATACCCATGTAGGACTTGAGGATGCAGAAAAGGAACTTCAGAAGATGCAAGGATTGGAAAATGCTAGAAAAGAGATGGGAATTTCGGATATGGATGATAAGCCTTTGAAACAGAATATGTTCAAGGTGGTATGATAATATAATAAGAAAGAAATTTTGAGGACACTCAGGCTATACGGCTTGAGTGTCTTTTTGGCTGGTGGAGATGTAGCAAGTATGGTAATATAAATTGGTGAATTTGAAGTTGTGTTATGAAAAAACGATGCCGATACACTATGTGTAATGATTTGAGGTGAAAAAATGGAAGAAGAAAAATACACACTAATAAATACTATTAACGGAATAGAAATAAATGAAGGATTTATGCGGAAACTCCAATCTGTTCCAAAAAGAAATGAGAATGCAGAGATTACAATCAACAATTACCTTATTAAGCAGTTGGGAATAGATGAGAATCAGATGTCAGATGATAAAAAACAATTGATACAAAAGAACTTTATACATCTTATGTGTCAAGTACTTAATGATTTAAAAATAATCGATGAGAGATTGAAAAAATATAAAGCCGAGAGAGTAAAGTTAGAAGGGATCAAATCAAATGAAGCAGAATATAGGCGTAGAAAATTAGAATATTTTGCAAAGTTAAATAAGAGGGCACAGAATGATGTTTTCATGTTTCTAAATAAGGATATTAAAGAATATTTGATAGAAATAGACTACGATACCTTGCAAAGAGAAATTAACAGTGATGATTGGGGAAATATGTTCAAAAACCGACGTTATTTATTCGCACAGGTATCAGAGTATTATGATGCTGATTTTGACTATTCTACAGTTGTAAAAATATCACAATTGCCAGGTGTAAATCTGTTAGAGGGTCCTGAACTAGAAAAGAAATTTCTTAAAATGCATAGAGATAGTCCGGAAAAATATTATTCTGAAATTAAGAAGCTAATTGAACAAAAAAAGGTGTTAGTAAACCTAAAAGAGTTTATTGATCAAAACTATCATTTACATAAACGCCGTGAAATATTTATGGATATTGCTCGTTTGTATGAAGAAAAGCATTACCAATCTTTTGTTGCGTTGGGATTACTTCAACTTGAAGGACTTTTCTTTGATATATGTTCAATAAGATATGATGATAAAGAGAATGCAGGCTCATTGGTAGAAAAGGCTGAAAAAGCACTTAGCAATAAAAATGAGATAAGCTATATGCGTTATTATCCATACTTTGCATTTGATGTTCCTGTTAAAAGAAATGAAATAGCACATACAGGATTCATAAAAGCCAGAAATCTTGAACAGATAGCAAATGAATTACTTCTTGATCTTAATGCTGTTGCTCGAATGGCTAAGATGGAAAGTGATGGTAAATTCAGAATTTTTATTATGATATATAATGCTCTCTTGGCTGTGGATTTTTCAGATGAGAAAGAAATAAACAGAAAACTTATTTTTGAATTGGTTGAAAATAGAAATATTTCACCGAATTCTTTTTGGGATGTATTGAAAAATCCTAAACAATTTAAGGAGGAAATAGAGTTTTATAAGCAAGATGATATCCAAGAAGGATATGTTGATTTACCGACGGTTGTGAAGACGATATCTGATATGGTTTATCAACTACCTTTTTGGCGTGAAATGGTTAATACTTTAAATACATATGATAAAAATGACGAAATGAATCAATTTCTGCTTAATATGGCCAAAAATTATGTTAAAGTATTAGATAAGGATTGTAAAAACAAGTGCATTGAGATATTGACTGCATTAAAATAAATGTTGAAACATTTTTTTATAGATGTTGGTCATTAATTTATAGAACAGACAAACATTCAACACCCTCCTTCGTTAAATAATGCACACCTCCATCCGTAGTCTGCCCCCCTTAACTGACTACGATTTGACTACTACACAAGGCATCCGTTTGCTCCGTTTTGCATTATTTTGCAAAAAGTGTAGTTTTAGAAAATAAAAATACTATGCCCGGAAAAGTCGATAAATCAACGCAAAACACGGCAATACAGGGCATTTCAGAACAGGAGAATTTTATGATAAAAGTACTTTTCATCTGCCACGGCAACATCTGCCGTTCCCCCATCTCTGAGTTCGTCCTCAAGGACATGGTAGAAAAACTCAGCATAGCAGATAAATTTGATATAGCTTCTGCGGCCACCAGCACTGAGGAGATCTGGGGCGGAAAAGGCAATCCGATATACCCACCGGCGCAGGAAGTGCTGAGGGCGCATGGCATAGGTAAGACGGCTTATACAGATTTTAGTGGCAAGAGGGCCAGGCAGGTTACAAGGCGGGATTATGAATATTATGATTACCTGCTCTGCGCAGATACAGCAAATGTGAGGAACACAATGCGCATAACCGGTCCGGACTACCAGGACAAGATACATTTGCTGCTCGATTATGCGGGAAGATATGGACAATCTATAGCTGATCCGTGGTATACGGGACGATTTGATGAGACATACAGGGATGTGTGTCAGGGATGTGAGGGCTTTCTTGATTATCTCAGGCAAGGCAATAGGTTGTAGATAATATTATCAAAATGGGAACAATGGGATATTATTGAGTGCACCAGCTGAACGCAGGTGCATTTGATATTGTCAGATTGTTCCTTTTTATTCTGACAAGGTATTGCCGGTATGTGTTTACACTCTCGAAGGCATGGTTTTATATTGATTTTATATTGCTTGTTTTATATAGCAACACCACAAGAAACGTGATATGATTTACGCGTAAATGCATGAGAGAAAATATATAAACCACCAACGGAGGGCACACAAATGGAATTATATAAAGGCAGACCGGATACAAATGAAGGACGACTTGAGAGGGAGATCAGAGTTTATGATTTCCTTGATGATCACGGCATAGAGTATTGGCGCACAGATCATGCTCCAGCAGACACAATGGAAGTTTGCAGCGAGATAGATGCGGTGCTTGGGGCAACCATTTGTAAGAATCTGTTTCTGTGCAACAGGCAGAAGACACAGTTCTATCTGCTCATGATGCCGGGCGACAAGCCGTTCAAGACAAAGGAGATCACATCGCAGATAGGCAGTGCGAGACTTTCATTTGCATCGCCGGAGGATATGGAGAAGTATCTGGATATCAGGCCGGGGGCGGTCAGCGTCATGGGTCTCATGAATGACCATGAGAATCATGTGCAGCTGCTTGTTGACGAGGATGTTATGAAGGGCGAGTATCTTGGATGCCATCCGTGTGTGAATACATCAAGTATGAAGGTCAGGACGGAGGATATATTTGGAAAGTTTCTTGAGGCGGTTCACCACGATATGATCAAGGTGACGCTCACTGGAGAATAGGAGCGATAAAAATGATGGCAGAGCGAAGAAACGGGGGCAAGCCTCGCAGAGAAAAAAACAATAAAACGAGTGGCAGCGTAAACGAAAGAAAAAGACAGACACATAGCAGAAAGTACGATGTAACAGGTGGAGAGAAACAAATAAAAACAGGAAGCAAAGGTAAAAATGTACAGGGAAAACCGCGGCAGGCACACTCATCACAATATAAGCCCAACCCAAACAGCAAATGTCCTATATCCCATCTGTGCGGTGGCTGTCAGTATGTGGACATTCCATACGAGCAGCAGCTCGCCGAGAAACAGAAGTATATAGATGGCCTGCTCGGAGCATTTGGCCCGGTGGACAAGATAATAGGCATGGAGAATCCGTATCACTACAGGAATAAGGTCACTGCGGCATTCAGGAGAATGAAGAGCGGAGAAATAATTTCCGGGGTGTACGAGGAGGGGACACACAATATACTTCCAGTCGAGAACTGTTATGTGGAGGATGAGAAGGCTGCGGCCATCATTAGAACATTTGCCGGACTGATAAAGTCGTTCAAGCTCCAGATATACAACGAGGATACAGGAACCGGACTTATCAGGCATTTGCAGATAAGAGTCGGAAGAAAGACCGGACAGATCATGGTGATCATAGTCACCGCATCGCCGGTATTTCCGTCTAAGAAGAACCTTGCAAATGCACTTGTGACAGCTCATCCGGAGATCACAACGGTTGTCCAGAATATCAACATGAAGGACACGAGCATGGTCATTGGAGACAGGAACCAGGTCATTTATGGCAAGGGGCATATAGAGGATATCCTATGCGGAAAGCGTTTCCGCATATCGCCGGGCAGCTTCTATCAGGTCAATCCGGAGCAGACTGAGGTTCTATATGGAAAAGCCATCAAGTACGCGGATCTCAAGAAGAAGGAGACTGTGATAGATGCCTACTGCGGTATAGGAACCATAGGCATAGCTGCAAGCGACCGGGCAAAGAAGGTCATCGGCGTGGAGCTGAATGAGGCAGCAGTGCATGATGCCCGGGTGAATGTGAAGATGAACAAGATACAGAATGTTGACATTTACAGTAACGATGCAGGTAGATTTATGGTGGATGTCGCTGAGGAAGGGGACAGCATAGACGTGGTATTCATGGATCCTCCGAGATCTGGAAGCACGGAGGAGTTCATGTCATCGGTCATCACCCTTGGACCTAAGAGAGTAGTGTATATATCCTGCGGCCCGGAGAGCCTTGCCCGCGACTTGAAATATATGATAAAGAACGGCTACCAGGTCATCAAGATGACCCCTGTGGACATGTTCCCGCTCACCCGCGGGGTAGAGACAGTCTGTCTGTTAATTAACAAGAATGTGAATACAAAGCAACATGTGAATGTAAGCAACTACGCTGAAGAGTACCATAAGATTAAAGATGGTAAGTAGATTTGACGGAACAATAAAAGTATTTAATTTAAAGTATGAACAAGACAGAGAGAATGAAGTGTAAACTATCCTGAAGATATGTTTATAAAGGTTCTGCTATAAGAGAATAGAGAGTTAAAAAAGGGGGCGCTTTATGACGCAGTTAGAGTTTATCATACAGTCAATGAAAAATTTAGGAGGTAAGGCTTCGTACTCACAACTATATGAGGAGTATGAAAAGATTAGTGGTATAAATCTTACTCCAGGTAGAAAGGCTGGAATTAGAAAGAATATAGAAGATCATTCTTCAGACTCTATGAACTATAAAGGAAAAGGAGACTTGTTTTATTCAGTTCATGGTGTTGGAAATGGAACATGGGGATTAAGATAATGAAAAGATTCACAAAAATTACTCTTTGATGAGAGGGGGATTTGTATTTGAATCCTAAAATTAGTCCCATTACTTGCAAAATGTCTTGATCATCACAGTGTACTACACACAATCGGTAGCGAAATCGACTGAGTTTCAACGTTTCTTTGCCGCGTCGGAGATCCTCAACGTCCTTATCGAGGTCGGAGACGCGTGCATATAGAAACAAGTTGAAACAAAGGTAGATGAGCGTGATTGGAGTAGTACACTGTGATAACAGACATTGCAAGTAATGGGACTATTTCATTTTACATATACTTCACAAGCTCATCGATGATAGGAGCGTAGTGTTCGCCTTCAAGACCATAGTCTTTTTCTTTGTAGTTCCATGCGGCGCGGCCTATTCCGTACTTTTCAAATACAGAATGGATATCTTTGTACCAGTTCAGAGTTCCGTCAAGTGGTGCCTGATCTATAACACCATATTCGCCGCAGTACATAAATCCGTCTCTTTCTTCAACAGCCTTGATGCCGTCGAGAAACATTTTTTCGAACAAATCAGGTCCGATGGAATTAAGTCCAAGGCTACTCTCGGTGATGGCCCCATGCATACACCCTTCGATCTGGCGGGATTTCTCCATGTAGTCATTGAAATCCCCCGGATATTCGATATGGAAATCTGAAGGCATACCTGTTACCCAGTAAGCAGACTGGTGGGTAAATACCATTGGCTCGTAACAGTGGAAATTGTAAACTATGTTCTCATCGTTGTGATGAGGGAGAAGCTTTATAGATGTAACAGCATTGTAGCCAACCCCACCGAGCAGGATCTTGGCAGTAGGTGCTTTCGCACGGATGATCTCGATGCATTTGCTTGATATTTCGTTCCACTCGTTTACAACGGTCGGACTTACGACCTCGTTCAACGGCTCGAACATCATTATGTCTGCATCCTTAGCATATCTGTCTATAAGCTTTCTCCATATTCCATAGAATCTTTCCTGAAGAGGTTTCTCATGGAAGAATTCAAGAAGATGAGCCTCGTCGTCAAATATATATCCATATGTCTTGTGCAGATCAAGAACCATATTGAGGTTGTATTTTCTGCACCACTCTATACAAGAGTCGATGTAAGCATAGCCGCCTTCCTTGTCAGTTCCATCCTCGTTTTCAAAATTGTCGTAATCAATAGGAAGACGAACGTGGTCAAGTCCCCATGATGCTATTCTTGCAATATCTTTTTCTGTGATAAATGTGTCGAGATGCTCCTTGTCAAGTGGTCCCTGTGAAAGCCATCCACCTAAATTTACGCCTTTTTTGAATCCGTCTAAAGTTCTCATAATCTTTAACCTCCTGTGAAATAGTAAAATATATATTGCACTCATTGCCTGTTTCGTTTTCTGTGACTTTATAGTAGCATTTGCGTTGATAAGAGAATATAATAAATGTGTCAATTATATAACAAATGTGTGATAGAGATATATGAATATCACAGAGGAAAGGCAGAAAGACAATGAAGATATCGAATGAGATAGTAAAACAGCAGTTTGTCCAGAGGGAATATGGACTGGCACATTCCACATACGACAATGAGCTCGATTTTTATCAGCTTGTGAGCAGCGGTGATGTGAAAGCTTTGTCTGGAATGTTGCTGACAGGCGATGAGGATGAGGCTGTTCTTGCTGCAAGAGGAATATTGTCAGATGACAAGGTTCGCAATAGGAGATATCACGAGATAGTGCTAGTGGCAATGATTTCCAGATTTTGCATAGAAGAGGGGATGGAGGAGATGGAGAGTTACAATCTCAGTGACTTCTATATTAATAAGCTGGACAAGGCGCAGACAGAACGGCAGATCATAGATGTACATAACCAACTGATTATGGACTATGCCAGGCGGATGAAAAAGGTGAAAAAGAAAGCTGCTATATCACCTCATTGTGTAAGGGCGATGGACTATGTGTATGATCATCTGCATGAAAGAATAGAAATTACAGAGATCTCAGAATTTGTGGGAGTGGAACGCTCTTATCTGAGCAAACTATTTCATAAGGAGGTCGGTCAGACAATCTCAGATTACATCATGGAGAAGAAGCTTCAGACTGCCAGAAATATGCTTCTGTATTCAGATTTTTCCTGTACGGAGATATCGCAATATCTGGCATTTGCCAGCGGAAGCTATTTTGCAAAATGCTTCAAGACAAAATATGGATCGACTCCGAATTCATATCGCAGGATAAATTACAGGAAACACTGGAAAGAGGCGAAATCATAGTCTTGTTATGTGCTGGTATAATTGACAACATCTGTCAAAGGTTGTAGAATTACATGAGTTTTATTTGTATATATAAGGAGAATGAATAGCTATGTCATCTTTTAGATTTCATGTGGCTCTCGCAGCCGCAAAACTGAGCAAGGGACTCATCCAGCTCCTGGGTAGGAACGGTACGCATACACCTGGAGTTATCGCCCTGAAGATATGTCCGGATTTCCTGGTACAGGCGCCCAAAGCACCGCTTACGATATGTGTCACAGGAACAAATGGTAAGACCACCTGTAGTAACCTGATAACTGATGTTTTGGAGAAGGATGGAAGAAGAGTTGTCAGCAACAGAACAGGTTCCAATATCGTCCCTGGCTGTACGACAAATGTCATCAACAGCCTTACATTTACGGGAAAGGTCAGAGTGGATGCCGCTGTATTTGAGGTGGACGAGCGTGCTTCAAGGCTGATACTTCCATATGTGAAGCCGGATTATCTTGTTGTAACAGGACTTTTCAGAGATTCACTCAAGAGAAATGCTCACCCTGACTATATTTTCAGTGTCATAGATACCTACTGCCCTGATTCTGCAAAGGTTATCCTGAATGCGGACGAGCTTTGCTCAAGCATGTTGAAGAAAGACAGCTACAGAGTGTTCTATGGAATCGGCAAGCAGCCTGATGACAAGACCGAGCCATACAACCTTATCGCGGATTACCAGATCTGCCCTAACTGCGGCGAGAAGCTGAAGTACAATTACCTCAGATATCATCACATCGGCGATGTGGTATGCCCGAAGTGTGGACTTCACTCACCAGACAAGAAGTATCTGGCAACCGACATAGACAGAGAGAAGATGACAATTACTATACAGGAGGGAGACAAGAAGACAGTTTATCCGCTGATCCATACAGCTCTCTTCAATATATATAATGAAGTTACAGTTATCTCGGCACTGCGCGAGATCGGTCTCTCGGCTGAGAGAATCAAGGAACTCATGGGTCAGATCCATATACCGGATTCCCGCCACAACGAGACCACAGTGAATGGTGTTACAGTAATCCAGGCGCTCTCAAAGGGACAGAGTGCGGTTTCTTCATCCAGAACATTTGAGTATGTGGCAAATGAGGAGGGCAAGAAGGCTATCCTCCTTGCGATGGACGATCTTGAGGACAGACAGAAGAGTATAGAGTTCTCAGGCTGGATATACGATCTGGAGTATGAGCAGTTCAACAGGGATGATGTTGTACAGGTCATCTGCACAGGACCTAGATGCTACGACCACAAGGTGAGATGCTTACTGGCTGGTATCCCTGAGGAGAAGATACTCACAAATCTCAGCGAGGTCGCTGCGGCAGACGATGTGACTATAGATGGTGTTGACAGAATATATATCCTGTACGACTGTGAGAATTACGGAATGTCATGTGAGATGAAGAAGAAGATAATCAAGAGACTGGAGGGTGACAAATAATGAAGATTGAGATTTTATATCCGGAAATATGTACACTCTACGGTGACAAAGGAAATACAATGTACCTGCAGAAATGTCTGCCGGATGCGGAATTTGTGACAACAGGACTTAATGAGAAGCCACTCTTCCTCAAAGAGAATATAGACATGGTGTATATGTGTTCCATGAGCGAGAAGAGCCAGGAGCTCGTGCTTGACAGACTGATGCAGTACAAGGACGAGATCGCAGCATGCATGAAGGATGGAAAGGCGCTTTTCCTTCTGGTTGGCAATTCCATGGAACTCCTTGGTGATTATATCAAGAGAGAGGATGGAACCAGAGTTACAGGACTTGGCGTTGTTCCGGGCATGTACTCAGTCCGCCAGGCTCCGAATCGTTTCAACACGCTCATCAAGGCGAAGTTCAACGATATGACACTCATCGGATACACAAGCCGATTTGCCCACACTTACGGAATACCTGATGATATGACATTCTGCAAGGTGGAGATCGGACAGGGCAGCAATCCTGATACCATGAATGAGGGAATCTGCAAGAACAGAGTAATTGCGACATACATTCATGGACCACTGCTCATTCAGAATCCTGATTTTGTACATTATCTGTTGGAAAAACTGGATGCTCCTATGAAGGAGATACCATTCGAGGCAGCTATGCGTAAGGCATATGATGTGAAACTTGCTGAGTATGGCAAGCCGGATCTGGAGCTGTCATAATATAGAGAATTATAGTGATAATTAAGCCCCGGTGGCCTTTGATATGTACCTGAAATTCATGACACATGTCAGTATGCTGCCGGGGATTTTATATGTAGTAATGTATAAAACTATACATTTTGTATAGTTATGTAAACCTATTAAAAAGAAAAAGATAATATGTCACAATACAGATGTTGCCACCCCTAGACAGGCTAGGAAAGGGGGAGCGCAGTGGCTGGACGGAGATAAGTAAGTGGTAATCAGCCCAAGGAGTACGTCGCCTTTAAAAGACGGAGAAAACCCCAGTAGCGCCAACTACTGGGGTTTTCGTTATGCTTTTGGGAAAGCATATGTCAGAATTTCTTGTTTCATTGTTGCTGACATTATATCATATGAATTTTACCTTCGCAACATTCATTTTCCTCACATATCTTAATGTTTTTTCAGATGTATCAACTCAAAAGAAAGTAGTATAATGATATCGCAAGAAGAAAAAACAAGCGACGCGAAGCGGCATTTGTTTTTTTCTTGCGATATCAACGAGAACCCGTTCGGCGGAGCCGAACATGGAGCGCGGCAGCGCGAGGGTTCGAGTCTGCCAAAAGCAAGAAGGAAAAAGCATGACGCGAAGCGGCATTTGTATTAGTAAATGCGAAGCGGCATTAGTTTCTGTAAATCGGGGTATATTATTCATAAAAACAAATGAAGAGACAATGTGAAAGGAGCAGTGGGTTACATGTTAAAGGACTGGAACAAGCCGGAGCGTCCATCGGATGAGGAGATAGACGCGAGGTTAAAGATCGCCAGAGAGAATCTGACACGCAATCAGATCAAGGTAAAGGAAGGCAAGATACCTGTATTTGTCATATTTGAAGGCTGGGGTGCTGCAGGTAAGGGAAGTCTTGTCGGAAGGATCATCAAGAATATGGATCCGAGATTTTTCAACGTTGAGTCAGTGAAATATTCCACAGACGAGGAAAAACGCAGACCATTCCTGTACAAGTATTTTACGAGAATACCGGAACAGGGGGAGTTTGCATTTCTGGATGGTGGCTGGATGAGGGACATAGTAGGTGGCAAGATGTCCGGGGAGCTGTCAGATAAGGAATACCGGAAGAGAGTTGACAGCACCAAGAGATTTGAGAGGACTCTGGCGGACAACGGATATCTGGTCATGAAATTTTTCTTCCAGATAGACAAGCACGAGCAGAAGAAGAGGCTTGAAACACTTCTTGAAGATGATACGACAAACTGGAGAGTGTCTAAGCATGATCTGAAGCAGAACAAAAAGTATGACGAGTATCTTGAGGCATTTGACAGCTTTATGTATGACACCAATCTGTCAAATGCACCGTGGTACATGATAGATGCAAAGGAGAGAAAATGGGCAGAACTTCAGATACTCGATATCATCAATCAGGGAATAGAGACTGCGCTGCTCAATCAGGGGCATGCTGTACCTATACTGCAGAATACATTTGCGCTCAAGAAGATCCCGAAACTTTCCGAGGTGTCTCTCGACAAGAAACTGACGGATGAGGAGTACAAGGAGGAACTTGACAAGCTGCAGAAGAAACTCGGCAGACTGCACAATGAGCTTTATCAGAAGAGGATACCTGTTATCATAGGCTACGAAGGTTGGGATGCGGCAGGCAAAGGTGGAAATATCAAAAGGATAGCGGAGGCACTTGATGCGAGAGGTTATGTGGTAAATCCTATAGCAAGTCCGGAGCCACACGAGAAGGCAAGGCATTTTCTGTGGAGATTTTGGACAAGACTTCCAAAGTCCGGGCATGTGGCTATATTTGACAGAACATGGTATGGCAGAGTCATGGTTGAGCGACTTGAGGGTTTCTGCTCGGAGAATGATTGGCAGCGGGCGTACAATGAGATAAATGAATTTGAGAAGGAACTCCACGACTGGGGTGCGATCGTCATCAAATTCTGGGTTCAGATCGACAAGGATACACAGCTTGAGAGATTCACACTCAGACAGAACACGCCTGAGAAACGCTGGAAGATCACAGATGAGGACTGGCGCAACCGTGACAAATGGGATGACTATGAGACTGCGGTGGATGAGATGCTGGAAAAGACCAACACCAGCTTTGCGCCATGGCACATATTGGAGTCAAATGACAAGAAGTATGCCAGAATAAAAGCCCTCAAGATCGTTATCAAGGCGATAGAGGATAAGCTGGAGCAGGTTGAAAAGAACTAAAAATGCATATAGGACTGAGAGTCCATGCTGGAAATAGAACACATAAGGCGGTGATACACAACAGAAGTATCACCGCCTTTTTCAAAAAGGTTTAAGGAAGGAAAAAGTTATTATCAGATTTAATTATTTTCCTTGATGATGGATACTCCAAACGGAGCCAATTCCATTTTGCCATCAAATATATTTTTCGTCTGAATGTCGGTTCCGTGAACTTCAGATATTGTCTGAGGTTCGTTGGTGTTGTTCAGGTAAAATCCATATGCAGTTCCGTCATCTGCATATCTGCAGTGATACTGAACTCCGTCAGGGAGATCTTTTATGGCGATACCGGCGTTCACCATCATCTGCTCCATGATCTCACCGAGTTTACTGTAATCTATTCTTGCAGCCACGTAGTAGGCCTTGCCCTCGCCGTAGCTGTTCACTGTCACTGCTGCATTTCCGGCGTAGAAATCAGAATCGTAGGTTCCAAGTACATCCGCCGTTCCGACTCTCAGGATCTCAGCATAGTCACGGAGTTCGCATGAACTGCCATCTGTGAAGCTCACGCTGTTTCTGTCAGATGGATACAGGGTGTCTATCTCTTCACTGATGATTCCAAATACATCTGCAAGTCCATTTCCCGGGAATCCACCGAGTATACAGAGCTGATCCTTGTCTACATAGCCCGTAAAGTAAGTGGATAGAAGCTGTCCGCCCCTCTTTACAAATGCGGCAAGAGACTCGGCTGCGCCATCTCTCAGCATGTAGAGCATAGGTGCAACAACCACATCGTAATCGTCGAGTGGTTCATCGGATGCAATGACGTCCACGTCAACGCCGCGCTTTGTCAGCTCTTTGTATACAGACATACAGGTCTCAGGATATTTTTTTGATTCCTGCCCCAGAGCCTTGACATCATCTATGGCCCACATATTGTCCCAGTCGAACAGCAGTGCAACCTTTGATCTGATGAGTGTGCCGGTTATCTCGGAGAGCCCATCAAGCTCTGCGCCGAGGGCGGCAACCTCCTTGAATATTCTGGTGTCATTTGTTCCGAGATGGTCAACAACGGCACCATGATACTGTTCAAATGAGCCCCTGCCCTTTCGCCACTGGAAGTACTGAACAGTGTCAGAACCGCAGGCTATAGCGTTGTATGAGAACAGCTTGTGGATGCCCGGTCTTTTGAGTTTGTTATATGGATGCCAATTTACAAGCCCCGGAGCACTCTCCATAAGCATGAAAGGCTTATCCTTCTTCATGGATCTCATGACTGCGTGGTCAAATGTGTTCTGCCCCATGACATCCGCAAGGCTTTCATAGTCGTTGTGGAATCTAGGGTATGAATCCCATGAGATCACATCAAGTTCCTTTGCCATTGGTCTGTAGTCAAGACCATCGTAGAGCTGCATAAAGTTGGTTGTTATAGGTATTTCAGGGGTGAGTTCACGGAGGAGCGTTATCTCTGATTTCATGTAATCGTTCATGTTCCATGTGGTAAATCTCTTCCATTCGAGGTTCAGCCCCATGATACTGAAATCACCATTTTTGTATGGCGGCTCAATCTGTGAGAAGCTGTTGTATGAGTGACTCCAGAAGGTGGTCCACCATGCTTTGTTCAGCTTGTTTATGTCGTGGTCGAACTTCTCTGCGAGGTAATTCTGAAATCTTTTCACACAGAGACGGCAGTAGCACTCGCCACCAAGCTCATTTGACACATGCCACATGATGAGTCCCGGATGGTTTCCCACATGGGCGTGGAGCTGACGGATGATATTGGCAACTTTTTCTCTGTATACAGGTGAGCTCATGCAGTGGTTCTCACGGACGCCCTGATGTTCCCTGACGTCATATGAATCCACACGCCTGATCTCAGGATACTTCTGTGCCATCCATGCCGGTTTGCCGCCCGATGGCGTGGCAAGAACGGTGTAAATGCCTGCATTATACAGGTTGTCCATAACATCCTTCAGCCAGTCAAAATGGTATTCGCCCTCAACAGGCTCATATGCTGACCATGAAAATACACCAAGAGTAGCGGAAGTCATTCCTGCCTCCTTCATCATCTCGATATCCTTTGCCAGAATATCAGGGCGGTCAAGCCACTGTTCAGCATTGTAATCACCGCCGTGTAGTATTCCGTTTATCTGTGGAAAAAGCTTGTTTTTGTTCATTTATCTGTCATCTCCTATAAATAAAGGTAATGTGCTCTATGTGATCTGTTTTTAGTGTAGAATATATGCGCAAACGGTTGCACAGCTTGCTATTTAAAGGTAGCACAAATAGACAAATAATTCAATTGTAATTTGACAATACATTTCAATTTGTGCAAAATATACAAAATATATACACTGCCATTCATCAGGACAATATTGTATATAATTAAGAAAAACGGCTTGAAATAAGAGATATAGTTGCTTATGATTAAGATATCATGAATTGCTCAAAGTTGCGCAATTTGTCAATTCCTACAAGATGTACAAAAGTGAGGTAAAAAGCTATCGAACAGTGTCAAAAATCTATATAATAAAAGTATTGAGGGATGAACGGAAATATAAGGTTGGAACGTATCGTTTAAGGAGGAGTTTTATGATAAAAAAGAGGAAATCATATAGAGTGGTGGCAGGCAGTATAAGGTCTGAGTTGTTAAGGGAGCTGAGCAGAAAAATCTGTATCGGTGCCTTGGCATTTTCAGCGGCGGTTGTGCTATTGCCAGGCGGTAAAGTGGGAGCATATGCATCTGATCAGACACGGGTAAGTTCAGATGAGAGTCAGGTTACGGTAGGGTATGATGATCTGGACGACACTTTGCAGAAAGGCGGACTTGGCGTTGTCGTTGAGCAGCAGGATGGTGCGGCTTCACTGGCATCTACATATGATGCAACAGCACTTGAGAAGCTTATTGTTGAAGGAATCAAGGCATGGCAGACGAGTATAGATGTATCGGAACTTGGCCTTACGAGAGACGATATTAATAACGGGGCAGTAAGATCTATTATCAATTCTCATCCCGAGTTTATCAGTCTATCGGGAGGCTATACATATTGGACTTCTGGCTCTTCAATCACCAAAATAGCATTTACATATTTGACAAATGCAAAGGAGGAGCAGCAGGAGCTTGATGCTGCACTTCAGGAAGTCAAGAGTAAGATAGATACCAGTGGAATGAGCGATGAAGAGATAGTACTTGCATATCATGAGTATCTCACATCCACAGTTGCATATGCATATGAGGATTATTTCAATGGAACGATTGCTGCAAATCACGGGTACGATATGTATGGAGCTTTGGTTAAACATAGTTGTGTGTGTCAGGGATATGCCGAGACTATGTTTTATCTGCTAAGAGAGGCTGGTCTTTCATGTGCAATCGCATCAAGTGAAAATATCAATCACGCGTGGAACATAGTTAAGATACATGGAAAATGGTATCACATAGATGCAACTTGGGACGATCCGGTGTGGGATATGCCTGGAAGATCATATCATGATTATTTCCTTGTCAGCTTTGATACAATGAATAAGAATACACTCATCAACCATACTAAGGACAGAACGGATATGGTTGTCAGTGCACAGTGGGGAGATACATATACGACAGCGGTGGACACCACTTATGAGAGTGGTAAGTTCTGGAATGGTATTGAGAAAGCTATTTTTTATAAAGACGGTTATTGGTACAGCATAAGTGAGGGCAGTTCGAAAACATCATTTAACATAAATAAGTACCAGTATTCGACTAACATAAACAAGGTTTTGTATTCGGGCACTGCAAAATGGACAACTCCGAGTGGTGGGTATTATCCCGGTGTTTATAGTTCAATACATCTCCGAGGTGATAATTTATATTTTACTACTCCGGATAGCTTGAACAAGATAGATATAACATCGACAAATGTAATTCCTACAGAGCTTATAAATATACGAACACAGTATAATAGTTCAACAGGAAATAATTTATATGCGTTTGGAGAACAGTATGGTAAGCTGGTGTATTTTATTACAGATTCTCCTAATATAAAGAAAACTAAGGATTCAAGCAATTCAAGCAAGTATAACAAGGAGTATGCCGAGTATACATTCGAGATGTGCATAAGCCACAAGTGGGATGCTGGAGTGGTGACAAAGGAGCCGACCTACACAAGTACAGGAACCAAGAAGTACACCTGTACAAACTGCGGTGAGACCAAGATCGAAACGATAGCCAAACTTGTATGTACGAGCCACGTGTGGGATAGCGGCAAGGTTGTGACAGCGCCGACATACAAGACAGAGGGAACCAAAAAGTATACGTGTAAGAATTGCGGAACAACCAAGACCGAAACGATAGCCAAGCTGGTATGTACAAAGCATGCATGGGATGCCGGAGTAGTGACAATACAGCCAACATACAAGACAGAGGGAACAAGAAAGTACACCTGTACAAACTGTGGCGAGACAAAGACCGAGACTATAGCT